>DATJYK010000138.1:0-31070 GCA_035578005.1 Terriglobia bacterium
TATCTCGCCGTCACCCAAGCTCTCGACAACCTCCTTGAAGGCGTCGGCCTGAAAGCCGCATGATGCTTACTCGACACGAGAAACGAAAATGACAACAAAAGCGTCAACAAAGTTCACGTTTTCTCCGCCATAACGGACTAACCTTCATTCTCATTACGGTCGCGACGATTAGCGCCGATCCCGGCCCCGTGAGGTGCGGACCTCTTCACCCTGAACGGCCCGAAGGATAGCCCTGCCGATCCGGGCCCCCCGAGGGGCCGACCGTGAGTAGGTGCAGCCTACGGCAAACTTCTGGATTTCTCACCAGTGCACCATGCCGCCCGGCGGCACCCAGAAACCATGAAAAAGGGTTTTTCAAAGCAGGATTCGGAAAGGGCGGAGCTTGCCCCGGCCTTTGATCTGGGTCAGGAAGCTGGAGCGAAAGTGGCCGGGGCAAGCCCCGGCCCTACTTCATACCTTCCTCAGTTCACCGGACCAGCCGCAGCCTGGCTGAGCATTTCCATTTCACTCTCTTCCACCACCCGGCCGTCGAACAGGTTCACGGTGCGCTCGGCATAACGTGCAAAGCGAGGGTCATGGGTGACCATGCAGATGGTAGCTCCGGACCGGTGCAGGTCGCGCAGAAGCTCCATCACCGCATCGCCGTTTTTGGAATCGAGATTACCCGTGGGCTCGTCAGCAAGCAAGATCGAGGGCGAACCCACCAGGGCGCGCGCCACAGCTACGCGCTGCTGCTGGCCGCCTGAAAGCTGCGACGGGTAGTGCTTGATGCGGTGCGACATGCCCACGCGCTCCAGCGATTCAATCACCCGCTGTTTGCGCTCGCTCGAGGGCATGCCGCGATAGGTGAGCGGCAATTCGACGTTCTCGTAAACGTTGAGATCGCCGATGAGATTGAAACTTTGAAAAATAAATCCGACCTCGCGATTGCGAATGCGAGCGCGGTCTCCCAGATCGAGGTTCTCCACTCCGGTCCCGTTCAACTGAAACTTACCTTCACTCGGTGAGTCGAGCAGTCCAAGAATGGAGAGCAAAGTCGACTTGCCGCAGCCTGAGGGTCCGGAGATGGAGACATACTCACCCCGGTTGATCTCCAAAAAGATGCCTGACAGGGCGTGCGTCTCGACCTCATCAGTCATAAAGACCTTCGTTACACCTTCCAGGCGAATCAGGGCTTCAGGGTTTTCGTTCATGATTCCTCCGCTGTATTCTTCAGTTAGACCTTATGTACAAGCTACGCCGTTCGAGTCTTAAGCCCAGCACTCTCACTCTTGGACGTACGCAATCGGATTTGGTTTGGTTCCCTTTTGTTGGGGTAGGGGCCGGGGCTTGCCCCGCCAGCACGTTACCGCCTCTGGGGCACATACTGGAAGTCCGTGCCAGGTGGCGTGGCCATCCTGGCCACGGGCGCACCTAACCGGGCACGTGAAACGCCAGTCTAAGGTGTCGGATGGAACAAGACGACGGAGTGGTGGTGGCACTGGCGCTGGCCGGAGACAGTGACGCGTTCCGCACGCTGGTGGAGCGCCACAGCCGCGCCATCTTCCGTCTGGCCTATCGCATGACGAGCAACGAACAAGACGCTGAAGACGTGGTGCAGGAAACCTTCCTGCGGGCTTACAAGCGGTTGAAGCAATTCGAGAGCCGCGCCAACTTCGGCACCTGGCTGCATCGCATCGCGGTGAACTGCGCGCTCGATTGCATGCGCCTGCGGCAGCGGCACGATACGGGCCGCGAGTCTATTGACGCGGTAGGCGCGGACGGACCTCAGCCTTTGCCGGCGGGCGACCCTTTGCCGGATCGCGTGCTGTTCAGCGCCGAAGTCCAGCAGCAGATCGATGGCGTGCTGGCCGGACTGAGCCCGAAGGAAAAGGCCGCCTTCGTGCTCCGGCATTTTGAGGGTATGTCTATCGAAGAAATCAGCCGGACCATGGGTTTGCGCAGCGAAGCTGCCAAGAACAATATCTTTCGGGCGGTGAAGAAACTTCGTAAAGCCTTAGCGCCCCTGACAAGTGTGGCCGGATGAAGCATATCGACGAAAACGACCTGACCCTCTATCAGTACCAGGAACCGGTGGACCGGGCTGCGATTGAGGCCCATCTGGCGGAGTGCGCCTCCTGCCGGGCGGAGAAGGCCAACCTGGAGTTTGTGCTGGCCGCGGTTGACGGGTCACCAGTTCCGGAGCGCGACGATACTTATGGCGAACAAGTGTGGCACCGCCTGCAACCGCACCTCGCAGCCAAGCCTGCTCCCCGGCAGCGATTCAGTTGGGATTGGGCGTTCCCCTGGCAACGCTGGGCGCTCGGAGGCGCGGTGGCCGCGTTAGTGGCGCTCGCCTTCGTGGCCGGCCGCTTCTGGCCCCGGCACGAGAAACCGGTGGAAACGGCAATTTCGGCGCAAGCTCGTGACCGGATTCTGTTGGCGGCGGTCGCAGACCACGTGGAGCGTTCGCAAATCCTGCTGCTGGCGCTGGCAAATTCTGAGGAAACCGGCGGCGACCGAAAGGTCGACATCTCCTGGGAGCAGGAACAGGCTCAGCAGTTGGTGGCGGGCAATCGGATCTATCAAGAGACCGCCGAACGGTTGGGCGAGCCGGGTCTTTCCAGCGTTCTCGATGACCTGGGGCGCGTCCTCCTGACCGTTGCGCACAGTCCTTCCAGTGTTTCGCCGGAAGAACTGGACGAGCTTCGCCGGCGCATTGAGTCGCAGGGAATGCTCTTCAAGATGCAGGTGGTCGACTCGCAACTGCAGGCGCGCGTGAAGGCGGCAAACCGGAGGCAAAGTCAGAACAGCTTGTAGCAGGCCGAATATCGTAGGGGTACGGCTTGCCGCACCCTGCGCTGTTGCTCCAGCGAGATGAGGGTACGGCAAGCCGTACCCCTACGATATTCGGTTCCTCTGCTGTGGGCGCTCGGAATGACCGGCTGGACAGGCTCCCGTGAACATGAACGGACTTGTAGAGAATTGTTAGGAGAAAATCAGAATGAAAGATCAGATGCAATTTGTATTGCTGCTGGCGCTCACTGCCAGCCTGCCGGTTGCGATGTCAGCCCGGCAGATTGAGGCTGAAGTCGGGCAGGCGAGCCGATTCACTGCCGCGGTCGAGCTTGCAGGCGACGCAGAGTCTCCGGTTGACGGTCGGGTGCTCGTCGCCAGTTGGGCGGCGGATAGCGTAAGCGACACCCCTGGCGATGCAGCACAGGCACAGCAGGGCGACGCTCTTTACAAAGAAGGCACACAGGCGCTGGACGATCATCAGTGGCAAACAGCCGTCGACAAGTTCACTCAGCTCGCCAGCCTGCACGGGAATCACGCCGACGAGGCATTGTACTGGAAGGCGTACGCCCTAAATAAGGAGGGGCAACGCGAGCAGGCGCTCTCTACGCTGGATCAGCTCGGAAAGGCTTATCCCCAGAGCCGCTGGCTAAAGGACGCTCAGGCCCTGCAAATCCAAATGCGGCAGGCCAGCGGTCAGCAGGTGCAGGTGCAGGACCAACCGGATGAAGACCTGAAGCTGCTCGCCATCAACGGCCTTATGAACTCCGACCCGCAAAAAGCGGTTCCGCTGCTTGAAAAGTTCATTCAGGGTGACCAGCCGGCCAAGCTCAAGGAACGCGCCCTGTTTGTGCTGAGCCAGAGCGGTTCGCCTCAGGCGCGTGAGGCGGTGGCACAAATCGCGCGGGGCAGCTCGAATCCCGAATTACAGAAGAAGGCTCTGGACGACCTCGCCCTCTTCGGCGGAAAAGAAAGCCGCCAGTTGCTCGCGGAAATCTACGCCTCATCGAGCGATGTGGGGGTGAAGCGCCAAATCCTGCATGACTTCATGATCAGCGGCGATCGTGACCGCTTGCTGACCGCTGCCAAGAGCGAACGCGTGCCGGAGCTGCGCATCGACGCCATTCACCAACTCGGTCTCGTGGGCGCACAGGATCAGCTCTGGGAGCTCTATCAGCAGGAGACCGCAACCAACGTTAAGAAGGAAATCATCCATGCCATGTTCCTGGGCGGAAACAGTCAGCGGCTTTTCGAGCTGGCGCGTACGGAGAGGGACCCTGAGCTGCGGCGCGAGGCCATCCATAGCCTTGGGCTGATGGGTGCGCAAGATCAACTTGGGCAACTCTACACGCAGGAAACTTCGGTGGACCTGAAGAAAGAAATTCTCCACTCCATGTTCCTCGGCGGGAACGGTCAAAGACTCATCGAGATTGCGCGCACGGAAACGAACCCCGAATTGCGGCGCGAAGCCATCCACAGTCTCGGATTGATGGGAGGTAAGCAAACGGGTGATGCGCTCGCTTCGATCTATGCCAGCAACATGGATGCAGAGACGCGCAAGGCCGTGGTAGACGCGCTGTTCATTCAGGGCAACGCGCATGCCTTGATCGAAACTGCTCGCAAGGAGACAGACCCCGAGATGAAGAAATACATCGTGTCTAAAATCTCGCTGATGGGCTCGAAAGAGGGAACGGACTACATGTTGGAGTTGCTCAATCACTAGACTTTTTGTTCAGTTCGGAGTTTTTCAGTTCGGAGTTGCTCATATCCGAGCTCAGGGGCGCCGAACAGAGGGGAACTCCAAACTGAGTAACTCCGAACTGATACGAGGAGGGTAACAGCATGAGACCCGAAAATTCCCTACGCTGTGCTGCAAAGGCCTTGGTTGCCATCGCGTCTGTTGCGTTTGCCGCCGCGCAGGCGCCGCAGATCGCTGGTGCGAACCTGCAGCAACGTTCGGCTGCCGGCGGGCTCGAATCCACCTTCCGATCCATCGTTGCCAGTCAAGCTACGGCCGCCTGGATCGGCTACGCGGTTCCCATGTTGGCTGGAGACCACGAGGTTTGCTGCAGTGATTCGTGGAACGACGGGAACTCCGGTTCCTACTGCGGTGAGTGCCGCCTCGAAGCGGGAGAAGGGATGAATATGAACTCGAGCCCACACCAGGCGGACCTCGAGGGATCGCAGGCTCTCCTGGTGTTTTTTCGCGTCGAGAACCACGCCGTCGAAAAAGTACGCGTCTTCTCGGAAGACTGCCAAGTCAATGCCGGGGGGCGCACGGTTTATTGGCTGACGTCGGTTCCCGCGGCAGAAAGCGTAGCTATGCTCGCTTCGCTGGTAGCAGGATCAGGCAGTGGTCTTGTAAACGCAGACGATCGCGATCACGTCAGCGACGGCGCTGTCCTCGCCATCGCGCTGCACGCTGATCCCTCCGCGGAACGCGCTCTTGATGGATTCGTGGCTCCGGGTCAGCCGGAGAAGCTGCGAGAGCGCTCCGCCTTCTGGTTGGGATCAGCGCGCGGACGCTCCGGCTTCGAAACCCTGCATCGCTTGGCGCGCGAAGATCGCGACGACAGCTTCCGCGAAAAGCTGATGTTTGACCTCTCCATCAGCAAGCAGCCTGCAGCGGTGGACGCCCTTATCGAATCGGCCCGCAATGACTCAAGCTCGAAGGTACGCGGACAGGCGCTGTTCTGGCTAAGCCAGAAGGCGGGCAAAAAGGCGGCTTCGGCCATCACCGAGGCTATCGAAAAGGACCCCGAAACTGAAGTCAAAAAGCGCGCCGTATTCGCCTTGAGTCAGCTCCCGAAGGATCAGGGAGTGCCACTGCTCATTCAGACCGCACGCACCAACTCGAATCCCGCAGTCCGGAAACAGGCAATGTTCTGGCTCGGCCAATCGAACGATCCGCGAGCGCTGGATTTCTTCGAACAAGTGTTGGGTCAGAAGAACTAACTCCCAGTTCGGAGTTCATCAGTTCGGGGTTCGCAAACCATTAACCACGAAGCCCGAACTACAACCCGGTTGAAATTGGTTGAAATCCTTGTTTTTTGGTACAAAGTCGTGCTCTTATGGGTTCGTAGGAAGTCTCAACGCAACCGAGAAGTGCGACGGGGGAGGTTTCTGGCCGTGACACCTCAACAGCTTCTTTTGGCCCTGGCAACCGTCATTGTGACCCAGGCTATGTCAGCCCTCTACCAGACTCACCACTTCGACAAGCGCATTGAGGACTTGCGCGAGTTCGTGCGGTCTGAAATCAAGCGCTTGGAAGATCGCCTTAGCCACCTCGAGCATCCTGTTTTCCGCGGCTAACCACTCCGAACTGAACAACTGCGAACTCCGAACTGAAAAACTCCGAACTCTCACATGCTAATCTTCTGCACCTTGTGCCGCTTCAGGTACCAGCATGGGCTGTACCCGAAATGCGGGAACAGGGAGCGAACACAGGGCTGGTTTTCGGGCGGGTTGAAATAGAAATCTGGTTTACCGTCTTTCTTCGTTACAGAGTAATAGATTCGTACCTGCACGGTTCCAAAGGGGTCGCGGCCTTTGGGGATCCTGAACCGCACCACGGCGTAGTCACCGGCGTAGATCAGGCACAACAGCGAACCGACGACGATCACAATACGCTTCACGCTTTTCTACCTTTTCGCGCTTATCCGTTCGGAGTTCGGAGTTTGCTCAGTTCGGAGTTTCCCAGTTCCCAGCCGAACAACTCCGAACTGAAAAACTCCGAACTCCGAACTACCCCCGTCTCTCTGATATTATCCTCTGTCGGCGGTTCTATGGCATTTTCAGGAGCGGGGCCGCACCCAAAGGAGCCCTAAATGGCAAACAAGAACGGAAACGGAAGCACACCTCTGCGCAGCCGCGACTGGTTCGGCTCAGACACGCTCACCACAATGTCGAATCGCGCTTACTTGCGCGCTGAAGGCTTTACCGGCCCTGCCTTTGACGGCCGGCCCGTGGTGGGCGTCTGCAATTCCTGGAGTGAGCTGACCACCTGCAACGCGCATCTGCGCCAGGTGGCTGAGGCCGTGAAGCGCGGTGTGTGGGCGGCAGGGGGATTTCCGCTCGAGTTCCCCACCATCTCGCTCGGCGAAGTGCTGATGAAGCCCACCACCATGCTCTATCGCAACCTTATGGCGATGGATGTTGAGGAGTGCATCCGCGCCTATCCGTTGGACGCGGTCGTATTGCTGTGCGGCTGTGACAAGACCACACCCGCCCAGTTGATGGGTGCGGCCAGCGCCGACGTACCGGCGTTGATGGTGACTGGCGGTCCGATGCTACGCGGCATGTTCCGCGGGGAGGCCCTCGGCTCCGGCACGGACACGCGCAAACTGTGGGCTGAGAAGCGCGCCGGCCGGCTGAGTGATGAAGACTGGTGTGAGGTGGAGAGCTGCATTAGCCGCAGCGCGGGCCACTGCATGGTGATGGGCACCGCCTCCACCATGACGAGCATTGTGGAAGCGCTCGGCATGACGCTCACCGGCTGCGCCAATATTCCCGCCGCGGATTCGCGGCGGTTGGCGGTGGCCGAAGAGAGCGGACGCCGCGCTGTCGTCATGGCGAAAGATGGCCCGCACCCGTCTGAAGTACTCACGCGCGAAGCGTTCGAGAACGCCATTCGGGTCAACATGGCTATCGGCGGATCCACCAACGCCATCATCCATTTGGTGGCGATCGCGGGGCGGCTGGGCATCAACCTTCCGCTCGAACTGTTCGACGAAATCTCGCGAAGCACGCCGTTCATCACCAACGTGCGGCCCTCGGGCGAATATCTCATGGAAGACATGTTTTACGCCGGCGGCCTTCCCGCCGTCATGAAAGAGCTTGAGCCCATGCTGCATTCGAAAACGCTGACCGTCACCGGCAAAACCATGGGTGAAAACATTGCGGACGCGCGCTGCTTTAATCGCGATGTCATCCGCGCCCTGAAGGAGCCGTTGCAGCCGGAAGGCGGCACCGTAATTCTCAAGGGGAATCTCGCGCCGCACGGGGCCGTGCTGAAGCAGACGGCAGCTTCGCCCCACCTGCTGAAGCATAAGGGCCGCGCGGTAGTCTTCGAAAGCTATCAGGATCTGTGGGCGCGCGTCGATGATCCCAAGCTGGACGTGGACGAAAACTCAGTGCTGGTGATGAAGAATGGCGGTCCCAAGGGCGCGCCGGGAATGCCCGAATGGGGTGATATGCCGCTTCCCAAGAAACTGCTCGAGGCGGGAGTGTCTGACATGGTACGCATCAGCGACGCGCGCATGAGCGGCACGGCGTATGGCACCGTCGTGCTGCATGTATCTCCCGAATCCGCGGTGGGCGGTCCGCTGGCCATCGTCCAGAATGGCGATACGATCGAGCTCGACGTGCACGGCAGGACGCTCGAACTGCAGGTTCCCGAATCCGAGATCAAGAGGCGACTCGCTGCCTGGAGTCCGCCCGTCCCGCATTTTGTGCGCGGCTACGGCAAGATGTTCTTAGAACACATTCTCCAGGCGCACGAAGGCTGCGACTTCGATTACCTGCGTGTTGTGTGAAACTAAAGTTCTCCGTGACCTCTGTGCCGACAAGCCTTTCAACACGGAGTTCGCGGAGACTCCGGGCCCTCCGTGTTGAAAGCTGTTAGGCACAGAGAACACGAAACTAAATTTAAGCTTGCCGTCTCCACGACAGAACCCATGACAGATGTTCCAAGCTGTCTCGAAACAGACGTCATTTCGCGTCGCTGGAGCGTTCGCCCCTCGGTGAGCCCTCCGAGCCTTCCGCTACTCCGCGAACAGCGTCTTTAAATCCTCGGATGCCCTTGCCCAATCCCGAGCCCAACTCCGGCAACTTCTTCGGACCGAAAATCAGCAGAGCGATCGCCAGCACCAACAGCAAATGGGTCGGTTGAAATAGGCCTTCAAACATCTTGAGAACCCTCCTTGAAGATTGAATGACATGTTGCAATGAGGATGGGCAAGATTTTCCCAAGAGGACGCCACCCTGGCTTGGGGACCAAACCAGAGTGGCTGCTCCTGGGTTCCTGCCCATCCTGCTTCCTTCGCACGAAGAAAAACGTCTGTGAACATCACATACCGCGTTGCGCTGCATCCGCTGCCGCCGCCAGTGTGTTCAGCGTGTCAAAGAACTCAGGCGTCTGTCCGATGAAGAGTCCCATATCAGTCAAGAATTGGACCACTCCCGCCGCAATCCCGTCGGGTTCGGTGGGGCGAATCACGGCGCATTTCGGCAGGGAAGCGTCAATGAATTCGCAAGGGACCGGGAAGATCAGATTGGTTTGCGTCAAGGGCGAGCCCGACGCATTGAGATCCGGAATGGTGAGTCCGGTGACGGGATCGGTGAGGGGAGCCAGCGGGTCTGAGGCCCCGTTGCCCGCGAAGTCCACCCATTCCAAAAAATGGGCGACTTCATCTCCACCGATGCTCACCACGATGCGCAAGACCTCCACGCTGCTCGCCTTCTGGGCCATTGCGGAGTACAGGCTGCTGCCTCCCTGTTCAATCGTTCCGAAGTGAAAGGCAGCGGTGTCCGCGATCGCCTGAATATGGTCCTGGGGGCCGAAGTCAGCATCCGTAGCAGGAATCGCCGGCTTGCCCTCGATCGTGAAAGCCTGGGGGAAGGTGGCTCCGAAATCCGGATTCTGCCGGCTCCGGTACCTGACGTACCAGCTCGTATCGACCGTGAGCTGCATCAGGTTTGTAAGCCGTCCGACCTGCTTGGCCCCGGTTGCCTGGCTGCTTGGCAAGGTGCGGAACCTGCTCAGACTGACCTGCGGGACGCCTTTTGACGCCAAGTATGCGTTAAGGAAATTCGCGTGGCTCACTTCGTCCAGCGTGTTGCTGGTGATGTATTGCGGGCCATCGCCATCGAGATTTTCGAGGGCAAGCTGGTAGGGATTGCCGCTCGTGTTGTTCACTCCGCCTAGTTCCGCGTATTGCTGCCAGAGATCGCTCTCGATGATCTCAGCCGCTGCCAGGAACCTCAGAATCGCGGCGTCCCCTGGCGTGATTTTGGGGCCGTTGGTTTGGCCGAGAATCTTTACACCATTGGCCAGCAGTCCGCCGGCCACGGTGGCCGTACCGGCTGCCGCCAGTCCCCTTTTCATGAATGAGCGCCGGTCCGCCGGCTTTTTAAGGTTGTTCAGCAGATCTTCCATCATCTTTCTCCTTGGTTGAGTTGTGGGGCGGATCAAAGCTTCGGGGTGCCACGAGGCAACCAGGGCTCCTGCCGCTCCAACGCCAGGATCGCCGCTGTGTTGACGACGCTTGTCACGGCCGTGTCGTCATCGGGTTAAAGGCTGGTCATCTTTTTGTAATGCGGAAGGCCTTGCCGCGTTGTCCGCTTCCGGACAGCCTGGAGCGAGGCGTGACATAATCTCGCCTGAAGTTCCGTCACTAACTGCTGTTTCTCGAAGATTTGATTGAGATTAACCGCCGTCTAAATTGGCTGGAAAAGTGCCACAAGGTGACGAGGATTTATGGAGCGAAGTAATCAGCAGACGCTGATGGCTGACGGCTTGAGGTGACCGATGAATACTGTGGTTCAGGACCTTCGCTACGCCTTTCGCATGCTTTCCAAGAACCCCGGCTTCGCGGCAATAGCCATTCTGACGCTCGCGCTCGGCATCGGCGCTAACACGGCGATGTTCACCGTCATCGACGCCGTGCTGCTGCGCCCGCTGCCGTTCCCGCACGCCGACCGGCTGATGGCCGTCAACACCGGGGTGGTCGGCGGCAACTTGCAGACAACGTCTTGGCCGAACTATACCGATGTGCGCAGCCAGAGCCGCCTGCTCGAAGACGTGGCCGGCTACTTCGAGGATCTGGGAGTGGTGAAGACGGCCAAGGGAAGCCAGGCTGTGTGGACGCTCAAAGTGACCGCAGGCCTTCTCGATCTCCTGGGCGTGCGTCCGGAGCTGGGCCGGCCCATCCTGCCGTCGGACAACCAGCCCGGCGCCCCGCCGGTGGTTATGCTGAGTGACGGACTCTGGCGGCAGGACTTCGGCGCCGACCCGCAAATCCCCGGCAGGCAGATCCGAGTCGGCGATCTGCCGCACACGGTCGTCGGCGTGATGCCGCCCGGCGTGCCTTTCCCTCACAATCAGCCCGATGGCGCGGGAGTCTGGGTGGCTTTCAACCCCACTCCGGACGCACTGACCGATCGCGGCTCTGGTTTCCTCCACATTGTAGGAAGGTTGAAGGCGGGGGCCAGCCGCGCGGCTGCTCAGTCCGAGCTCAACGCCGTCGCTCGCGGGATTCGCGAGAAAGACCCTGACAACTCCGCCCAGCTCAGCTTCAACCTGGAGCCCTATCGCGACGTCGTCACCGCTTCGGTGCGTCCGGTGTTGCTGGCGCTCGGGGGCGCTCTACTCGTGGTGCTGCTCATCGCCTGCGTCAACGTGGCGAATCTGCTGCTCGCGCGATGCCTGGCGCGACGGCAGGAACTGGCGGTGCGAGCGGCGCTGGGCGCGAGTCAGTCACGCCTGGTTCTGCAGATGATGTCCGAGGGCGCGCTGCTGGCCCTGGCCGGAGCTCTAGCCGGCCTCGAGCTGGCCTCGCTCATATTGCAGGCCGCGCGCCACTTGCCTGCGGGGTTGGTTCCCCGCGCCGAGGAAATCCAGCTTCGGTTGCCCGTCTTTCTCGCGCTGATGGGATTGGCGGCGCTGGCCACGATCCTCTCCTCGCTGGCGCCGGCGCTTGTGGCCATGCGGACCGATCCCGAAGAGGTGCTGCGTGGTGCTGCCCGCGGATCGACCGCCGGCCGGAAGCGTTCTCGCCTGGCAGGCTGGATGGTAATGGCCGAGGTGGCCCTTTCCGCGCTGCTGCTGGTTGCGAGCGGCTTGATGTTCCGCACGCTATATAATCTGGAAAACGTACATCTTGGCTTCGACCCTGCACACGTGACCAGTTTCATGGCGGTACCTGCCAATTCGGCGGGATTCCTCTCTCTCGACGAGGCTGACGCTGGGGGCAGAACGTCCGTGGCCGCGCAAGTCTACGAACCGGTACTGGAGCGGCTTCGCCACCTGCCCGGCGTGATCGATGCGGCGGTGGTCAGCGCGCCTCCGCTTGCGCCTTTCGACATGCACACCGATTTTGAAATCGTCGGCCACCCTCAATCCAAGCCGTGGAGAGAGGAGAATCGTGTGTTGATTCGGGCCTTGAGCGGCAACTACAGCCGCGTGATGGGCCAGACGGTCGTCGGAGGCCGCGCGATTGCCGACGGCGACACCGCAGGCGCCCCTTATGTCGCCGTCATCAACCAAGCCTTCGCCCGCCGCTATTTCGGCGGCCAGGACCCCCTCGGCCAACAGCTTGGCTTCGGTGGCAAGGAAACAGGGATGATTCAGCCCTACCGCATCGTCGGCGTGGTCGCCGATGCCGTGCAGCTTCGCTTGAGCCAAGGAACGGAGCCGGAAATCGATCTGCCGTTACAGCAAGTGCCCGCAGATTCGTTCTACTACTCCGTTCTGGTCTCCTTTGCCACGCATTACGTGCTGAAGACTCAAGGCGGAATCGACGTCATCAACGCGGTCCGTCAGGTCTTCCGCCAGGAGGCGCCGGATTACGCGCTCGAGAACTTCCAGACGCTGCCAGCCGCCCTCGACAACGCCAGTTTCAACCAGCGGCTGGGCCTCTACCTGATCGGGTCCTTTGCGGCGATGGCGCTCCTCATGGTGCTGGCCGGGCTCTACGGCGTTCTGTCTCAACTCGTGGGCCAGCGCCGGCGGGAGATTGGCGTTCGAGTGGCCCTGGGCGCCACGCGAAGCTCGATCCTGCGCATGATTCTGCGGCAAGGCGCAGTGCTGATCCTGAGCGGATTGGCTGTAGGCCTGGTGGCGTCGCTTGCCGGCGGCCGGTTAATTCGAAGCTTCCTGTTCGGCGTCAGACCCACGGACCCATGGACCTATCTTGCGGTGGCCATGATGCTGGCCGCCGTTGGCCTGGGAGCAGCTCTGCTGCCCGCTCGCAGGGCGGCCGAGGTTGATCCTATGGAAGCGCTGAGACACGAGTAATTGCCGATTTTCGATTGTCGATTTTCGATTGAGCAAGCTGTCAGCTTTCAGCGCTCAGCCATCAGCTAGAGCACCTCTCAGCGTATTTCCCTTCAGACTGGTGCTCTTGCTGACCGCTGATGCCTGAGAGCTTCTTCAATCGACGATCGCAATCGAAAATCGGCAATCTGGCTGATTTGGAGAGGTTCTTATGAACACGCTGCTCAGTGACCTTCGCTACGCCCTTCGCATGCTCCGCAAGAATCCCGGCTTCGCAGCCGTGGCCCTGCTCACCCTCGCGCTCGGCATCGGCGCCAACACCGCAATCTTCAGCGTCATCGATGCCGTTCTGCTCAACCGTTTGCCTTATCACGATCCCAGCCGCCTCGTGTTGGTGTGGGAACAGAACCCGCGGCGCGGGTGGTTCCATAACATCGTTTCCGGCGCCAATTTCAAGGACTGGCGAAGCCAAAACGACGTCTTCACCGCCATGGCGGCGATTGACGAGCGGAATTTCGACGTCAGCGGAAACGGCGAGCCCGTCGAGGTGGAAGGCGAGCAGGTGACCGCCAATTACTTTACGGTTCTCGGAGTTGGCCCCGCGCTGGGCCGGACGTTTACTCCCGACGAAGACCAGCCTGGCCGCGCGCCGGTGGTGGTGCTCAGCGATGGCCTCTGGAAGCGGCGATATGGGGGTGACCCGGCGCTGGTTGGCCACGACATCACCGTGAATCGCGAAAAATTCAACGTGATCGGGATCATGCCTCCGGGGTTTTTCGTCACAACTCCATTTGGCGACCGGGCGGAGATCTGGTTTGCGGGCCTCGATCTCGCCACCCCGCCCGACCGCACCTGGCATGAGCACCTGGCGATTGGTCGACTCAGGCCCAGCGTCACCCTACAGCAAGCCCAGACGGAAATGGATGCCATCGCACTCAGACTGGGAAAGCAGTATCCCGAGCAGAGTGGGTGGGGCGTCAAGCTCGTCGGTCTCCACGACGAACTGGTGGGCAACACCCGGCCCGCGTTAATGATTCTGCTGGCGGCGGTGGGCGTAGTGCTGCTGATTGCCTGCGCCAACCTCGAAGCCCTGCAGCTTGCGCGCGTGGCGGCGCGCGAGCGGGAGATCGCTGTGAGAAGCGCCCTGGGCGCAGGACGCGGCCGCGTGGTGCGCCAACTCATCACAGAGAATCTGCTGTTGGCCGTGGCGGGAGGCGGTCTCGGGTTGCTTCTGGCTTCGTGGGGCGTACGCTTCCTCGTGGCTCTGGCGCCGCAGGATACGCCCGGCCTCGCCACCGCAGGCGTCAATTGGGGTGTCTTGGGCTTCACGCTGGCGGTTTCGCTGGCCGCCGGCGTTGCCTTTGGTCTGGTTCCGGCTTTGACGGCCGCGAGGGTTGATCTCAACGAGACGCTCAAAGAGAGCGGCCGCAGCTCAACCGAAGGCACTCGCACCCGCCGCCGGCTCGGGCTGCTGGTGAGTTGGGAACTGGCGCTGGCGCTCGTGCTTCTCGTCGGTGCGGGCCTGCTCATCAAAACCTTCGTGGCCCTCAACCGGGTGGACATGGGCATTGATCCTCACCACGTCATTACCATGCGCGTGGCGTTGCTCGGCCCGCGTTACGCCGAGCGCGGCCGGCAGGCGGACTTCTTCCGCCAATTACTGCAAAAGGTGGAGGCGCTGCCGGGTGTTGAAAGCGCCGCGGCGATCGACGGTGGCGGACTTCCGCCGGACGGCGGCAACGGAAACGATTTTCTGATCGTCGGCCGCCCCGCGCCGCCCTCCAACGAGCTGCCGGACGCAGTTAATCGCGTCGTCAGCCCGGACTACTTCCGCACCATGGGCATTTCCCTGGTTCGCGGGCGCTATTTCGCCGAGGCCGACAACGAAAGCGCGCCGCGGGTGGCCATCATTGACGAGCGCCTGGCGCGCGACTTCTGGCCCGGCCGGGACCCCATCGGCAGCCAGGTCACGTTCCCAAACATTGAGAAACTGACGCAGCCCAACGGGACCCCGAAAGAGCCCACGCGCTTCACCATCGTGGGCGTGGTGAAAGACGTGAAGAACCGTGGCCTCGAGGTGCCGGCGGACGAAGAAATTTACGTGCTTTATAACCAGGGGCCCGTTTATTCCATGCCGCGCACGCTGGTGGTGAAAACGCTTGTAGAGCCCACCTCAATCGTCTCTGCCGTCCGCGATCAAGTCACGGCGCTTGACGCGGATCAGCCCATCGCCGACGTGGCCACCATGAAAGAAATCGTAACTCAGGCGCACGCGGGGCAGCGCTTTCTCATGATTCTGCTCGGCCTCTTCGCGGGGTTGGCGCTGATCCTTGCGGCCGTCGGGACTTACGGCGTCATGTCGTATGGAGTCAGCCAGCGCATGCACGAGATCGGCATCCGCATGGCGCTGGGCGCGGAGCACAGCGACGTTCGCAGCCTGGTGATGCGACGCGGCCTTACCCTCGCCACCTGGGGCATCGTCATGGGATTGATCGCCGCATTCAGCCTGACTTGGTTGATGTCGAGACTGCTCTTCGGCGTGCATCCTACCGATCTGCTCACCTTCATCGTCGGTACGGTCGTCTTGCTGGGAGCGGCGCTGCTGGGAAGTTATGTGCCGGCGTGCCGCGCCACGCGCGCCGACCCTATGGTGGCGCTACGGCACCAGTAAGGCAGGGGTTAGGGGTCTCCGCCGCAGCTTGAGTAGCACCCACTAGCCACTGACCACACACCACTAACCACTAATCCCTTACCACTAATCACTCCGCTGGCTTTCTCCTGGGCTTATTCAAGACAACCAGATTGTCCGTCACCGAGAACACATTCGGGACGGCATTGGCGCGCGTGCGGATCAGCGTGTCATCGAACTGGTCGTCTACAACGCCTTCTAGTGTCACGTGCCCGTTATCCACGATGATGTGAATCGATGGCACGGCCTGATACCCGTACTTCATTCCGATCTCGGAATCGCCGTAAATGGCTCTCGCCTCGGCTCGACGAATCTGCCAATCCATGTCAGACAGTGGCAGAAGCTTAATGTTGTTAATGACTTGCGTGACGCCAGGGATACGTTTCACCACGTTTTCCGCGTCAGACTTAATGTCATAGGGAGGCTCGGGAGGGCACGCACCCTCCAAGGTCACCGCGCTCCCGTTCACCTCAAAATAGAGATCATCGAAAATCGAGTAATAGGGCAACATGAGGAGTTGATGCCGAACCTCCCGGGCCAACACGGTTGCATTCTCGGGTCCCTGAACAAAGACATCACTGTGCTGTTTCGCAGCGGCGAGCCCGAAAGACGCTGCCCAAAGAAAAACAGTCGCGATTTGTAACACCTTGCGCATTTTCCTTTTACCTCCTTTGCACTTCAACGCGCGAACTGCTCCCACTACTATAGATGTCTCGCGGCTCGCCGGAAGTGGCATGGCAATCCTGGCCATGCCCGAGTGCGCCGTCACCCACGTTCGTTGATCAATGACGCGGGGGTGGGGCTGTGCCTTTCAAAGTTCCGCAGGGACGGCATTCCGGTTTGCGCTTTGGCTTGTTCAAGACCGCCCGGAGCCCTGTCAGGGCGGGGCCCACTCGCCCTTTCGCCGCGCATATACCCCGTATTATCAATACATTGCAGCGACGCCCCGGAGGCCTCAACGAGGCCGCGGGTGTGCTCGCACCGGCGCTCGCCTTGTAGCCTACCCCACCCGCAAAAACGCTCGCAGGGTTCAGGTTGAAACTAGCCTAGGCTATGTAACTTGACAAATCGGTAGCCGTATGCTATCAAGACGGTGTGGGAACTCGGGGATTTCCGCCCTCGCGAGAATGACCGCGCCGGAGTAGCGCTTCGAAGTCCAAGGAGGTCATCCCGGCGGACGGGCGGGTCCACACCGGCAGGCACGATACACGACTTGAACAAGAGACAAGGAAGGTGCGACATGGAAACCAAGGTTAACGCTTCGGAAACCCTGCGCCACAAGAGGGACGAACTTTACCGGGCAGCGCGAGAGCACCCGGGCTCGGCGGAGGATGAAATGGTGGAAATTCTCCTGCTGAGCGTGATGGCCCAAATGGACCCGGCCCCTTACGACGCCTCGGCCGGCCGGGGTTTTGGGCGATGAGCGCCGCCGCCTTCAAGCCACGCGCGAGCGCCGCGTGCACGAGCGCCGGGCGCAGAGCGGGGCCCAGAGCCCGGAAAGTCATCCTCAGGACGCGGCAGATGCGGCGTCTGTCGCGGAGTTGCGGCGCGAGTTGAAGAGCAGGCAGCAGCGGTTGGAAAGAATCGAAGAGGCCCTCGAAGACGCCCAGGCAGCGCGAGCGGCCGGCAAGCAGATGACCGACATGGAGATCTACAACCGCATCGCTGCCGTGGTCGGCCTGAGGGCGCCCCTGGAGCCCATCGGGCCCACCGGGCCGGCTGAAAACCGGTCGTTGCCCGAAGGGCAACACCGTGAGTAGCCGTAAGTGAAGCGCAGCGGAACCTACGGAAAGAAATGCCCAACGGATTGTCGCGGCCCTGGAAGGGGCCGGACAATTCGACGGGGTCCGTCAACCGGGTCAACCCCGTTGGGGTTGGGGTCACCCGCGGTTGGCCTCTGGGTCCGCAGGTTGAAACCGGCGGCGGGCGCAGATCAAAGATCTGCGCCTGGAGTTTGTACATTTTGAGGCCCGAAGGGCCGTACTAACAAAGCCCTGGGCAACGCCCAGGGAAATCAGATGCCGCGCCAAACGCTGAGCCCTGAAAGGGCGACCCCAGCGCAGTGTTCAGTCCCACACGTAGCGCTCGTCATAGTCGACTTCGTAGCCCTTCATAATCCGGCGGTATTCCTCCTCGAAACTCGTCGCCCGGTGGTGTGCCTCCTGTTGCTCGATGTACTTCACCACGCTGTCCAACTCGCCGGGGCTCACCGAGAAGCCTCCGTGGCCACTTTGCCAATGGAACCCGCCCAGCCCTCGAGCCTGCGTCTTAACCCACTTCGAGGAGCTCGTTTTGATCTCCTCCACCACCTCGGCCAGAGCGCGGTTTTTCAAAAGGCGGAAGAGGGCATGAACATGGTCGCTGCTGCCTCCGACTTTGAGGGCCACAGAGCCATGGTTGTTGAGGACGGCGGCCAGATAGGTTGGGTTTGGCTCCGTGCGACCCAAGCAGCAACGGCTCACGGCCCTTGGTGCTGAAGATCAGATGAACGTAGAGTGATTGGCCCATTCGGATGACCCGCTCTAGTTCGCCCTTTCAGGGCTACGATGTTTCATACTCCCTGGGTTTTCCCTGGGCGTTGCCCAGGGCGTTGCCCAGGGCTTTGTTAGTGCGCCCCTTCGGGCCTCAAAATGTACAAACTCCAGGGCGGGGCTGGAAGCCCCGCCCTTTCCGAATCCTGGTGAGTCGTCATGTCGCTTCGCGACACCCCGAAGCATAAAAATGCCCGTGAGATCGGCTTATGATCGACTCAGCCTGCGCCTGGGGTGGTGAGCCCACCGTTGCCTGAGCGAAATTTTCGGAACAGAAATGCAGGCTAGGGCTATTCACGGTGTTGCCCTCCGGGCAACCAGACCTGATATACTCCCGGCAATAAGATTTGCGTAAGAGGCGGTCGGGGAGTATGGAACAGGCCAGGATATTGCGCGTCGTGGTTGCCTCTCCGGGCGACGTTGCGGCGGAGCGCGAAGACGTGGCCTGACACGGCAGCCGTCCGCGTACTACGTGCTAAACTGACGGCGGAGGAGTCGTCTTGGCAGCAACAACGCATGTCCCGCCCGCAACCAGTCTTCGCGACGCTTACCGCGCCTTTGACCCGAAGCCTCTTGAGAGTGGAGATCCCTATTTCGTCGATCTGACGAAGGCTAGGGACTCGCGCGCCGCCGAAAAGCTAAGGGACACAATTGAATTCTGCGAGCCTGGCCACGCTGCCATCGCCTTCGCCGGCCACCGGGGCTCGGGCAAGTCCACTGAACTGCTCAGCCTTCTCTATGCGATGCGTCATTTATGCTTCGGAATATATCTGGACATCATCGATTACCTCGACGCTTCCGACCTGCAGTACACGGACCTATTCCTGCTGGTAGCTCGCCGGGTGTTAGACGAGCTTAGAGAGGCTGGAATTAAGCTTAGCTCGGGTCTGCTGAAAGACGTGGAGAAGTGGTTCTGCGAAGTGACCAAGGAGACTGAGGAGACCGTGGAATTCGCGGCCGGGGTGAGTACTGAGGCTTCGGCGCGCGCTGAAATCCCTTTTATAGCGCGCCTGCTCGCAAAACTCACGGCCGACATCAAAGTAGGGTCAACGAGCAGGGAAAAAACGCGGGAGGAACTGGACCACTATTTCAGCACCCTAGTCTCGTATGTCAATGCCCTCGTTGCTGATGCCTCCAGTAAGCTGAAGGACAGGGGCAGGCCTTCCTCGATACTGATCCTTCTTGACAACTTGGACCGGGTGCCTTCGGAAAAGAGTGAACAGCTTGTTTTTGCCCACGGCTCGGAACTTCAGAGCCTCCCGTGCCACGTGGTCTTCACCATCTCAATTGACACCTATTACTCAGCCAAGAACATCGGCACCGCGTTCCCCCACAACCTCATTCTCCCGAACGTCAAATTGAGAAAGGGAAAGTCAGATGCTGGCCGTAATGAAGAAGGTATACGCGCGCTACTTCGGGTTATCGAGCGCCGCATGGATATCAAGGCTTTGCTCGAACCGCCTGAGCTTGCCAAGCGGGCCGTCGAACTGAGCGGTGGCTCGGTTCGGCAGCTCATGCGCATCATGGGTGAGGCCATACTGAGCGCCAGCAGCCGCAAGCTGAATATGCTTGACGCGGAGGCCATTGAAGATGGTGGGCGCGCGTTGCGTCAGGAATTCCAGCGCATTCTCACCCCTGAAGACTACAAACTGCTCGCTCGCACCCACGAAAGTAAGGAGATTGACAAAAGCGAGCCGTATATGCAGCTTCTGAGAAACGTCTCAATCCTTGAGTATAATGGTAAGGACGTCTGGCATGACGTTAACCCGCTGATCGAGCCCATCGATGCCTTCCAAAGAGCCTGGAGTGCTCTCGCCTCCTCCGCCACTACCTGAGCTGGGACAAGAGCTGGAGTCTGCCTACGAACGGTTGGTGTCATTTCTCGAAGTTTCGTCGGGCTTCAAGCTCGCCATAGCTACTTTCTCTGCTCCCTCAATCCGGGAACGGGTAATCACTCGCGTCCGTCAAGACGCCCGACGCCTTGATGTCGCAGTGTACTACGTGGACATCGAGCCAAACTTCGCCGGCGATTTTGTTCGGGCGGTCAAGGAAAAGCTGCCTGCTGCGGGAAACGGTGAGCATCTCGCAGTGTTTGTGACCGGTATCGACAGCGTGATTTACAAGTATGGGCAAGCTGCAGGGAGTTTCGCCCCCCGGTCTGGGCCTACGCCATTCGTTGCCCAACTGAACTTCGACCGCGAGCGCATCGCCGCCAGCTTCTCGTTTCCACTGGTGCTCTGCCTGGAACCAGAGACGTACAAAGTCTTGCTGAGAGACGCCGTCGATTTGAACCAGTGGGTGAGTGGACACTTTGACTTTGAAGCTGCTCCTGCGGAGGCTGTACCGTTGCCGTTGATCCGGGTGAGTTCCCAGCACGGAGAAGCGGCGCGGTCCGGCGGACCGGTGGATGTGCAACGTCTTTTGCAGGAGATCGAGCAAACGCCCCCCACCGGAGACGTTACCGCCTTGCAGAAGCGGCTAACGCTGTTGCTTTTGCTCGGAAATCGGTACGTACAGGGAGGGGATTTTCGTCACGGGCGGGCACATTTTTCGGAAGCCCTCCAGATCTCACGAAAACTAGGCGCGCGAAGTTTCGAGTTGGCAGCTCTCGCAGGGTTAGGCTTGTCGTGTCACAGGCTAGGCGATGCAAGCTCGGCCATCGTGTATTATGGGGAAGCCTTACAGATCAGCAGGGAGATCGGCGACCGACGGGCTGAAGGGCGTGTCCTCGGCAACGTTGGCTTGGTCTACCTCGACAAGGCGGACACCCACCGCGCCATCGAGCATCTCGAACAAGCCCTTCGGCTGGCTCGCGAGGTTGAGGACGCCCGGGCGGAGGCAGCAGGGCTCGACGGTCTCGGCATTGCATACGCGAGGCTGGGTGAAGTCCGCCGATCGTTGCAACAGTATCAGCAGGCCTTGGACGTGGCGCGCCGGATCAACGACCGAAGCGAGGTCGCCAACTTGCTGGGCAACATCGGCACTGCCTACCGCAACCTCGGACAGTTGCGACCCGCGATCGAGCATCACGAAGAACAGCTAGCTATCAGCCGCGACGCGGGCGCCCGGAGGGGTGAGGGGCACGCTCTCGGAAGCCTCGGCATTGATTTCGCCGTTCTAGGCGAAGCTCGCAAAGCCATAGAGTATTTCGAAGCGTCTCTTACGATTCACCGCGAGATCGGCGACCGCTGGGGTGAGGCTCAGGATCTCGGGAACCTGGGTTTGGCTCACGCCGCGCTAGGCCAGACCCAACTCGCCATGGAGTGTTATCAAGATCAGTTGGCGATTACTCGTGAGATCGGCGACCGGCTTGGCGAAGGCCAGGCTCTCGGCAACCTGGGTAGTGCTTACCACAGCTTGGGTGAATATACCCGCGCAATCGAATACTACGACCAGGACCTGGATGTTGTCCGCGCGATCGGTGACCGCCGCGGTGAAGGCACCGCGCTCTTCAACAAGAGCCTGACGCTGGAAAGACTAGGTCAGCGCAAGAACGCAATCGAGAATGCCGAGGCCGCCCTCAGGATTTACGAGCAGATTGAAGCCCCGTACGCTGCGGAGGTGAGAAAGAAGATTGAGGAATGGAGGGAATCGGTTGATCGGGCCATCGGTTGATCGGGCGATTAACTCATTGAGTCAATGCGTCACTGATTCAACGGCTCTGTCCGCCAGCGGTCAGTTTGACAGCGAATCCCTGGGCCGCTATTCTGGAGACTCCTCGTTGCATCTAAACACATGGAAGGGCGGGGTTTCAGGTCTCGGCGTGTGCTGGTGCTTCCTGGCGAGGCGTGGGAGCCTCGAGCGTCCAGGGCTAAACTCGTGGATTCCCGCCTTCGCGGGAATAACTGCGTTCGGGTAAAACCTCGGGAATGACTGCATTGCGGTAAGACCTCTGAATCTCATGAACGTCACCCCCCGCGCAAGCGGGGGTCCAGGTAGGTGAATGAAAGCAAGAAATATCGTTGAGAAACTCGTGCGGTTTGGCTGGCGCGTTGTGCGCCTGGGAGCGCTGCCGCTGTTTCAGGGTCCCGAAGAGGTGCTGGTCGGGGGCCAGGCGGTGATTGAGGGCGTGATGATGCGCTCGCCGCACTCGTACGCCGTGGCGGTGCGGCGGCCGAACGGCTCCATTGCGGTGGGCCAGGACTACCTGGCGCGCCCTTCGGAAAAGCACCCGTGGCTGCGGTATCCCATTCTGCGGGGCCTCGCGACGCTGGGGCAGGCCATGGCGCTGGGTATTCGCGCCTTGCGGTATTCCGCCGAACACGCCCTCGAGGACCCGAAGGCGCCCGAAGCGGCGACTGAGGCGAAGAAGAAGCCCGAAATGGGCGGGTGGATGCTGGCGTTGAACATCGTGCTCTCGCTGGGGTTCTTCATCGTGGTTTACAAGCTGCTGCCATTGTACATGGCCACGCGGCTGCAGTCGCGCTACTCGGTGGTGGGCAACCTGGTAGTGTTCAACTTCGTTGACGGCATGATCCGGCTGGTGCTGTTTTTGGCGTTCCTCACTCTGCTGGCGCAGTCCAAGGAAATCCAACGGGTGTTTCAGTATCACGGGGCCGAGCACAAGGTGGTGTGGGCGTTCGAGAAGACGGGGCGGATGGACTTGGAGACGGCGCGCGCGTCCACGCGATTCCACCCCCGATGCGGCACCAGTTTTCTGCTGGTGGTGATGGTGATCGCCATGTTCTTTTACATGGTGCTGCCTTTTCACACCTTCACAGGCAAGCTGGTGGGACGCTTGGTGCTGCTGCCCGTGATCGCCGGCGTCTCCTACGAGTTCATCCGCTTTGCGGCGAAGTCGAAGGGCACGCTATGGCGCTGGGCCTCGCAGCCCGGCCTCTGGCTGCAGCGGATCACTACCCGCGAGCCGGATGACAGCCAGCTTGAAACCGCCATCAAAGCGCTGGAGAGCGCGATGGAACTGGAAAAGATGCATGGGGGAGAGTTGGTGATCGCTTAAAGAGTTATGAATGATGAACGACGAATGATGAATGATAAACGCAAAGCATTAAGGGCATTGAATCGAAGGCTCAACCTAACGAACCACGAGCTACGAACCACGAACGACGAACGAGGATGAATTTCCTGGATAAGCTGGCTGAAATTGAAAAGAAGTACGACGAGCTGACCCAACAGCTCGGTGATCCCGCTGTGTTAGCTGGTCCGGCGGCCTACCAGAAGACTGCCAAGGCGCAGTCGGCTCTGACGGAGGTGGTGGAGAAATACCGCGAGTGGAAGGGAATCCAGAAGTCGCTGGTGGAAACGGAGAATTTGCTGGCCGAGTCGGCGTCCGATGAAGCGATGAAGCAAATGGCCGCCGAAGAACTCGCAGGGCTTGAGAAGCGACGCCAGGAGGTTGAGGAGGAGATCAAGACCCTGCTGCTGCCCCGCGATCCCAACGACGAAAAGAACGTGGTGCTGGAAATCAGGGCCGGCACCGGCGGTGACGAGGCCACGTTATTTGCCGACGAGCTCTTCCGCATGTACTCGCGCTACGCCGAGTCTCAAGGCTGGCGGGTGGAAGTGCTTTCCAGCAGTCTCTCGGCTGTGGGCGGCCTTAAGGAAGTGATCGCCCTGGTCGAGGGCAAGAAGGTTTACAGCCAGCTCAAGTACGAAAGCGGCGTGCATCGCGTGCAGCGGGTGCCCGCTACCGAGCAGCAAGGCCGCATCCATACCTCCGCCGCATCCGTGGCTGTGCTGCCCGAGGCTGACGAGGTGGAAATCCAGGTTGACCCCAAAGACATCCGCATCGACACTTTCTGTTCCTCCGGGCCGGGCGGGCAGTCCGTCAACACCACTTATTCTGCGGTGCGCATTACGCACATACCGACGGGGCTGGTCGTCTCGTGCCAGGACGAGAAGTCGCAAATTAAGAACCGCGCTAAGGCGATGCGCGTGCTCCGCTCGCGGCTGTACGAAATGGAACTGCAGAAGCAGCAGGCGCAGCTCACGGCGGAGCGACGCCAGATGGTAGGCACCGGGGACCGCAGCGAAAAGATTCGCACTTACAACTTTCCTCAAAACCGGGTGACGGACCATCGCATTGGCCTCACCCTCCATCAACTTGACCGCGTGATGGACGGCAAGCTCGGCGATATCCTCGAAGCGCTGACGGCTTACTACCGGGCGGAGCGCCTGAAAGGCGACAGCGCAGCGGCGTGAAGGCAGACTATGGCCGACGTCCAGCAAACCGCTACGTCTGACAAACCCAAGATGAGCTGGGAGGAGTTTGTGGCCGCCGGCGAAGAATGGCAGCGATGGGAGTGACCAACGTTCAACTTTACTTCGCTGTGGGTTTGCCCACTCTGGCAGTGGTAACGAGCCTGATGGTTAGTCTGGTGCAGAGTTCGGCGATCCGCGGCGATATCCGCGAAATTGGGGGCGACATTAGGCTTCTCACCGGCAAAGTCTATGAGCTCATGGAGCGCCACTCGTGAGCTGGAGTAGCCAACACAATTAGCCTCTCGCCGTCCTTACCGACGCCATGCAACTCCGCGAAGCACTTCGCTCAGCGCTGGCTAACCTTCAAGAGCATGACGTTCCCTCACCCAGCCTGGCGGCAGAGCTCCTCCTCATGCACGTGCTCGGCCGCGACCGCGCCTTTCTTTACACATATCCAGAGTTCGAAGTCGGCTTCGATGCGGCCAAGCGGTACTTCGAGCTGGTTGCCGAGCGCACCACCGGCAAGCCCACCCAATACATCACCGGCCACCAGGAGTTTTGGGGACTCGATTTCGAAGTCACTCCCGACGTGCTGATTCCGCGTCCCGAGACTGAGCACATGGTGGAGGTGGTGCTTGAACTCGTTGGCCGCGGCCTTAACAATCCGCGGCAAACCCCCCGGGACACGCTCTGGAAGCGCGACTCTTCAGCCCCGCCGCAAATGTTGCCCGATAATTTCAACAGATCGGGTGAGCGACTCGGTGCGGCGGGGCTGAAGCCCCGCCCTTTCGAGGCCCGCAACGTCGGTGCAGCTCTTCGCATCGCCGACGTCGGCACGGGGTCCGGCTGCATCGCCCTTGCATTAGCTTCGGAGCTGCCGAGCACCATGGTGGTGGCAACCGACATCTCGCGTCCGGCTCTCGAAGTCGCGCGGCGAAACGCAGTCCGGCTGGGCATGCCGGATCGAGTTCATTTTGTCGAAACCGACCTTCTGGACTGCTTTGGTGCAGAAGATGCCGGCTGCGCGGTTGACTTCGTCGTGTCAAATCCGCCTTACGTCAGCCTTGACGACATTGGCTCCGTTCAGCGGGAGGTGCGCGATTTCGAGCCGCGAATCGCTTTGGGCGGAACCGGCAGCGGCGCCGAAGTCTATGGGCGTCTGTTTTCCCAAGCGTTGGCGGTTCTGCGGCCCGGCGGTTATGTGGCCGTCGAGATTGGTTACAATCAGTCGGACGTGGTCCTCGGACTCCTTGGAGAGGGTTGGGATGACGCTGAGGTGCGGCCTGACCTTGCCGGCATTCCCAGAGTGGTGACTGCGCGGAAACAGCCCTCAGCGGTCAGCTATCAGCCTTCAGCGGGAATCCAAACAAACTCGAAAGCAGTTCGGAAAGACCTGAGGATTGAAAACGGGGAACCGATGACCGAACGTTAACGGCCGAAACGCTGACTGCTGAAGGCTGACCGCTGAAAGCTGAAAACGACAAACCGACAACCGAAAACTGACAACCGAGTCGATGCTCAAGCAAATCCTCCACGTTGACATGGACGCTTTCTACGTTTCGGTGGAGGAACTAGAGAATCCGTCGCTGCGAGGCAAGGCCGTGATTGTGGGCGCCGATCCGGACGGCCGCGGCGTGGTCACCGCGGCGAGCTACGAGGCGCGCAAGTTCGGGGTGCACTCGGCGCAGCCCATCGGCAAGGCCAAAAAGCTTTGCCCGCACGCCATTTTTCTGCGCGGCAATTACGCCCGGTACCATCACTACTCAGAGCGTATTTCCAAAATCTTTGGCGATTTCACGCCGGACGTCGAGATGGTATCCATCGACGAAGCGTACCTGGATCTCACCGGATCGGAGCGCTTGAACGGTCCGGCCTTCTGCGCCGCAGACAGGCTGATTCGCACCGTGAAGGAGCAGACTGGACTCAATTGCTCCGTAGGAGCGGCCACTTCGCACGTTGTCGCCAAGATCGCCTCCGATCAGGCGAAGCCTCACGGTCTGCTTTACGTGCTGCCCGGCCGGGAAGCGGCTTTCCTGGCTCCGCTTCCGGTGCGGCGAATGCCCGGCATCGGCAAGGTGACGGAGCCGGAGCTTGCATCCCTCGGCATCTGGAAGATTGGGGACATTCAGGCGTACGGAGTCGAGCGCCTTCGGGAGCGATTCGGCAAGTACGGTGAGTGGCTTCACGCGAAGTCGCACGGAAATGATATTGAGGCCTACCGCTACGGCGAGGAGACAAAGCAAATCAGCCACGAGACCACTTTTGAGCGCGACACCGACGATGCCGGCGAGCTCGAGCGTACGCTTTCGCTACTCTCCCAGCGCGTGGCCCGCCGCTTGCGCGAGCATGAATTCTTTGCGGGCACTATCGGGCTGAAAATTCGCTTCGCCCCTTTTCACACCGTCACCCGCGACGTGACCCTGGATGAGCCCACGCAGCTCGATGCCGTGATCTTCCAGCAGGCACTCAGGCTCTTCCACAAGACGCTGAAGCCGGGTTCAAAGGTGAGGCTGCTGGGAGTGCGAGCCGCGCACTTGGAGCGCCGCGAGTTTCAACGCAACCTGCTGGATGCTCCTCAACACGACCGGCTCGATCGTCTGGCCCGAACCGCCGACGCCGTACGCGATAAGTTCGGGTTTGACTCGCTGCGCCTGGCCCGGTCCATTGAGCCCGGTGGGAAGGAACAAGGTAAAGAGAAGGCCTGAAGGCAAATGCAGCATGGCGGCGAAAGAATGCTACCCGCTTTTCTCCGCCGGCGCACGCAGGCGTATGGTCTGTCCCACCGCCAGTTGGCCGATGCGAGTGACCGCGCCGTAGACTCCTGCGTTGTTCTGGTTCGCACGAACGATCGCCTTCAACATCGTTCCTTCTGTCACGCATTGTTGCCCAACTGGAAGATGGGCTCCACACCGCTCGCGTGCGCCAGCAAGGTTGTAGCCTCGTTCTCGGTGATGGGCTGGAAGCGCTGAGCCACGTCCATCGCCTGCCGGAACCACGCCGCATTGCCCGGCGGAATGGCCGCCGTGAGATAGGGTCGTGACAGCGTCCAGCGAAGGGCCAACGTCGCTTCCTCAGGCAGCGTGCAAGGTTCGTACCAACACTTGGCCGTGTGCTGTGCTTCCGGCAGGTTCGCCGGGTACTTCCCTTTAGCCATCGCTTTGATCGCCAGATACCCCATGCCCTTTTCGCGCGCGTGATCGAGCACCTGAGGGCCGAAGTTGGCCTTGGAGAAGAGGACAAAGTTCGTGGGAAAGAGGATGGTATCGAAGTGAGCGCGGTCCATGGCGGCGATCGCCGTTTCCACGGAGTGGCAAGAAAATCCCAGGTAGCGCACCTTGCCGGCCTTCTGCGCCGCCACAAAGGCTTCCATAGCGCCTTCAGGTCCGAAGATCTTGTCGAGCTCCGCGGTCTTGGTGAGGGCGTGGTGCTGGTAAAGGTCGAAATGATCCGTGCGCAGATGTTTCAGCGAAGTGTCAAGATCGGCCGCGGCCCCGGCCTTGTCGCGGTAGTTCGTCTTGCAAGCGAGAAACGAGCGGTTGCGGTAAGGCTGCAGCGCCGGGCCCAGACGCTCTTCCGCGTCGCCGTAATCGGGAGACACGTCAAAGTAATTGATGCCGCGATCTACGGCCTCGGCCACGATGTTGTTGGCAAACGTCTGGTCCACGGACATCACTACGATGCCGCCGAAGCCCATGATGGAGAGATGCTCGCCCGTCTTGCCCAGCGGCCGCCTGGCGATGGGCTTCTCGGGCGTCTTCGAAAAAAGCTCGCTGGAGGCGGCCAGCCCGGCTGCGGTTACGGTTCCCTTCTTTAGGAAGTCTCGTCGGTCCATGATGCCCTCCTTACGGGGATTGTGGGCTCCGGCTCAGTGAGGGAGCTTCCCGGGAGCTTCCCTCACCCCCCATTATGCGCGCTCACACTGAATCAGATAATACTAGTTGACAGACTGACCTGCCGAACCAAAACTAGGATTGTAACGTCGGCTGCTTGCCCATAAGGGAGTGGCTCGGAGCGTGTCAAAGAGGCTGCGATGGAGTCAGCCCTGCATCCTCGGATCCCTATCGCTGACGCCCTGTTCGGGCCCGCCAGCATGCGGCTCACGACTTACCGCACATGATGTTCTGGCTGCTTCCAGCGCGCTCGTTTGCACGGCTTTAAAGCCGCGCTTCAGTTCAAGCTCCCAGGTTGGGGCTCATCCATTTCGCCCTCACTGCCGCAAGCGTACGACCTCGGAATTCAAAAGGAGATCAACATGATCGGGAAACGTACAATGCATATCTCTCAGCGATGGATTCCTGCCCTTGTGGGCGCGATCCTGCTATCGATTCTGCCCGCTTGGGGCGCCGACAAGACAAAAGACGAGGAGGCCATCAGCAACGCCACCACGGTACTAACAGCAATGCTCAGTGGCGGCTCAGTGCCCGCGGACGTACTGGCGAAGGCTGACTGCGTGGTGGTTGTTCCCAACCTGAAGAAGGGTGGTTTCATTGTTGGCGGCAGCGGCGGCCGTGGGCCTATGAGCTGCCGAAGCGGTGACGACTTTAGCGGCAAGTGGTCGGCTCCGGCGATGTACACGGCGAGCGGAATGAGTGTCGGCCTTCAGGCTGGGGGGTCTTCCAGTGACTACGTCCTCCTGCTGATGAACAAGAAGGTGGTGGACGCCTTCTTGAAAGGGAAGACCAAGTTGGGCAGGGATGCCACCGCGGCGGCGGGGCCGGGCGCCACAGCCGCCTCAGTCGGAGGCGACGTCTTGACGTACGCGCGTTCATCAGGTGTGTTTGCCGGTTTGTCGCTGGGAGGTGCCACGTTTGAGCCCGACAATAGCGCCAACCAGCGCCTGTACGGCAGTCCTGCCAGTGCCAGCGAAATTGTTCGTGGCAGCTCGGTTCACCCGACTGCCGCTGGCCAGGCCTTCGCCTCTTTGCTTGACAGCAAGGTGGGAAAGCACAGCATGTGAGCAAACAGTTTCTGGACTAAAGACTGGCGGACCTGAACTCGACGTGCAGGTCACTGGGTTGGAGGACCCCGGGGTGGTCTTATCCCAACCCGAAAGCTCGATGCGTCCGGGTCAGAGCTCCTCGGGCGCCGCGCTTGCGGGCCGGGAGTTCTTATCCCTCGTTTTTGACTTCGCATCTTATACCGGTCTCGGCGGTCCGGGGCCGGGTGGCCAGGCGATGCCGCCCCGCCTGTGCTAACATCTAACAATAGCCAGCAAAAGTATCGCGGGAGCCGTTGTCCCTGAGGCGGCGCCCGGTGGATCGGGTTGCTGGTACAGGGGTTCAAGGCTGGCGTTCGACCGGCCTCGCCTGGACATTCACACAGGCCCGCCCGGTTTCGCCGCACGACCCCGAGTACGAGATCTTGTAAGGAGGAAACGATGGCATCTTCAACTGCTGCTAAAGGAGGCGTTGTGCCCTTCACTGTTCCCCCGCTGCCCTACGCAACGGACGCGCTCGAGCCCTACATCGACAAGCTCACCATGGAAATTCACCACGACAAGCACCACGGCGCTTATGTGACCAATCTGAACAAAGCCCTGGAATCGGCACCGAACCTGGCGGGCAAGACCCTCGAAGAACTGCTGGCGAACAACTGCGCCATTGTTCCCGAGAACATCCGCACTGCGGTTCGCAACAACGCCGGCGGTCACGCTAATCACACGCTCTTTTGGACCCTGATGGGTGCAAACAAAGGGGGCGAACCCAAAGGCAAGATCGCCGATGCGATCAACAGCACCTTCGGCAGCTTCGCCCAGTTCAAAGACAAGTTCGCTGCCGCGGCCACCACACGCTTCGGTTCAGGCTGGGCTTGGCTTTATCGCGATTCGTCCGGCAAGCTCGACATTTACTCCACGGCGAACCAGGACAGCCCCTTGATGGAAGGCAAGCAGCCCATTCTCGGCCTCGATGTCTGGGAGCACGCCTATTACCTGAAGTATCAGAACCGACGGCCCGAGTACATCACCAACTGGTGGAATACTGTGAATTGGGATACGGTGGAGCAGAATCTTTTGGCGAAGTAACGCGGTTGATTATACGATTCGCTGAGACGGCGGGGTGGCATATGCCCCCCTGCCGGGCTCCTCAACGTGAACGAGGAGGGAAAGGCATGATCGGGTCCCTGGCTTTGGGGGCAAAGGGCGCAGGGTGTCCCAAGGTGGACGCGACTATAATGTGCCGCTCAAAGGCGGCACAAACCAGCGCGGCGGGGCTTTCATTCCTAAACCCCGCTCTTCGGTACGGGCTTGGCCTGCGCCCGAGAATACGTTAGTGCTACCGCTTTGCCTTGTCAACTTTATTCAGCACGTGCACGGTCGGATTTGCTCTTGAAAGCCGTTTGGGCATCTTCAGTGCAGCATAATTCTGCAGGCGGCCGGCAGGCCGCGGAGAGGCGGGGCAGATGGGGTTCCTTTACTGGATCATCGTTGGGCTCATCGCAGGCTGGTTGACGGGGAAGATCATGAGGGGCGCCGGATACGGTGTGATCGTGGACATCGTGCTCGGGATTGTGGGCGGCGTGCTGGGCGGCTGGATCATGCAGACCCTGGGGTTTGCGGGCTCGGGTGGGCTACTGTATGGTATTTTCGTGGCCCTGCTTGGGGCTGTCATCCTGGTTGTCATCGTCAGGGCCCTGAAGCGGGCGTGAACTGCGTTTCTTTCGGGCGACTTTCGTAAGGCGGACCTTCGAGTCGGGCTTGGCCGGGGGAGCGCGTTGAGGTGTCAGTAGCCGGTACCCCCTGGGGGGGTACGCCCTAAGTGGGAACCCGAGAAGTTGTTTCGAATCAACAAAAGTGCCAAAAAACGAACCTAAAACGAACCTAAAGAAAGCGCCGGGATAAACCGACCTGGAGTTGAGGATGAAAGAGCCTCACAGGAAAGGAGTAGCGATCCACCCTGACCCCGAGTCATGCGCCAGCAGC
>DATJYK010000139.1:0-4159 GCA_035578005.1 Terriglobia bacterium
GGTCCCACGCCGCCGAGCCCGCCCGATGAGGCCGATGAGCTCGATTGGGCCGTGGCGCTTGTTGCGGTCTGCTGGCCCGCTGATGACGGGGTCGAAGGTCGAGTCTGCTGCCTTGCACGAGCCGCACCGATCATCAGAGAACCCGTGACGGCCAGCAGGCAGATGCTAAGCAGCAACGCCATTCGCCGAATCTTCTTCATAGTTTTTCAGCCTGTGGCTCTCTTGACTGTTGACCGCCGCCTCTCAACCGTCGACTGCCGCCGAATGAGTGCTGGATGGTCCATTCGCGATACATTCACGAACACCCGATTCCTCAACACAGGCATGCCGTCGAGAATTCCTCCTCGGGACCGAATCTTCCGGTTGCCTGGGAATGTTCGACTTGCGGGTACAGCACACGACACTTGAGGTTCAGCAAATGCTTGCCCAGGGCGTCGACAAGGTCGCGACTTCAGTTTGGCTCATGTGGGCAGGTCAAGCGGTCTGACCCTTCAGGATTCCTAGTTGCCGAAGAAGCGAGCGCAGTTCCTCGCGGTCGGCCTGTGCGAGTGGGGCGAGGGGTGGGCGCGGCGGCCCTACGTCCAGGCCGCAAAGCGTTATCCCCTCTTTGATCACCACCGTTGTGTATCCCGGCCGTTTGCCGCGCAGATCGAAAACGGGCACCGCCTCCCGCTCCACAACTTCCGCCGCCGCGTTCAGTTGGCCTGCTCGCAGCAGCTCCATGATTCGTAGTGGCGTGCGCGGCATGAAATTCACAATTCCGCTCGTGAATCCCTTCACCCCTAGAGCAAAATAGCTTGGCGCCAGGATTTCGCCTACCCCGCACAGCAGTTCTAGGCGGTCGCTCGCGGCGCGCCACTGCCTAACGAACTGCTTCATGTCGCCGTGTTCGTCTTTCATGCCCACGATGTTGGGGACCTCTCGAAGGCGGCGAAGCAGGCCCACGCTGAAGTTGAAGGCAGGCGCCTGAAAGAGCACGATGCCCAATTCCGTGCCGGCGGCGACGGTTCGGTAGTAATCAAGGAGCCCATCGTCGTTGGCGGCTATGGCCGAAGGCGGCAAAACCAAGATGCCGTCGGCGCCGTAAGCTTCCGCGGCTCTCACAAGATCGAGTACTACCGGAAGCGCATACGCGGCGCCCACGATGACCGGTTTGCGGCCGCGCACTTCCTCGACCACGGTCCGGCCCACCAGCTTTTGCTCTTCTGGAGACAGGGAAAATATCTCGCCGTTGTTGCCCAACGGGACGACCACGTCACAGAAATCCGCCAAGTGCGCGGCGTTCTGCCGCAACGCTTCCAGGTTGATGCTGAAGTCCTTGTGAAACGGCGTTACGCCGAATCCCACCAGCCCGCGCAAGGCCGCTTTCAGTTCCTGGGGAGTCCGTGCCAATTCCAGTTCCTCCGCTCACCGTGGGTGCAGAACAACACTTATTATAGACCCATCAGTTTAACCGTCTAGGGCTTCCAATCACCGGTAGGCGGAGCGCAGCGGAACCTACGGAAGCGGACGTATAACAACAGGTTGGTCGCGGCCCCGGTAGTGGCCAGCCAGTGGGTGCATTTCCTGGCTGGCACAGCGTTCTCAATCCTTTGATTGCAATTCAAACAGGTGTTTGAGGCCGTTTTAGGGCAAAATGTAAAGATACTTCACACTTTCGGGAGGGACTAAGCAGGTTGTAAGTACTTTAGAATGAGTCAAGCGACGTGTCGAAAGTGACGCTCGCGTCCACGCCGGCAGCCGAAACAGGATAAGTATCTAATGTTCATAAGCTTACCAGAATTCGCGGCTGGCGGGCGGCTGGCGCAGAGCAAAGCTCTGCGATCCGACTTTTACGAGACTGTTCCTACACCGCGAAACGCACATCTTCGATGTGCGCCAGCCCTGCCGGCCTTCCTTCCGCATGCCATAGAAAGCAAAATCGGCAACTGGAGGAGCCCCTGCCTTTCAGTCGTCCGCCGGAGGGTATGTGAACCTATACAAGACTCCCCTCGCTGATGCTTACATGCTGGAAGGGCTTGAAAATGCCGCCTTCATACTTTGCAGTGATGGGTCATACATTCGCTAATGGCGCCTTGCCCCAAGCAGGTCCAGCAGCAGCCATCCGTTGGTATTGTAACAGTATCCGGTAAGCTGGCCGTCACTCTCAGGGCCGTGCACAACTTACCTTACGCGGGTTGCTCCGCCATAGGGGAAGTGAAATTTCAACCGCGAAGATTCGAATTGTGTGAGTATGTAGCGATCAACAGGAGGGACCGCGATGCCGCCACAGGAAGTGATCAATACGAAAGGCTCAGTAGTTGGGGAGGCGAATATCGAGCAGTTCCGAAGCACATTCCGGGGAGAGCTTCTTCGGCCCGGCGAGGACGGTTACGAAGGCGCCCGCAAGATTTGGAACGCCAGCGTCGAGAAGCACCCGGGCATCTTTGCCCGTTGTTCAGGCGTGGCCGACGTGGTGGCCGCGGTCAGCTTCGCCCGCGAAAATGAGTTGCTCGTGGCCGTGCGGGGTGGCGGACACAATGTTGGCGGCCGCGCTCTTTGCGACGGGGGGCTTGTGGTTGATCTGTCGCGCATGAAGGGCATTCACGTGGATCCCGCCAAACGAACGGCCCGAGTGCAGGGTGGCGCGACGTTAGGGGACGTCGACCGTGAAACCCATGCCTTCGGGTTGGCCGTTCCGGCCGGTGTCGTTTCCAAAACGGGAATTGCCGGTCTCACGCTCGGCGGCGGTGTCGGCTGGCTGATGCGAAAATTCGGTATGACGATCGACAATGTTCTCTCCTTTGAAACCGTGACTGCCGACGGCAAGGTGTTGACAGCAGGCGCCCATGATAATGCCGATCTTTTTTGGGGGCTGCGTGGGGGCGGAGGTAACTTCGGGGTGGTCACCTCCTTCGAGTTTCAGGCCCATCCGGTCCGCAGCGTGCTCAGCGGATTGCTGGTCCACCCGCTCGCCGCAGCCGTCGAGGTGCTCCGGTTCTTCCGCGAGTTCATGCGCTCGGCCCCTGACGAGCTCACCGCTTACACCGCACTGCTGCACACGCCTGACGGAATGCCCGTGGCGGGGGTCATTCCTTGCTACTGTGGAGAGCTTTCCGAAGGCGAGCGCGTACTCAAGCGGCTCAGAGAATTTGGCTCACCCGTGCTCGACACAATCCAACCTATGCCCTTTCCGGCTGTACAGTCCATGCTGGATGCTTTCTTCCCCGATGGCAATCACAACTACTGGAAATCATCGATGCACCAGGAGCTGAATGATGACGCGATCGCCGCGATCGCCGATCACGCAAAGGCCATGAGTTCGCCGTTGTCGATGATTGTGGTCGAACGTTACGGCGGTGCGGCAGGACGGGTTGGAGCTTCCGACACGGCCTTTCCTCACCGAGAGGCGCTCTGGGATATCATCATCGGAGCGCAATGGACGAATTCAGCGGAGTCGCCACAACATCGTGCATGGGCGCGTAGCGCCGCAGACGCGCTGCGACCCTCTTCCTTGGGCGCCTTTCTCTTGAGTGCACTTGACCAGGAACCCGATGAGATCATCAACGCGGCCTTCGGGGCGAATCTCCCCCGGCTAATGGCGATTAAGAAGAAGTACGACCCCGGCAACTTCTTCCGCGTGAATCAGAATATCAGGCCGGCTTAGCGAGGTAGCGCGGAGTCTGCGCCTTTTAGACTCCGCGGCATCTCGCGATGACCGGCGCTATTCTTGGCGAGGTAAGTCATCCACCAAGGGAACCGCCGCGTGGCGCAGCTCAGCTCTGCTAAACATTGACAATCTTCGGCATTCAAGCTAGGGTAGACAGCATGAATGTTTCCCTCACACCCGAACTGGAGAAGTTCGTCAGCACCAAGGTGGAATCAGGCCGCTACAATTCCGCGAGCGAGGTCGTCCGCGAGGCGCTCCGGCTCCTGGAGGAACATGACCAGGCAAGGGCTGGCCAACTGGCGGCGTTCAACCAGGAACTTGGCCGACGCCTGGAGGCGCTCGACCGTGGCCAGCGCGTCGATCCGGCGGAGGCCCGCGCCAGGCTCCGGCGCAAATCCGAGGCCCGCCGGAAGTCCGGGGCGTGAGCAGCTACATCCTTGGCCCGGATGCCGACCTTGACCTTGACGACATCTGGGAATACATCGCAAGGGACAGCATCGACGCCGCCGG
>DATJYK010000140.1:0-7799 GCA_035578005.1 Terriglobia bacterium
AACTCCGAGACTGATGTAATCGGTAATGCGACTTCCTTTCGGGAGCTCAGCAATCGTACGGGCCATCGGCGGTCCTCCTCTCAAGTTAATGAGAGCAGAATACCGCACAAACCGTTAAGTGAACAGTATTGGGCTTCAGCCCCGCCGAATCCTGCGAATCGTGGCTTTTGTGTTCCGCTCTCGGCGCAGCTTGCTGCCGGCAAGCTGCGCCGAGAGCGGAACACGTCAAATATCAAACCGACGTTGTAACGGCGGGGCTGAAGCCTGGCTGAAGCCCCGCCCTTTTCGAATCCCTGTGAGAGATGCAGGTTAGCGGAACAGATTCGCGCCGCAACCCGCCTCGACATTGGCGATTGTCGATTCTCGATTGCCTCTTGACCCTCGTGGTCCCAAGGGCTGGCCGTGTGACAGCTCCCTCCGTCTGATGATGCTGGTCCGGCGCGGCACTTCAGTCGAACGCGGCGGGCGCTCCCGGAGCGGCGTGCAGTTCGAACATCTTCAGGATCTGCTGCGGGACGACGCGATTCAGCGAAAGTTCCGGCAGGGCGTTGGGCGCGAAAAAGTCTACAGCGTCCGTTTCAAAGCCATCGCCGGTGGGACTATGGCTGCCTGTGATTTTAGCCTCGAAAAAGAGCTTGTAGATGTAGTACGACTCGGGCGGGTGCGCGTGCATGCGCTTATCGTACACAGCCAGCAGGCGCGTGATCTCGACCTCAAACCCTGACTCTTCCCGAACCTCGCGCCGGGCGGCCTCGCTGGGCGTCTCGCCCACGTCAGCCCAGCCGCCGGGAAGCGTCCATCGTCCATCGCGGCGCTCGCGAACCAACAGAATTTCAGGGCCGCCTGCGCCGTCACGAAACGCGGCCACGCGCACGTCAAGTTTGGGCGTGGCATGGCCGGCTTCGTGGGCGAACAATTCGCGCACCTTCTCGATGCCGGTCCCGGAGCCCAGCGCCATCATCTCGTTCGCGATTTCGGCAATGGCTTCGTAACGGGCGCTATCGTATCGGTCCTGGGAGTAGTGGAGACCGTTCTGCGCCATCGTCTGCAGACGCTTGGCCCATTCCACCCACTTCGGTTCTACGTTGCTGGCCACGGTTGCCACGGCCTCCTTGAGCAGGTCACCTCAGGATCTGATAAGTCTTCAAAAAGAAATATACCGTCATGCCCCAGGCCACAGCCATCACCAATCGTTTTACCTTCTTGGGGTCAACCCGTCGCGCGATCGCAGCGCCGCTGTAACCCGTGAGTGTGGCGCCGATCGCCATCACCAGGGCCGGCCGCCACACCACGGCTCGCGCCACGATGAACCAGGTGATGGCCACACCGTTGATCAGCAGTCCCAGGGCGCTGCGCACCCCGTTCATGGCGTGGATATTCCCCACACCGCCCACAGCGTATGCCGCCAGCATCAGGATGCCCATGCCGGCGCCGAAATATCCGCCGTAAATCGAGATGACGAACTGTGCGGCCGCCACCGCCAGGACGGCTTGGCCGCTGCCGTGGACGCCGGGCCCGCCCATTCCAAGTTTGGCGCTCAGGACTCCACCCAAAGAAAAAAGTGTGCTCGCGAACAGTAGCAGCCAGGGAATGAGGTGAACGAAAGCAGCGCTCGGCGTATGCAGCAACAGCCAGGCGCCGACGGCTCCTCCTGCCAAACTGGCCGCGCCCAAAACGAGCAACAGGCGGCGCGGCAGGGTGATGTCCTCACGATAGGCCGCCACACTGGCGAGGCCTGCGGGCCACACCACAACCGATGACGAGGCGTTGGCGCTTACCGCGGGGACTCCCGCGAAGAGCAGCGCGGGGAAGATGATGAAAGTGGCGCCGCCCACCACCGAGTTCAGGGCTCCGCCCAGGGCGCCGGCAAGAAAAAGAATGATCTCGACGGTAATCGACAATCCTCACCTCTTGAAACAGCGACGAGCGACCGGATCCGTGGCTTCCCGCGGCCAGCCACCAGAGGCGCCGGAGGCCACTATTTGTAATCCGTATTGTAGCGGTTCCCCTGCGGTTTCCGCTCAGTCAACCCACTTTGGCCCCACTTTGACCTGTCGCTCGCGATGAGAATGAACTAAAATAAGCGTGTATTCCGACGTGAACCAGCGATAACGCAACTCATCATTAAGGGAGAAACTTTGTGGCGCGGCTGACCCGGCATGATTTGAAGGAAGACGAATTTGAAGACACCATTGAGAACTTGCGGGAGTTCGCGAGGCAGAACGCCCAGCAAATCGGCATCGCGATAGCAGCCTTTATCGTAGTGGCCGGAGGCATCGTGGGCTGGCGGACTTACAACCAGCGTCAAGCAGCGGCCGCTAACGGCGCGCTGTCAGAGGCTCTCAAGACGTTCGTGGCGCCGGTTTCGGCGGCTCCGGTGAATCTGTTCAGCAGCAATCCGGCACAGGCCGCCAGCGGCCAATACACTAGCGATCAGCAGAAGTACAAGGCCGCACTGTCTCAATTCAACGCCGTCGCGGCCAAGTATCCGCGCCAGAAAGCCGCCGATTTTGCCCGCTATCACGCAGGGTTGTGCGAGTCCGCTTTGGGGGACGACGCCGCTGCGCAGAAGACACTGGCGGCCGTTGGTCGCTCGTCAGACAAGGACGCCGCCGCGCTGGCTAACCTGGCGCTGGCCGGCGAACTCGCCAAAACGGGCAAAACGGCGGAGGCCGCCAAGGTGTACCAGGACCTCGCCCAACACCCGGCTGCCACCGTGCCTCGCACCATGGCGCTGCTCGCCGAAGCGGATCTCTATCGAAGCGCAAAACCCGCCCAGGCGCGCGCCATTTACGAGCAGGTGGCCAAGGAAGTGGGTTCCGACCCTTATCTGTCGTCCACCGTTCAGCAGCAGATCGAGAGCCTTCCCAAATAGCTGCAGCTTCGTGCCAGCGCCACGACTCCATGCGCGAAACCCTCGAAGCCGATGTGCTGATTCTGGGCGCAGGGCCGGCTGGCCTCAGTTGCGCCTTGCGACTGGCCCAGCTCATCCAGTCGCCGCAGACGAACGCGACCGGTTCTTCGCCGACGAGCTCCGCTCTCAGCACTGAGAACATCTACGTGCTCGAGAAGGCTGAGGAACTCGGCGCGCATTCGCTTTCGGGCGCAGTGCTTGACCCGCGGGCGCTTCGCGAGCTCATCCCAGACTTCGAGGCTCAAGGCGCTCCCCTCGAGACGCCAGTCACCGGCGATTCGGTTTACTACCTGACCCGCACGGGCAAGTTCAAAGCGCCCATCAATCCGCCTTTTTTCAACAACCACGGCAACTATATCGTCTCTCTCAATCGCTTCGTGAAGTGGCTCGGCGCCCAAGTGGAGCAGAACGGCGTGAACCTGTTTCCCGGCTTCTCGGGGATGGAAGTGCTTTTCGACGGTGAGCGCGTAGCGGGCGTACGAACGGATGACAAGGGAATCGACAGGGCTGGCAAGCCGAAGTCGAACTACCAGCCTGGGTACGATCTTCGCGCCAAGGTGACCGTTTTTGCCGAAGGCCCGCGCGGCTCGCTGACCAAGGCACTGGTGCGTCAGCTTAAGCTCGACGAAGGCTGCAATCCGCAAGCGTATGGGATTGGCGTAAAAGAGTTGTGGGACGTGCCTGCTGGCCGCCTTCCGAAAGGGCACGTGGCCCACACTGCCGGTTGGCCGCTCACGACGCGCCAGTTCGGAGGCGCGTTCATCTACGCCACTTCGGAAACGCGCCTTTCCATCGGACTGGTCAGTGGGCTCGACGCCGAAGATCCGCGATTTGACGGCCACAACGCCTTTCAGCTTTGGAAGACGCACCCTTGGGTGCGCGGCCTGTTGGAAGGCGGCCAGATGGTTCGTTACGGCGCCAAGACGGTGCCCGAGGGCGGATACTTTGCGATTCCCAACACGGTCACAGACGGTGCGCTGATCGTGGGCGACGCAGCCGGATTCCTCAATTCGCAGCGCCTGAAGGGTATTCATCTGGCGATGAAGACCGGGATGCTGGCAGCGGAGGCGATCTTTGAGTCGCTCGCCGGCGGCGACACCTCAGCGCGCGGACTCGCTGGATTCGAGCAGAAGTGGCGTTCAAGCTGGGTGCATGACGAGCTATGGAAGGTTCGCAACTACCATCAAGGATTCGCGCACGGCTTCTTCCCCGGCATGGCACACGGCGCGCTGCAATTTGTGACGGGCGGACGCGGGATGCGCGCTCGCTACACGAGCCGGCCCGATTATCAGCACATGAAGCGCCGTGCCGAGATCGACGGCCGTGATTACGAGCGTGTCCGGCCCGACGGCAAGCTCACCTTCGACAAGCTCAAGGACGTCTATCATTCCGCCACTCATCATGAGGAGGATCAACCGTCTCACCTGCGCATCGCCGACTTTGACATTTGCAATAGCCGCTGCACGGAGGAGTACGGCAACCCGTGCCAATACTTCTGTCCGGCGCAGGTATACGAAATGGAGGAGAAGCCGGACGGCAGCAAGCGACTGAAGCTCAATCCCTCCAATTGTGTCCACTGCAAGACGTGCGACGTTGCCGATCCCTATCAGATCATTACTTGGGTGTGTCCCGAAGGCGGCGGCGGCCCGCATTATGAGGGCATGTGAAGGAACGGTGAGCGGCCAACAGAATGCAGTTGGCAGTTGGCGGAAGGCGATAGGCAGAACGCAGTACGCAGTCAGGAGTGAGCAGACAACGCCTGAGTGGCTCAATCGCCCGATCTCCCGATCATTCAATGAGTCAGTCCCTCAATCACCCGATCACCCGATCACCCGATCACCCGATCCAGCAATCGCCCAATCAAGCGAGGGAACTTACCAGACTGCAACGCCTGGAGATCCGAGTGCTCGGCTGGCTTGCAGCCTGGGTGGTGCGGCTGATTGGCAGTAGCCTGCGCTTGGAAATCCGTGGTTGGGAAAACTGGGAAGCAGCGCAGAAACTGAACAGGCGCTTGGTATATGCCTTCTGGCACTCCGAGATCTTCGCCGCCACATGGTTCTGGCGCAAACGCGGAATCGTAGTGATGAGCGGCTACAATTTTGACGCGCGGTTCACCGCGAACGTAATCGCGCGGCACGGCTACGAGATCGCGCGAGGCTCAGCCAGTCGCGGTGGCATCCGGGCGCTCGTGGGGATGGTGCGCGCCATCCAGCGCGGGCATGATACAGCTTTCACCATCGACGGTCCTCGTGGTCCGCGGCATGTTGCCAAAGCGGGTGCCGTGATGCTGGCAAAGGCTAGTGGCGCCTCCATCCTGTGCTTCCACATCCGGCCGACGCGCGCCTGGGTGTTCCGCAAGAGCTGGGATCGCACTGAGATTCCGCGTCCTTTCAGCCGCGCCGCGATCTTTATCGCGCCACCGATCGTCGTGGCCCAAAACGCGAGCGACGCAGAGCAGGCCGCCAAGCTGCAGGAAGTGCAGTCGGCGCTCGATGACCTGGTTCGGAAAGGCGACGAGTGGCAGAAAGGAATCGGGTGATCGGGTGATTGAGCGATTGAGTGATTTGTGATTTGCGATTGGAGTCACGCGCCGGTTGAAGCATCCACACGCTCGGCGCCGAGGCTTGCATGAATTCGTAATTCGATCACTCTTTTCGCGATCTGCCTGAAAAAACCCCAAAACGCTCGATCACTCAATCGCACAATCACAAATCTCTCAATCGCCCGATCGCTCAATCACCCGATGGCCCGATCACCCGATCGTCCGATTTTTGTTTCCGCCACGCGCCGCATCTCCGGATAGAGCGCCGCAACTTGCCGGCGCGTCTCCTCGATAGAGCCGGAGCAGTCAACCACGTAATCGGCGCGACGCCGTTTTTCCTCTGCGGGCATTTGGGCATTGATTCGCCGCTCCGCTTGTTCTCGAGAAAACCCGGTTTTTGCAATCAGCCGCTCAAGCTGTTGTTCGGGCCGGCACCAAGCGACGATAACCTTCAAAAAGTAACTCTCGATATGCGCCTCGTAAATAAGCGCAGCGTCTGAGATCACAACCGCGTTCCGGTCAGCGGCTTCGTAGCGCGCGATCAACTCCTTGCGACGAGTCATAATCGCGGGATGAAGGATGGCGTTGAGCGCAGCGCGTTCCGCTGGATCAGCAAACACAACCTCACCGAGCGTTTTCCTATTAATCTCGCCTGTGGCATCGAGAATCTTGCTCCCGAAGTGACGGACGATTTCGGCGAACACCGGGCTTCCGGCGCGAACGAGTTCATGCGCAAGCTGGTCAGCGTCGATGATCTTGGCGCCGAGATCCTGAAGCATCGCAGCGACTGTGGACTTGCCTGAGGCGATGCCGCCTGTGAGGCCGAAGGAAGGCATGGAGAAACAGAAGCCAGAAGTCAGAAGTCAGAAGCCAAGAGTCAACCCCCAAGAGCCAAAGCCAAAAGCCAAGAGCCAAAAGCCAAGAGCTGAAATAGCATTTATGCTGCAGTTCCGACTCCTGTGTCTCGCCCCCTTCTTAGCTTCGCGGCGCGCACGGTGTTCGACATCAGCATGGCGATGGTCAAGGGGCCTACACCACCTGGCACAGGAGTGTAGGCTCCTGCCATTTCGCGCACATCCTCGGGTTGAACGTCGCCCACCAGCACCGAGCCCTTCGATTCAAGTTTAGACAGCGGCCCTGAGGCATCGTGATACACCCGCCGCACTTCCTCCGGGGTCGCGAGGCGGTTCATTCCCACGTCGATCACGGTAGCGCCCGGCCGGATAAAGTCACCGGTGACAAAAGCAGGGCGTCCCATAGCGGCCACCAGAATATCGGCCTCGCGAGCGACAGCGGGCAGGTCCCGAGTGCGGGAGTGGCAAATGGTCACCGTCGCGTGCTGGTGAAGAAGCAGCAGAGCCATGGGCTTACCCACAATATCGCTGCGGCCTATCACCACCGCGCGCGCGCCCGCGATCGGGATCTGACTGCGCTTCAGAAGTTCGAGAATACCGGCGGGGGTGCAGGCCACGAGGCCGGGCCGTCCGGCCACCAGGCGGCCCACGTTCATGGGGTGAAAGCCGTCAACATCCTTGGCCGGGTCAACCGCGTCGAGCACGCGCCGTGTGTCCACCTGCGGCGGCAGGGGAAGTTGCACCAGGATGCCGTCAATTTCGTTTCGGCTATTCAGATTCTCCACGAGCCCCAGCAGCCTTTCCGTGGTAACCGACGCCGGCCACTCAATCTTTTCGCTGTAGAGTCCGAGGGACTCGCAGGCCTTCACCTTGCTGCGCACGTAGATCTGCGACGCCGGATTCTCGCCCACCAGCACGGCGGCGAGCCCCGGCGTTACCCCGCTCGACTTGAGGCCGCGAATCTCTGTCTCCAACTCCCGCTGAATTTCGTCGCGGATTTTCAACCCATCAAGTACGGTTGCGCTCACGATTTTTCCCCGATTCGGAGTGTAACACGGAGTTCAGGATGGGAGCCGTGATCACATTCCGGTGCTTTGAGAGCTTGGTTGGAACTGTCCTATCCGTCCGGTGTTCTTTGAGGTTCGAAGCGCGGGCGCGCTTCACCTGCCGGTTGATTTCGGCAGCACCCGCCGGTTCGCCGTTTTGGGCCAAATTGTAGCCTATATTCACCACGACCCAATGCGGTACGGCAGCCTGCCACAGCCCGAACAGCAGCTTGATCCCTGCGATGCTGGCCAAAAGCGTTTTGCTGATTCTAGAGGACTTGTGTGCCTGCCGGCTAAGCAAGCTTGGGTTCGTTTTAGGTTCGGTCGCGGTAGGGACGCTGGTTACCCAACGCCCCCCGCACGGATCCGTACTTGAAGAATTACCTCATACGGCTCTTACCTCGGATGCGTAACGGCGAAACGCACGCTGGGGTAAGGATGGA
>DATJYK010000141.1:0-1095 GCA_035578005.1 Terriglobia bacterium
TATTCCGACGATTTGCGGCGGAAGCTGCTGCAGGCGCACGACCGTGGGGAGGGCAGCCTGCGGGAACTGGCCCAGCGGTTTGGGGTAAGTGTGCCCTGGGCGTGGAAGATATCCCGCCAGCGGAAGCAGACGGGCCAGATAGAACGGATCGAGCAGCGTCACGGGCCGCGCAGCCGCCTCACGGTGGAGGTACAGGAGAAGATACGCCGGCTGGTAAAGCAACAACCCGACGCCACGCTGGTGGAGCTGCAACAACGGCTGTGGGGGAACGAGCGCATCCGGATCAGCTTTCAGCATCTCTGGCGGGTGCTGCACAGGATGGGGCTGCGGCTGAAAAAAAGTCGCTCCACGCCCAAGAGCAAGATACGGCGGCCATCCAAGCCCGACGTCAGGCGTGGTGGGCGGCGGTAAGCCAGATCGCTCCCCAACGGCTGGTGTTTCAAGACGAAAGCGGCGCGACCACGGAAATGACGCGGCGCTATGGCCGAGCTCCGCAAGGGGAGCGCGTGGCCGAGGGCACACCCGCCGGACATGGGCGCACTCTCACCCTGTTGAGCGCGATGAGCTTACCGGGAATGATTGCGGCTATGACGGTGGAATCCCCAACCGATGGCGATGTCTTCTTGGCCTACGTGGAGCCGGTGCTGTGCCCGTGCTTGCGGCCGGGGCAGGTAGTGGTCATGGACAATCTGCCCGCCCACAAAGTCGAAGGTGTACGCCGCTTGCTGGAGACGGTGGGGGCAGAGTTGCTCTACTTACCACCCTATTCGCCCGACTTCAATCCTATCGAGCAAGCTTGGTCGAAAATCAAACAGCAGCTCCGTTCGGCCAAGGCGCGCACGGTGGAAACGCTCGAATCGGCGATTGTGGACGCCCTGGCCGCGGTTAGGCCGCACCACGCGGCCGCTTGGTTTGCCCATTGTGGTTACGCTATACAGTAATAGGAGAAATGCTCTAGTTTGCCCTGGCGGCTTTGGTAGCGTGCGTGACGGCAACCGGGGAACTGACGGGATAACCGCGAGCGCGCCAGCCCGGAAGGCCTCCGGCCAGCGGGTGGACATGCTCTATTCCCTTACTCATAAGTAAACGAGCCAC
>DATJYK010000142.1:0-17388 GCA_035578005.1 Terriglobia bacterium
CGAGGCGCCGATTTGTGATTTGCTCCTGCTGACGGATTGCGGCGAAAGCGCCGGTTGCCATCGCCGGCTCGTCGGCCGATAGGATTTTGGGCGCGCTCAGAGCGGCCACCACCCGGCCATGGGACTGACCTGCGGTGCGAAAATGGCGTTTCCGCCCGGTACCCCCCCGGGGGTATGCCTTAAATTCAAAAACGAACCCGAGAAGTGCTTTAGAATCAGTAAAAGTGCGCAAAAACGAACCTAAAACGAACCTAAACGAACCTAAAACGAACCCAAGCCTGAACTCTGAGGGTTGCCGTAAGTTCCTTATAATCAGCATGCACTTGCGCCGCCGAAAATCCGCAGTCATCGATCGAACGGCAAACGAACCCACGGTCGGGCGTCCCGAGAGGGGGTCGAGCCCAGCCCGCGCCACTCACATCGAGTCAACCGTCTGGCTAAGCCCACTTGGCTGCTACAGTCGGTACCGCACCGCCCGCAGCCAAACGAACAAAGCTGGAATGTCGTTTAGAATCAGCGCGTGGGACAGCGAGACTCACGAAACGCACAAGGATTGTGACATCGGTTTCAAAAATGATAATAAACACGGCGACTTAAGTTGTAGCGGCGCTCTATGAGCGCCGAATCGGCGGTCACAGACCGCCGCTACAGCGGGGTGTGTCATCACTTTTGCCGCTCTGTATAGCCCTGAGATTCCTAGGCGAGGAAGATTGAGCCTTCAGGAGCGTTAGACCGTTATGCGCATCGAAACGTGAATTTTGTTCTCGTTTCGTCGTCGTAGGGCCGACCCTTCGGTCGGCCCTGGCCGGGGCAAGCCCCGGCCCTACATCCGGATATCAAGGGCGGAGCCCTTGGCTAGTTAGCGGCGGATCGGTATCGGCGGAGGCGACGTTGGGGAGAGCGCCGGTTCGAAGCGGAGGAGTTGTAGACTGAGCTTCGGCCTGAGGTGGCAATTCCCGTCGTTCCGGTATACTGGTGGCGAGGAATAGTCAATGAAGATTTCAGCCCTAATCGTTGACGATGAGCGGCCGGCTCGCGACGAGTTGGCCTATTTGTTGAAGGGTTTTCCTGATGTGGAAGTGGTGGGGCAAGGGAGCAACGGCGTCGAGGCCGTCAACCTGATCCGGGAATTGAATCCCCGCCTGGTGTTTCTGGATGTGCAGATGCCAGGTCTCGACGGCTTTGGCGTCATCAGGAAATTGCTAGAAAAGAAGGTGCGCCTGCCCCTTTTCATCTTCGTTACCGCCTATGACAATTACGCGGTTCAGGCGTTTGAAGTGAGCGCGGTGGATTATCTGCTGAAGCCTATCGCGCGGTCGCGCCTGGAAAAGGCCGTAGGCCGTGTGCGCCGAATGACGGAGGCGGGGGAGAGCACGCAACACAAGCTCGACAAGCTGGTAGACATCTTGGAGCGCCGGCCGGTTCCGCAAAAAAACAAGCTGGTGGTGAAGGCCGGCGGGCGCCTTTACCTGCTCGATTCCGACGATGTGGTTTACGTCAGCATTGAGGACGGGGTGATCAGCATCGTCACTCGCGAGGTTGAGGGCCAATCGAATTTCCGCACCGTCGAAGAGCTGCAGAATACGCTAGACCCAAAAGTCTTCTGGCGCGTGCATCGCTCGTACCTCATCAACATTAATCGCATCAGGGAGGTAATCCCGTGGTTCAAGAGCTCCTACCAGCTCAAAATGGATGATCGCAAGCAAACGGAGATTCCCGTTAGCCGGGCCCAAACCCGCAGGCTGCGGGAGATGCTCAATTTGTAGCGGCATTGTGGGTGTGAGGTCGAGCCTCTTATGGTTGAGAGAGTCGGAATAAGAACAAACTGGTCGTCCATCACCGACAATTGACGGTAGTGGGCCAGTTTGACGTGGCACGGGCGTCTCGCCCGCGGAAACTCACGGCCAAGATGGCCGTGCCACCTCAAACTGGCCAATTGACCAACAAAAGACCAAACGCAGTATCGACACGCCAGGAACCGGCGTGTTATTTAGACGGTATGCGTAGCGTGACACCGACTCTTTCAAGGAACGAACGGAATGCATCCACGACCATATGGCGCTGGCGCGTCGAGCGGCAAACCCTGTTGGCCCGCCGGGCCGGAAGTCCAGACGGGCAGCTTTGACGGAACTCTTGGGCCGAGATCAGGACGATTGTGCCGAGTATTGAGGGTGAGACGAACACAAAGCATCTAAGTTACATAATTACAAAGGTTTATGCACGAAAAATGGCCAATATTTTAAAACTTTCGAGGGGGGCGAACCCAATTTGATAAACCTCACCACAACAATAAATTACGTGTGAATGAGGCACTTTTTTGAGATTTTTCGTGGAGACGTTCAACGTATGTCCGTTTTCGGACAACATGAGAGGGAGAAGCGAGCGTTTCAGTAGGGCCAAGCTCGAATGGCGCCAGCCTCCAATGAAGTCATTCCCGTGCTGCGTGAAAGCGCGGAACGGGGATCGCGGTAGTGGGTCGAGCCATACCACAGGCGTTTAAGGGCTCGCGAATGATGAGAGCTCGAAGGCAAGCGCGCCATCCATTCCATCCGGGGCATTGAATCCCATCTGGCAGCATGACATAATAAAGCTATGGCAACCAATTCACCAGCGTCGACCGAACCCACAGGCCTTGAGGGCCTCATCTTTACCAAGCTTGACCAGGCGGTGAACTGGGCCCGCAAGTCATCCATTTGGCCGATGTCGTTCGGCCTTGCCTGCTGCGCCATCGAAATGATGTCCATGTCGGCTGCGCGCTTTGATCTGGCGCGGTTCGGCGCGGAAGTGTTCCGGGGCTCGCCACGCCAGGCCGACTTGATGATCGTCGCCGGCCGCGTCTCCCAGAAAATGGCCCCGGTGATCAAGCGCCTGTATGACCAGATGCCCGAGCCGAAGTGGGTGATCTCGATGGGCGCCTGTGCCACGTCGGGCGGCGTCTTCAACAACTACGCCATCGTGCAGGGCGTCAACCAGTGGATTCCCGTCGACGTCTACGTGCCCGGCTGCCCTCCTCGCCCCGAGCAATTGCTCTACGCCATCATGATGCTGCAGAAGAAAATCACCGAGCAGCGCGGGTCTTTCAAGGACGCTCTAAGCGGCCTCTCGGCGCGGGCCAGCTAGTTCGCGACGCCGGCTCGTCGCCGGCCACAGGCTGGACGGACTGTAGGATTATGAAACTACATGAGTTAGTTGTTCGCCCCACCGCGTTAATGAAAGCAAGCTTGTTACCGCTCTCCGGACCTTCTTTGCAATAAGAGACACCCGCCTGCAGCGTTCAGCGGTGGAGACACATCGAATCCTTTTAGCTCGCGGGCGGCTGGGCTCGCTCGCAAGCATCCCGGTTATCCAAATTTCTGCTCGAATCAGCGATTGCGATTAGGGGCGGAAGACCATGATCCAACCGCTGCAATCGCGGTGTCCGTTGCGGCCAGACAAAAACCATGGCAGATCGACAGGCTTCGGCAATTCCGGTGGTGAATCCGTGGATCATCGCCGTGTCCGTGATGTTGAGCACTTTCATGGAAGTGCTCGACACCACGGTGGTGAACGTGTCGCTGCCGCATATCGCCGGCAGCCTTTCCGCCACCACCGATGAAGCCACCTGGACTCTCACCTCCTACTTGGTGGCGAACGCCATCATCCTTCCCATCACCGGATGGCTCTCCAATCATTTTGGCCGCAAACGCCTGCTGATGTTCTCCGTGATTGGCTTTACTGCGGCATCCTTCCTGTGCGGCCTAGCTCCCAGCCTTGGATTTCTGGTGTTTTTCAGGATCATTCAGGGAGCCTGCGGCGGCGGGTTACAGCCGATTTCCCAGGCAATCCTGCTGGAGTCTTTTCCCCCGCACGACCGCGGCAAAGCCATGGGCTTCTGGGGCTTGGGCATCGTGGTGGCGCCCATGCTCGGGCCCGTGTTCGGCGGATGGCTGACCGACAGTTACAGTTGGCGCTGGGTGTTCTACATCAACGTGCCCATCGGCATCGCTGCCATCATCATGACGAATCTTTTCATCTTTGACCCGCCGTACATCCGCCGCGCCTCCGAGCATATCGATTATTGGGGCATCGGCATGCTTGCGTTGGGAGTGGGAGCCTTGCAGATCGTGCTCGATAAGGGCCAGGAAAAGGACTGGTTCGGAACGCACTGGATCACGGCGTTAGCCATTCTGGCTATTGTGGTGCTCACCGCGTTCGTGCTTCACGAGCTATCGATCAAGCATCCGGTGGTAGACCTGCACGTATTTAGGAACAGAACTTATTCCACAGGCGCCTTCATGATGGCTCTCTTGGGCGTGGGCCTCTACGGAAGCACCGTACTGATTCCTCTCTTGCTTCAAACACTCCTCGGCTATCCAGCCGTGCAGGCGGGCATTGCCATGGCGCCTCGCGGGCTCGGCTCCTTCATCGCCATGCCCCTGGTGGGTATCCTGGTCGCGAAAGCTGACGCCCGAAAAATGCTGGCCATTGGGCTAGCCGTGTGTGCCTACACTCTTATCGAATTCTCGAGGTTCAATCTGAACGCGGGCTATTGGGATTTCTTCTGGCCGCAGCTCATCATGGGCCTTTCGCTCGGATTCCTCTTTGTACCTCTCACCACCACCACCATGGATCCGATCCCCAGGGAGAGGATGGGCAACGCCACCAGTCTGTTCAATCTGGTCCGCAACCTCGGAGGCAGCATCGGTATCTCGGCGGTTGAGACCATCCAGTTCCGCCAGGCTCAGGCCCACATCAATAATCTGGGGGAGCACATCAACCCCATGAATCCAGGCGCCGAAGGAATGATGTCTCAACTTCAAGGCGCGTTTGCGAGTGGAGGGAGCGGTCCCGTGACGGCTAGCTACCAAGCCTACACTGCGGTGTGGGGGCTGGTGCAGCAGCAGGCCACAATGATGTCGTATAACGACGTATTCCGGCTACTCGGAGCTATTTTTTTCGGGATGTTGCCTCTTATTTTTCTCATGAAGAGGGCGAGAGGAAGACCCGGGATGGCAGCTCACTGACGACGAGACGGAGGCCTGGGAGCGCGGGCGTGAATAGGGGGATAGGAAATAGAGGGTAGCGAATAGGGCCTGGCCGCTGTTGCTTCTTGCCTCCAGGCAACAAATCTGAGTCTCGCGCGCACTTACTGGCTATTCGATGGTCCCTACTCGCGACTCCCTACTCGCGACTCCCTTTTTGGGGCGAGGAAAATGATAGCCCAGCGCGCCCAGCGCGAATCCCGCTTCGCTAAGGAAATGGGCCAGCGGGTGTGTCGAGGCCGTCACGCCGTTAACCTTGCCGATCAGCAATCCGCGGCGGCGATCCCGCGCCAGGCTCCGCTCACGGTCAGCGGCCGCCAGGGCCTGTTCGCGTTCCGCGCGGCGCCGCAACGCGCCGGCGATGGCACGTGCCGTATGCGATCGGCCCGGCTCCGATTCCGGCAGGAACACCTGAAGCTCGTCGTTGCCGCGGCGCAGATACGCGGCGAGGGCTCCGTTCACCAGAATGACGCTCGCACCCGCGGTGCGCGACAGCGACGCCTCACTCGCGGGCCACTTCAGGAGAGCACCCCAAGGGTTCGCGGGGTCCGTTGCCGCCAGTTCCAGCACTTCTGGCGCTTCCGTGCCTTGTGGTTCCCTGGCAAGGGAGCGCAGGAGTTCGAGCGCCGCCGGTTCCGCGAATTGAGTGGCGCCGAGTCCCGCCACGAACATGCCGCGCCGCACCCGAGCGCTTTCTTCCATTGCTTTCAACACGGGATAAACGGCGCTGAATCCGCCGGGCACCGTCTCAGCGGCGGCCGCCTCGCGCAGCAAGACGCCGTAACGCCGCAGCAGCGTGCGAACCAGGGCCGTGGCTCGATCGGTGGATGTTGCAGGCGGGCCGGAGGCGAATGCGAGGCGCGATTCCAGCAGGCTCCAGCGGCCTTGCCCGCGGGCGGGCACAGATTGAGCCGCCTGTCCGGCCAGCCGGGAGCGGTATTGCGGTACCGGGTGCGCAAGCCGCCTCTTTCCGCGATCCACGAAAGCGCGCAAGGCTCCAAAGGCGTCATTGCTAACAGCGCCTTGCCACACCAGTTCCCAGAGCGCGCGGAGGGTTTCTCCGGGATAACCTCCGCCGGCCGCTGCATGAATGGCAGGAAAGAACGAGGCGCCGTTCTCGCGAAGAAACTCCAGTACAAGATGAGTCCTAAGCTTAGGCCGGAGCTCAGCACTCTCTGCCTCGTCACGAGCCCCGAGCCCCGAGTCGCTAGTCCCCGCCCGCGACTTCCACAGCGCCGCGAGATGATCGGCGAGATACAACGCCACGCGGCCGTCGCGGTCGCCCAGCGCCTCGACTCCGCACCACACTACTTCGCCCGCGGCCAACAGCGCGTCGAGGTCATCCGCGCGATACCCACGCACACGGGCCGGCAACACCTCGGATTCCAATACCGAAGCCACCAGCGGAGCACCTTCCAGGCTCTCAACGGCATCGAGCAAGGCGTCGAGTCCTGCTCTTGGTTTTACGATGCCTTGCCAGTGCGTCAGCAGCCGGGCGAAAGCACGCGGCTCCGCCGGCTCAATTTGGCGGCGCAAAATTGCCAGCGACCGCTGCCGGATGCGCCTCAGGACCTCGGCGTCGCACCACTCGCGCGCGTCACCAACTGGACCTTCGGGCCGGAAGGCGCCTTCGAACAATCGCTGACGCGTGACGAGTTTTTTCAAAGCTCCTTCCACCGCGCTGCGCGTGACGCCGAAACGGGCGGCAGCATGGCCAGAGGTAAAGGGGCCGTGCGTGCGCGCGTAGCGGCCAAGCAGGTCTTCGAGCGGGTCAAACCCGCCGAAGGTCGTGGTCTTGAGAAATTCCTTGGGCACACCGGAAGGCAGCGCCACGCCTACCGCATCGCGGTAGAGGGCGGCATCTTCGGCGGCGATGTAACGCTGCTCGCCGGCCACCTGAACCGCCAGGGCACGGTTGGAGCGTGCGAGGGCCACGATCGCATCCGCCGTGCTTGCATCTGCCGACCGGGCCTCGATCTCAGCTTTGGAAAGATCGCCGAGCCCGAGCAGCAAGTCGTGCACTCCATCGGCCGAGCGCGCCCGGCGCGGTTCGTCCAAGCGTTGCAGCTCACGCTCGACCTCCCTTACGGCGGTGGGATCGAGAATCTCACGCAGATCGAGGTCGCCCAACAGCTCCCGGAGACGCGCTTGATCGACGGCAAGCGCCTGAGCTCGCCGCTCGGCAAGGGGAGCATCTCCGTCGTAGATGAACTCGGCGACGTAACCGAACATCAACGATGCCGCGAACGGCGAGGGCGTTTCGGAGTCCACCGTGACCACGCGCAGGAAACCATCACGGATGCGCTGGAGAGTCGCGGCCAGGCCGGGCAGGTCAAACACGTCGCGCAGGCACTCGCGGTAAGCCTCGAGCACGAGCGGGAAGGAAGGATAGCGCGACGCTACCGCCAGCAGGTCCGTGGCCCGTTTGCGTTGCTGCCACAACGGCGAGCGCAAGCCCACACGCCGCCGTGGCAGGAGCAGGGCGCGAGCCGCCGCTTCGCGGAACAGAGTCGCGAAGACGGCGCTGCCTCCGAGCTGCTGCGCCACCAGCGATTCGATCTCACCGGCGTCAGGCACGAGGACGGAAGCGTCCGGTGGTTCGTCGGTATCCGGAAAGCGAATCACGAAGCCGTCATCCGTCCACAAGGTGTCCAAGCCTGTGTCTTCGAAACTGCCGCTAGCCCGTGCGCGCGCCACGGCCGCCATCGACCAGGGCGCGTGAATGCGGGTCCCGAAGGGCGAGAGCAGCGAAACGCGCCAGTCACCCATCTCATCGCGGTAGCGTTCAATCACCAGGGTTTCATCATCGGGAACCGTTCCGCCCGAAGCCGCGGCCTGATCGGCGAGGTAGGCCACAAGGTTCTCAGCCGCCATTTCAGTGAGGCTGTGCTCACGCACCAGGTGCGCGACCGCGGCTTGCGGCGGCATGCCGCGCAACCGGCGCATGAGCTCGCCGATGGCGAGGCCGAATTCAAGTGGACGGCCAAGGCGGTCACCGTGCCAGAAAGGCATCTTGCCAGGCTGGCCCGGCGCCGGAGCCACCAGGACGCGATCGTGCGTGATTTCTTCAATTCGCCAGGTGGAGGCGCCCAGCACAAACGCCTCACCCACCTTGCTCTCAAACACCATCTCTTCATCGAGCTCGCCGACGCGGGCCGACCCTTTCTCGGCACCTACACGAAAAACGCCATAAAGACCGCGGTCCGGAATAGTGCCGCCATTGATGACGGCGAGCCGGTGCGCGCCAGCTCGCGCGGAGAGCGTCTCCGTGGCGCGGTCCCAGTTGATGCGCGGCCGCAGCTCCGCGAACTCATGCGAGGGATAGCGGCCGGCCAGCATATCGAGCACCCCCTCGAACATTGCGTGGCTGAGCGCAGTGAAGGGTGCGGCGCGGCGGACCAGGGCGAACAAGTCGTCCACCTGCCAGTCCTCCATGACCACCATGGCAACAACATGTTGTGCCAGAACGTCGACCGGCAGGCGTGGGTAACGGATGGACTCGATGCGGCCATCCAACATGGCGCGCGTCGAGGCGGCACAAGCGACGAGGTCGCCGCGGTACTTGGGAAAGATAATGCCCAGACTGGTCGCGTTCGCCTGATGGCCGCCGCGCCCGATGCGTTGCAGGCCCGAGGCCACCGAAGGCGGGGCTTCGATCTCAATCACCAGGTCGATGGCGCCCATGTCAATGCCGAGCTCGAGCGAAGAGGTGGCGACGAGGCCGCGGAGCGTGCCGGCCTTGAGCTGTTCTTCGACAATCAGCCGCTGTTCGCGCGCCAGAGACCCGTGATGAGCGCGCACCAGCGGCTCACCCGCGAGATCGTTCAGAGCGCCCGCCAGCCGCTCGGCGAGCCGGCGGTTGTTCACAAAAAGCAGCGTGGAATGGTGGGCGCGCACAAGCTTCAGCAAGCGCGGATGAATGGCGGACCAGATGGAACTACGAGGCGCGCCTTGGGCGCCCGCTGTGCTCGATCGCTCAGCGTCAAGCGAGGCGCTCGCGAAGCGCTCCATGTCTTCTACCGGTACCTCCACGGTGAGCTTCAACCGCTTGCGCTCGCCTGTGTCCACCAGCGTGACGGCGCGATAGGTCACCGATGGAGATTCCGGCATTTCGAGGGCGGTTTGCTCAGCCGAATGGGCGAGAGGTGCTCCGGTCTCTGCACCTTCATAGCTCTGCGAAGACCCTCGCTGAGCGCTACCCGATTCCTCATCAGGTTGAGACAACTCGGAACCGCCCAGGAACCGCGCCACTTCATCGAGCGGGCGCTGTGTGGCCGAAAGCCCAATGCGCTGGAGCGGTCGCCCGCAAAGATGCTCCAAGCGCTCGAGCGAGAGCGCGAGGTGTGCTCCACGTTTGGTGGGCACCAGCGCATGGATCTCATCGACGATCAGCGTATCGATCGATCGCAACACCTCGCGGGCTTTCGAGATGAGCAGCAGGTAAAGGGATTCCGGCGTGGTGATGAGAATGTCAGACGGCTCGCGGCCGAAGCGGGCGCGCTCGGCAGCGGGTGTATCGCCGGTGCGGATGGCCACCGTGGGCTGGAAGCACGGCTCACGTCGCTTGGCCGCGGACAGTGCAATGCCCTTCAGTGGCCGACGCAGGTTGCGCTCCACGTCCACCGCCAGGGCTTTGAGGGGCGAGACGTACAGAATGCGGCAGCGCAGCTGCTTCTCAGGTGGACGCGTGAACATCAATCGCTCCAGGCACCAGAGAAAGGCGGTGAGCGTTTTGCCGGTTCCGGTAGGAGCGACGATCAGCGTGGATTCGCCGCGAATGATGGGAGGCCAGCCGAGACGTTGCGGAGCAGTCGGGGCAGGAAACGACGCACGGAACCAGTCCTGAATGGCGGGATGAAAGAGCGCGAGCGGGTCCTCGCAGAGATCGCGTTGGGCACGGCGGCGCATCGAAGGGATTCAGAGTGCGCGAAGGCGCTAGGCTTCGCAACTCGGCGAAGCATCAGTAGCATCTCGATCAGCGAGTACGTCATTAATTATAGCGAACGGGCCGGTACTGCGATCGCTTCTTGTCGCGCGCCGCGTCCTATGCTAGCCTCGACTCTCGGACACACGAATGGCCATCTCCCACATGCCCGCGATGGTGCTGTTCTCCTTTCTCGTGTCGGTGGTGTTTGGCGTGATCGCCAAGAATACGACGCGCGAGCGGTTCCTTTACGGTCTCAAATCATTCGTCCTGTTCTTGGCTGTCGCTTTCGTCATCGGCTGGCTGATGTATCCGGTTCCGTGGCGTTGATCTTCTGGTTAAACTTGGCACTTGATCCGCGACGCGGCCAAAGCATTTATCGGCTATTGCGGAGGATGCCCGTCGTCGGAGGGCTTCGCGGCCGGGGCCGTAGAAGGGGTAGATTGCGCGCCGGTTGATGCCTTGCAGACATCCTTGGCCTGTTGCAACTCGTCGTCCGTGTAATGCGAGGGAATCACAACAAGTTTGATCTTGTTATTGACGGCGGTTTGATTCAGCGCTTTGATGTCGTCGGTTCCCGTATACTTTTCCTTCTCCAGCTTGCAATTGTAAGTGTCAAGAACCACGTACTGCGTGCGCGCGTAAATTACGCCGAGCGCAAGAAGAGGCCCTTTGATGGGCGTATGCTTTTCAAGCACCGCGCAACCGGTATTTCCCACGGTCGTGCCGGAAATCTGGGGCTGCTTCGATTCGCTGTTGCTGCCGCTGCTCTCATGTGCAACGAACATTTGTGCGCCCGCAGCGGAGCTGCAGAGCGCCACGGCTGCCATCCCTATCCCTAGCACGAACACAATTGTCGCTTTCCTCATCAGACGCCCTCACTTCCTCAAACCCCAGTACCGGCAAATTGCGCTGTGAAGACCGCGTCGCGCAGGCTGCGCTCCCCCTTAGTTCCATAACTTGTCTGCAAGCGGGCGCCCGTAAATCGTTGCGGAGGATGGGCCAAGGGGGGGGTCCATCCATCGATCCGGGCACCCCAATAGGTTGAGATGCAGCGCGGACTCGAGTGAGTGCATAGGGTCAAATCAGTAAGGGACTCTGGATTTCGCTGTAATCCGGCGAACTATCGATTCTAGCGACAGCGCTTCAGCAGCTCCTCGGCGTAGAGCGCGCCTTCCGGCGTATCTTCGTGCTTGAAGAAGACAAAGACGTCCTCCAACTGCTTCACCCATTCGCGCACTGAGCCGAGTAGCGTCTCTCTTTCCTGCGGCGTATAGTCGGTCTTGCGGAGACGGAAATACGTGAAATTAGCGGTGGGAACCTGCGGCACTTGCATCTCTTCCGATTCGGCCCAACAGAGCGCTACGTTGTGCTCCCTCAAGAGCTGGTATACAGCATCGTCCCACCACGATTCGTGCCGGAACTCAAAGGAACAGCGAAGCTCCTTAGGAACGATCTCGAGAAAGCCGCTGAGAACAGCGTCGTCCCGCTTAAAGTTGGGAGGCAACTGGAAGAGAATTGGCCCAAGCCGTTGCGCGGCGCGGAGCGGCTCGAGGGACCTGAAGAATGCTTGGGTGAAATCGAAGTCAGCTTTCAGGCGCCCAAAGTGGGTGATCCTCTGGTGAGCTTTGGGGCAGAACAAAAAGCCTTCCGGGGAATCCCGTATCCAGTTTTCCAGCATGCTCCCTCTGGGAAGGGCGCGAAAAGTGTAATTGATCTCCACACAGTTGAGCCGGCTGGCGTAGTGCTCCAGAAACCGCTTTGACGGCAATTTTGGCGGATAGAAGCTGGGCTTCCACGACGCGTAGGCAAACCCCGATGTACCAGCGTAAAGCATGGCTGAATTATCGCACGAAGGCGAGCGAGATTGCTGTCGTCGACGAACACCGGAGGGCGTTTGGCCTCAGGCAAACAGACTCAATCTAGCGGGTCTCCAACCGGAATCGAAGCAAACTGCACGACAGAGATCACGCGCGGCGTAGCCGCAAACAAAAGGGATTTCAGATTACAGATTCAAAAATCACGCAAATCCGTCAGGCTGCGCTGTCGCGCCAACGCGCACCTGACTCTCAATCATTCGAGAGCCTTCAGCCAGTGCCTTGCGGTCGATCTCGAGTAGCTCAGACCTCTTGACCTTGTGCTCAATCACTTCGAGCGCCGTCTCCACGGCCAGACAACCGGTCTCTGCAAGCAGCGCGCCCATCAAAACCATGTTCGCGGCTTTGGCAGAGCCTAGCTTGTCAGCTACATCCGAGGCGGGGATGCAAATCACTCGCGCTGCCAGCGGATCGTAACCGGCGGGAAGAGAATTGTGATTGTAGAAGATCAGTCCCTCAGCGCGCACTTCGGGAGCAAACTTGCGTAGCGAGATTTCGTTCATGGCCACCAGCACGTCGGGATGGGATATCAGCGGAGACCCGATACGTTCTCGGGATAAGCAAACGTCGCAGTGAGCGCTGCCCGAGCGCATCTCGGGCCCGTACGACGGCAGCCAACTGACTTCGAGCCCTTCCCACATTCCCATCTCGGTGAGCAACTGGCCCAGCAACAGGCCGCCCTGCCCGCCGAAGCCTGCCACCTTGATCGCCAACTCCTGAAACGCGTGGGAGTGTCGCGCGGCGACTTGTGAAGACGCCAACGTCTCCCGAGCGTCGATATCGAGGACCTGCGGCACGGGCCGCTGCGCCGGCGCATTCTCAGCGGGCACGTCCGGCTTGCGATCGCGGAAGGAGCCCAAGGGGAAGGCGGGAATCATCTTCTCAGCCACCCATTGGCGAGCCTCCACGGGATCCAGGCCCCAGATGGTGGGACAGGGCGAGAGAATCTCGACGAAGGAAAAACCTATTCCGTCGCGCTGATTCTCGATGGCTTTCCGGATGGCGCGCCGTGCTTTCATAATGTTCTTGTTATCGGAGAGAGCCACGCGCTCGATGTAAGCCGGCGCCTCCAGCGTCGCCAGCAATTCGGCCATATGCACGGGATAGCCCTCATTCGAAGGCCTTCGTCCCCAGGGCGTGGTGGTGGTCTTCTGGCCTATTAATGTGGTTGGCGCCATCTGTCCGCCCGTCATGCCGTAAATGGCGTTATTCACGAAAAAGACACTGATCTTCTCGCCGCGGTTGGCGGCGTGCACAATCTCGGCGGTGCCGATGGCCGCCAGGTCTCCATCTCCCTGATAGGAAACCACGATCTTGTCCGGACAGGAGCGCTTCACGCCCGTCGCCGCCGCCGGGGCGCGTCCGTGGGCCACTTGCACGTTGCCGACGTCGAAATAGTAGTAGGCGAAAACGGAGCAGCCCACCGGACTCACCAGGATGGTTCGGTCTTGCAGCCCCAGGTCTTCCAGAGCTTCCGCGATTAGCTTGTGCACCACGCCGTGACCGCAACCCGGGCAGTAGTGGGTCTGGTGCTTCAAGTCTGCTTTACGGTCGTAAAGGTCGTAGAACACCGGCGACTTCGAGTGCACCACTTCGTAGCCGTCGACGTTACCAACCGGAGAACCTTTGACCGTCTCGATGTCCGGTGTCATCGCCACCTCTCAGGCCGTTACCGGGAGATGCGCCGTGATCTGGGCGTACACCTCTTCGGCCGCCGGCACGTTGCCGCCGCCGCGCCCGCAAAACTCCACCGGCACTGCGCCGTTCAGCGCCAGGCGAACGTCCTCCACCATCTGACCGTTGCTCAGCTCCACCACCAGCACCTTCTCCGCGCTCGCCGCAGCTTGCCGGAGAGCTTTGGCCGGAAACGGCCACAGAGTGACAGGCCGGAACAGACCCACACGCAGCCCTTCGCGGCGGGCCTCATCGACCGTAGACCGCAGCACGCGCGAGACAATCCCATAGCCCACCACGAGCACTTCGGCATCCTCAGCCTCGTAGAGCTCATGCCGCACTTCCAGTTCCTGAACGCGCGAGTATTTGGCCTCCATCTGGCGCTGATGACGTTCGAGATCATCGGGTTCGAGAAAGATCGAAGTCACCAGATTCTTGCGCGTCTCGGCGGTGCCCTGCACCGCCCAGGGCTTCGGTGGAGGAGTGATGGAAACATAGTCGAGATCAAGAGGCTCGATCATCTGGCCCACGAAGCCGTCGCTGAGCACTACTGCCGGGTTGCGGTATCGGTCCGCGAGGTCAAAGGCCAGCATGGTGAGTTCTGCCATCTCCTGCACGGAAGCGGGCGCCAGCACGATATTGCGATAGTTACCGTGCCCGCCGCCCTTCACCATGGCGAAGTAGTCGCTCTGCTCAGGGGCGATATTACCGAGGCCGGGCCCGCCTCGCATTACGTCGACGATGACGCAGGGCAGCTCGGCGCCCGCGATATAGGAGATGCCTTCCTGCATCAGGCTGATGCCGGGGCCTGAGGAAGCGGTCATCACCCGAACGCCGGCTGCGGCGGCACCATACACCATGTTGATGGCCGCCACTTCGCTTTCCGCCTGCAGGAACGTGCCGCCGACCTGCGGCAGATACAAGGCCGCCGATTCAGCAATTTCACTGGCCGGAGTAATCGGATATCCGTAGTAGGCCCGGCAGCCGGCCAGGATGGCGCCTTTCATCACGGCCACGTTGCCCTTACAGAGCTGCCGCATATCCACCTCTAGGAACGCTGTCAGCACTCGGCTGTCAGCACTGCCGTCAGCTATCAGCCGTCAGCTATCAGGCCGCTGTAGCGGCGCTCTATGAGCGCCGAGGTGCTATAGAGTACCGCTGCCGAAGTTGCAGTCAGCGCTCAGCCTACTGCCGCACACGCGAAAGACCCAATTTCGCCGCTCATAGAGCGCCGCTACAGCACACCCTCGCTGATGGCTGAATGCTGAGAGCTGAAAGCCGATGGCCGAGCGCTGACGGCTGCCTTCAACCGATACACCGTGATCGCACCCGGTTCCGGACAGCAGTAGAAGCAGATTCCGCAACCGGTGCAGCCGCTTCCCGCGTATCGGGCGGGGTGAACGCCGTAGGCGCTCAGGTGCGGGGCCAACTTCAGGCACTTGGGCGGGCAAGACGCCACACAAAGTCCGCAGCCCTTGCACTCATCGACGTTAATGATCACCGTTCCGCGCGCCGGGCCACTCATGTCATCCCACCATCGCAGGCTCTGCCGTCTGCGGATGCTTCAACCACTTGGTTTGTTCGCAATAGTCCACAAGCTCAGCCCGAAACTTCGGGTGCGCGATCTCGATCAAAGCCTTGGCGCGCTCGCGGATGGACTTGCCGTGGAGGTACGCCACGCCATACTCCGTGACCACGTAGCGGACGAGCCCCCGCGAGGTGACCACGCCCGTCCCTGGGCGCAGCGTGGGGACAATGCGGGAGAGCGTCTCATTCCGCGCCGTGGAAGGCAGGGCGATAATCGGCTTGCCGCCCCTGGAATGGGCGGCGCCGCGCAGGAAATCCACTTGTCCGCCAATCCCGCTGTAGAACTGGGTTCCGATGGAATCCGCACCCACCTGGCCGGTGAGGTCAATCTCAAGCGCCGAATTGATGGCCACCATGTTGTCGTTGCGGGCGATCAGCAACGGGTCATTGGTGTACGCCGTCGGGTGAAATTCGAAAATGGGATTGTTGTCGACGAAGTCGAATAACCTCTTCGTTCCCAGCATGAATCCCAGAATAATCTTGCGGGGTTTGTAGGTCTTGCGGGCGCCGGTGATGACTCCCGCTTCGATGAGCGGGATAACACTATCAGAAACCAGCTCGGAGTGAACTGCCAGATCTTTGCGGTCCATCAGAAAAGGCAGCACCGCGTCGGGAATGCCGCCAATGCCCGTCTGGATCACGGCGCCGTCATCAATCAAGCCCGCCACGTGCCCCGCGATCGCCTGATGAAGGCCGGTACTCTCGGCCTTGGGCAGTTCGCACAGCGGTCTCGAAGACTCCACGAAGGCGTCGATTTTGCTGATATGGATAAAGCTGTCGCCGTAGGTACGCGGCATTTGATCGTTCACCTGCGCCACCACGTGGCGGGCGCATTGGGCGGCGGTGAGCGTGGTATCGACACCCACCCCGAAACTGCAGAAGCCATGCGCGTCCGGAATCGAAACCTGAATCAGGGCGACGTGCAGCGGCATGGCGCCGCTCAAGAACAAATCTTCCACTTCGCTCAGGTAAATCGGGGTGTAGTCGGCGCGGCCGTCGTTCACCGCCTCGCGCACGTTGGCGCCGATGAACATGGCATTGTGGCGAAAATGTCCCGCCATTTCCGGGGCCACGTAATCCGCGCAGCCGAGGGTCATCATGTGGACCACCTCGACGTCGTGGACAAACGGCGCGCGTTTGAGAAGCGCTTCCACCAGGGTTTGCGGCTCCGCGCATCCCGGCTGGATATACACCCTCATGCCCGATTGCACGGCGCACAGAGCTTCATCCGGAGTCTGCAGTTTGTGCTTATATTCGATCTCCCAAGACATCATCGGCATTGCCCCCTTACTGCTACGCCGCGGCCGCGCCGCCGGACGCAGCGTTGTGCTTTCCTGCGCGCGCGTCCTCATAGCCGAGGATGGCATAGTGAATTGCTCGATCAAAGAAGCTACCCATCATTTGCAGCAAACCCAGTTCCCCGACCACTTCCGCCGGACGTTCCGGCACCGATTCCCAGCTCAGAAACTCCCACAGGGTCTGTTTCGCCAGCATTATGGCCCACACCAGCTCCGGCAGAGGAATGTGCTGGTGGAAGCGGCGCGCACCTATGGTGCGGTAGCGGTGCTCAAGCTCCGCGTCTGTCTTGGACAGCACCCACTCTCCCAGGTGCCGGTAGATCTCACAGACCCGCTCTCGCAGCTCCTCGGCAGGCACGCTGCCCGTGACAAACGACTGTGTGAATTCTGAACGCCGGACATTGTCCAACAGCTTGGCAGCCAGCGCCTCCGAATGCTTTTCAATCAGATCGACAAGTCGATACGTGACCATGGCGACCTCCTTTTGCCGCCTGATGCGACTATTTATAATGTCGGCCAGAAGCCGTTCGAACTCTGTGACCAGGGTCACACCGAGAGGTGAGTGGAAGCACTTCACCACCCGCCAGACTCGCGCGTGTGATGCTTGGCAGGGAGCAAGAGCAAACTGGCCTCTAGCCCGCATTTCTGTTCCGAAAATTTCGGTCAGGCAACGGTGGGCTCACCAGCGGGCTCGCGGCTCCAAGAAATCGCAGCCTTCACCCAGCGCAGGCTGAGTCGATCGTAAACCGATCTCGTGGGCATTTTCATGCTTCGGGGTGTCGCGAAGCGACATGACGACTCACGAGGATTCGGAAAGGGCGGGGCTTCAGCCCCGCCGATCGCGTGAAACTGCGCTCTTTTGTCTTCCGATCTCGGCACAGCTTGGAATGCAAGCTGTGCCGAGATCGGAAGAAAGCAAATATCCGACGGACGTTGTAACGGCGGGACTAAAGTCCCGCCCTTTCCGAATCCTCGTGAGTCGTGATGTCGCTTCGCGACACCCCCAA
>DATJYK010000143.1:0-1500 GCA_035578005.1 Terriglobia bacterium
ACTGGCAGGAATTCAGCTTCTGGGTCTGGGTCTGGTTTCGGAGATTTTGTCGCACACCTACTACGAATCGCAGAAGAAACCGATTTACACCACCCGCCAGATCCAAAGCCACGCGCCGGAGTTGACCTTCGTTGCCGGGCGTCCGTCTCACCCGTCACGCCCCGCTCGCCGGCCCATGCCTCGGCCGTCGTATCTCGTCAAAACTCCGAGGGTCGACGGTATTACGGCTTTGGACGGGACCCTGTAAAGTCTGCCGTGCGCCAGGGAAGGAAACAGGAAATGATCCTCCGCACACCGACGGATGAAGAAGAATCCACGGGCTCGCTGCACGCCACGCCGCCTGGTGGGCCGGAGCCCGGCTGTATGACAGATACGGATGCTCGAAGCGAGACCATCGTGGTGCGCGACGGGACTCTCCTGCTGCGCTCCAAGAGGGTTGAAGACGAGCTCCGTGACCGTTTGCGGATCGTCGAGCTGAGCCAACAAGCGTTGCGCAGGGCCATGGCTGTCACTGAGAAGATCACTCGCGATGCCTTCTGGCTCAGCCGTGCCGTGAAGATCGGACTGCTGGCCCTGGCGGTGGTGGTGGCTGCAATGGGCGTCATTTACTACCGATTTTCTCGGCGCACCTCAGGCGACATTCAGCGCAACTACGCGGTCCTGGCGGCCTTAAACCGCAGTCTCGCCAATCAGCAGGATTTGATCGAGCGTGCGCGTGAGCTCGGCGAACAGATGAGGGCCTCCAGCACTTCGACCGCCGCGCAGAGGCAGGATCTCGCGCAACATTCCCGGCAACTGCTCGTGCGGTTGACCCAGGCTCAAGCCGACTCCGGCGGCGACCTGCGCAGTGAACTCGCGCGCACCGAAGCGCGCCTCCAAAAGCTGGAAGACGAGTCTTCGCTGGCCGAGTACATTATCAAAGACTACGCAGCCAGTGTGTGCCTGATCTATGTCTCCGTCGCTTTTCACGACGCCGCCACGGGGCGGCCTCTGCGCTATCTCACGACCCCTGACGGCGATCCGGTTCAAGATATCGCCGGGCATCCCCGGCTGACGCTGGAAGGCGCGGGACCCGAATTCCATCTGGATGCGCTGGGCACAGGGTTCCTGGCTGGCAAAGACGGCCGCATCCTGACCAATCGCCACGTGGTCCAGCCGTGGTGGCACAACGACGATCTCAGTGATCTCACGGAACAAGGCTTGCGACCGGCAGTCGTTGAAATAAGGGCCTACTTCCCCGGAGCGCCGCGGGCATATCCACTCAGCATCGTACACCTTCTTGCCCAGGCCGATCTCGCGGTGGTGCGCGGCCAGGTTGACACCTTATACCGGAAGGTTCTAGCACTGGACGGCAGCCCGCAAGGATCAGTTCGAGGCGAGTCTATCGTGCTCATGGGCTATGCCACGGGCCTCGACGCGGTCTTGGCGCGCGTGGATGATTCCGTGCTTCAGAACATCGTCACTGAGAGTCAGGGAGACGCTCGACAAATTCTCGACCGC
>DATJYK010000144.1:0-1357 GCA_035578005.1 Terriglobia bacterium
CGGGCAGTCATCCGTGCCGATGAGGAACACCTCGTCCATGCCCACGTGCACGGCGTCTGCTCCGCAGGCGCCTGCGAGCTCGTCGATAAGGTCGAAAACCACCTTGTGCACGTCGGGATGCAGAGGGCAGTAGCTCCGGCAATAGATGCCCTGGTTGTTGGGGTACTTGCCGGGCGTCTCGTCGAATTCCGGGTGCGCCCGCAGCAGGCCGAATGTTTGCTGGGCCCAGGACTGGTGGCCAAGCAGGTTGATCAGCGGAATCAGGCGCACGCCGGACTCGCGGGCGGCGGTTGCGATGGCCTGCACGTCCGCCTTGGAGAGGGCATCCCGGTCCGCGACCTCGGGGTGACTCGCGAACTGGTACCGGTAGTCGAATTCCATCACCAGCACGTTGACGCCTTCCTTGGGCAGCGCGTCCCGGATGAAGCGCACACAGAGGGGCACCTCATCCGGCTTGGGCGCTGCCATGTGCAAGCCCCGGACCGGGAGGGGAGCCGAGACAGGTCGAGCCAAGCCAGCCACCGCCAACAGGCAGAGCCCGGCGATAGAAGTCTTGATAGCAGATTTGGCGAATTTCATGCAGGTACCATCCCTCCGATGCCCGGCGAACCAGCGGCGGTCACTCCGGGTATCTCTCCCTGATCTTTACCGTTCGGTCGAGCTCGTCAACCGCTTGAAGGATCTTGAGCCGCAGATCCTGATCTAGAGTGGCGGTGCGCAAATACTGATGAACCTCCGCTTGCGCTGCCGGCGATTGCTGCCCGTCGACGAACGCGCCCAGCCATGCCATGAGGAAGAAGATTTTGCGATTGCTCTTGATCTCGGGTAGGGCCTCCAACGCAGGCTTCAGATACGGCTCCGTCAGGGCGGATTGGTTCCAGTAATTGAAGGCACCAAGGCTCTGCGCGATCCAGTCTTCAGGCCGGGACGCATTGTGCAGGTAATCGTCGAAGTATTTCTGCTTGGTCGCGCTGTCGGGCCGCGCGGCCTCGGCGGCGTAAGCGTACTCGGGTCCATCCCCACCCGGATCGCGGCCACGCTCAGCGTCGAAGATGGTCTCTGCGCGCTGACCTCCGAGCGCGATCAGGGCGGTCACGAGGCTCCAGCGATCAAGAGGCCGAAGCTGCACGCCGGGCACCGAAAGCTGACCGCTCAGCAGAGCCTCCAGCTTGCCCAATCCCTGGGGGCTTTCAGCCAGGGCGCGAAGGCCACGGAACCACGTAATTCGCAGGTTCTGGTCGGGGTCGTGAATCATTCGGTCCGCCGCCATCAACTCCAGGGCCGGAACGAATTGGCTTCGCGTGCTCGCGCTGACGTACCGGTGCAGTGCGGTGGTGGTGTGCGCCAGAATGCTCTG
>DATJYK010000145.1:0-9642 GCA_035578005.1 Terriglobia bacterium
TGTCCCAAGAACTTTGGCGAACTGAGCCATTATGCGCGTCGCGCTTTGCGCCGGATGCGACGTCGCCCGACTCTCGTGGCTGCCTTCTGGAAACAAGCCGAACTGTTTTAAACTGTAACTATATTATGTAATTCTCAATAGACGTCGCTAGTACGGGCGCTTTACCTCGCGTCGTTTTGTCTCTACCCAGCGCGCCCACACCGCCACAATTAAGAGCAAGAGACCGAGAGCCAGCAAGGTAAGAGAAGCCGGCTGGGCCACGGCACTGCTGGTTTTGGCGAGCGTCACGAAGTCGCTTTCGTGGTCCGAACAGTCGGGTTCGGTTTCATCCGGGTCGCTGCAGAACGTCAGTGGCGCGATTTGGCTGTTAATCAGGGGTACGGAGGAAAGCAGCGGAGAGCTTGTCTCGGTCGCCGATTCAATTATCGGGGTTCCCGGTATCAGCGGCGGGATGGTAAGGGGCAATCCGTTGGTGTACGATGCGAAAACCAAGGCCGCTACCCCGCTGATGTCAAACAGGCCCACCCTGTCGCTTAGCACGGTGCGCGCCGAATCGTCGGGTTCAAGAATAATCCCGGCGCTGCTTGAGGTCATTGAGCTGTCGGTGATCGAAGTCGCGACTGCCGGCAATTCGGGCGTCGTTTCAGGTGCGGACCGACTAAATGGCGGGCTGCCGAGAGTGGTCGACGACGACGAATTGCATTCGGTAACCGTGCCAGCCCAGCCGGTTCCTCCCATCAGCAGCAGGGCTAGAGAAGAGACAACAACGCACGGCGTGCGTACTAGGCGCAGCTTGCCCACAGTCCTTCCCCGCCCTCAATCTTTGGCAGGGTAGCGATGACGCTGAAATTGAGCAATCAGGTAAAACCCCTAGCCTGGTTCCGGGAATACCCGAGACTCTCCACTCGTTTTGATATATCCAACGCCGGCGGTACCGGAATCCAAGTCATCGATGGCAGCGGAAATACATTGGCCGGCAATTGCCCTTCGCCTGATTCTGACGGTGATCGCGGGAGGGCTCCTGGGCGTGGAGCGCAGCAGGACTGGACATGCTGCCGGTCTGCGCACAACGCTTTTGGTGACGCTTGCAGCTTCCGTGTCAATGATTCAGATGAACCTTCTGATGTGGACAAACGGAAAACCTCACGATTCCTATGCGGTCATGGATGTTATGCGTCTGCCGCTCGGCATTCTCACCGGGGTTGGGTTCATCGGGGCCGGCGCAATTATTCGCCGCAAGAACGAGCTTGTTCTTGGCCTCACCACCGCGGCAACACTGTGGTTTGCGACTGTGGTGGGGTTGTGTCTTGGAGGCGGACAACTCATTCTCGGGTCTGTTGCCACTATTGTGGGATTCGTGGTGCTTTGGGGCTTTCGCTGGTTCGAGAATCGAGCGGAGAAATATCATCGTGCGGAATTGAGGATCACGATTGCCGGCGACTCTCCTTCAGCGGAGGATCTGCGCGCCCGGTTACAGGCGGCAGAGTTTCACATCAGGTCACTAGCCGTCAATCACTCCATCGGCGAAGGCCGCAGAAAGCTCGATTGTGAAGTCCGCTGGCCACGCGAACGGGGAAATGCAGAGATTGCAGCGATAGTGAACGAGCTCGGACGGTTGCCGGGCATCGTTGAGCTGGAGTGGAGAGGAGTCGCTTCCGGGCCGCAGTAGATGCACCGCTTGAATCCAGTCTGAATTTTGTACGGTTTTTGCAGCTAGTGGCTCTTGAATTCTTCATACGTGCAGACTGAGGGAAAAAAGGCCCAAGATCAGAACACCCTCGGACCGAGGCGCCCGACACTGCCCTTCCGTTTCTGTTAGTCGTTTGATCTCCATAAAGGCGATCACCGCACAGCGCTCCTCATTCCACCCGATCCCCGGTTCCGCGAATTTCTTTCCTACAGTAATTCCCTGATACGCCATTCCGAGCTATCCAGATCCTGATGAACAATCGACGGTTAGAAGGTTCCGGCCTATTTCGGCAGCCCGGGTGCACTTACCCTCTGGCGGAAAGCGCGGACGCTGCCGGCGCGAAGTGTTTCGCAAGCAGGGCCTTGTCCGCGCGACGTAACGCCCCGCAGAAGAGCTGTGTGCGCGGAGCCTCCAAGGGGAACGAGCCGCGCCGTGGTACGACTTTTGGGGACGGAAGGGAGAAGCAGGGGGAAGGAGAAAAGTATGCGCAAAGGTTTTGCATTGTTGACTGTCACGCTTCTGGTGCCGTTGTTCACCATCGGCGTTCGCGCCCAGGACGATCAGGCGCGAGCCCAAACTGGGGACCAGGCCCAAGCCCTCGCCAGCGACAACAACGTGAAAACACCAGAGGGCACAGTGCCCGTTTTCAGAATCCTGGTGATCGGCAGGACAGTGAAGGCCATTAATTACAGGAATCGTGAGTCAACTCAGATCGGGTTCGAGGGTACCAGTTTGCTGGCCGGAGTTGAAGGAAAAGCTACGGTGGTGAGCAAGCAGGGAGCCACCCGCATCCATGCCGAGTTCAAGCATTTGACGCCGGCTTCCAGCCAGTTTGGGCCGCCATACCTCACCTACGTCTTGTGGGCCATCACACCGGATGGCCGCCCCTCAAACCTGGGGGAAATTGAACCCAATCACAGCGGCAATGCGACGGTAGACTTGGCCACGAACTTCCAGGCTTTCGGCCTGATTGTGACGGCTGAGCCGTACTTCGCGGTGATCCGGCCGAGCGACATGGTGGTGGCGCAGAACTACGTCCTGCCTCAGACAACGGGGACCATCGAACAGGTAGACGCCAAGTTCGAGTTGTTGAAGCGCGGGCAATACACGCGCACCGTTGACAACAGCAGGCTAACGCCTTTTGAGATCAAGGGCGAGGTGCCGCTTGACATTTACGAAGCGGAGAACGCCATACGGATTGCCAAGTGGGCCGGCGCAGGCGTCAACTCGGCAGACACGCTGGCCAAGGCTCAGACGGACCTTCAAAACGCCCAAGACATGCAGACCAGCCGTGGTGACAAGCGGAGCATCATCACGGACGCTCGCGAGGCTACCCAGATCGCCGAAGATGCGCGCATCATCTCTCTCAACAAAGAAGAGGATCAGCGCCAAGCCGAACTGAAGACAAACGCTGAACAGGCGCACGCGCAAGCCGAGCAGGCGCAGGCCCAAGCTGCCGCGGCCCAAGCTCAGGCTCAGCAAGCCCAAAGTCAGGCAGAGGCCGACGCCAAGGCCAAGGCTGAAGCTCTGCAGGCTCAGCAGCAAGCGCAGCAAGAGGCACAGCAAGCAGGTCAGGCAGCCGAGAACGCTCAACAGCAAGCCGCACAGGCACAGCAGCAAGCTGCTGAGATGCGCGCCAAACTACTGCGTCAACTTAACGCCATCCTGCAGACCCAGGACACCCAGCGAGGCTTGATTGTGCACATGTCGGACGTGCTCTTTGCCACCGGCCGCTACGAATTGAAGCCCGATGCCAAGCTGGCGCTGGCCAAGCTGGCTGGCGTGATCGCGACCTATCCGGGACTTAAGTTAGAGGTCGACGGCTATACCGATAGCACCGGCAACGACGAAACAAATCAGACGCTGTCGGACAAGCGAGCTGAGGCCGTGCGGATATTCCTGGTGTCGCAAGGGGTTTCGCCGGACTCGATCACGGCACAGGGTTTTGGCGACGCCAATCCCATTGCCAGCAACGACACCGCGCAGGGCCGCCAGCTCAATCGGCGCGTCGACATGATCGTATCGGGCACGGTCATCGGCACCGAAATAACTCCGTCCACGAAGGCGCTGGCATCCTCGTCAAGTGGCCTCCGCTAGTTGCCATGATGGGTGTTTGATCCCGGCGGGCAACGATCTCCCAATCCGAGACGACCCGCCCGCCCCTTCACCTTCTTCAGGTCCATTGTTCTGGTCCGCACGCTGGCAGATGGAGTAAGCTACAGCGTAATACCTCGACCCATAGGGGCTTTACTTTATTGACCTCGTTACTCTCGCCTGATTACGCTTACTTTGCTAAAGGCTGTAACCCTGTTTGTGCAGCGGAGAGCGGTGATGACACTCAGCCGGAATTGGGGTCCCCCCCTCCAGTTCCTCGAGTTTATCAGTCGCTCGCCGCTGCACGATTTTTCCGGGCGCTTCTGTAATGCGTCGGTTGACGCAGGGGCGGCCCTTGTGGCCGCCAAGCAAGCAGCAATACCTTGAAATAGGCGGCCACAAGGGCCGCCTCTAGGTCAAATCAGCGTCCTGCCAGGGTACGACCGCCCGAACCGTGGTCCCGCGGAGGCTCGAGTCGATTTCGAGACGGCCGCCAAGCTGCCGCAGCCGCTCTCTCATGCCGGCGATTCCCACTCCCAACTTGGCCGCGCTCTTCTCATTCACGGTCAGCAGCTCGGCCGGCAGGCCGCGTCCCTGGTCCTCCACTTCCAGCACCAGCCGGCTGTTTTCCCGCCGTATGCGAACCTCGGCGGCGAGGCTGCCGGAGTGATGCTGAACGTTGTTCAGGCTCTCCTGGACCACCCGGAAGAGCGCGCTTTCAATGTCGGCCGGCAGGCGGCCGACGCCGGGATCGGAAGTCAGCTTCACCGAGATGGCGCTGCGCTCTTTGAACTTCACCGCGTACCAGCGGAGGGCCGACACCAGTCCCACCTGATCCAGTTCGGGCGGATGCAACAGGTGGGAGAGGTTCCGGATTTCATCTCCGGCCTTTGAGGCCAGTGACATAGCGTCCTCCAGTGAGCGCGCCGCCTCCGGGCTGCCGTCCCCTCCGCCCTGGCTCCGAATCAAGGCGAGGCTGAGGCCGAGGGCGGTGAGGGTCTGCGCGGTGCTGTCGTGCAGTTCACGCGCGATCCGGCGCGCCGCTCCTCGTCCTGGAGCTTAAGAATCCGTGCAGACAGCTCTCGAACCGACGCCTCTGCCAGCCTTCGAGCCGTCACGTCGCGGATGACGGCCAGGCATCCCATCACCTCGCCTGACGGGTTGTCCTCCGTTGGCGTACCCTGGATGGGGGAAGCATAAACCTGAAAGAAGCCGTCCTTACCCGTGATGGGCATCTTGTACTGGCGGTCTTCGGCGATTACGGAATGGCCCTCGAGCGCCTGGCTTACCAGCTTGTCCTCGGCGGTTTCGGCGAGGGTCGGGAACAACTCGAAAATGCCGTGCCCGAGAACTTCGCGGCTTGGTATTCCAGTGAGCCGTTCCATCACCTCATTCCACATGGTAAACCTGCGCTCGCGGTCGACCGCAACCATGCCATCCGTCGTGCTGTTAATGAGGCGTTCTCTGAAAGTCTTCTCGCGCTCCAATTGCCTTTGGGCCTCCAGCCAGGCCGTAATGTTGCGATTGATTTCCAAAACGATGATTCCCGTACCGTCCGCATCGGCTCGCAAAACCTGCCGGCTTTGCACGATGATTTCGCGCCCATCCCGGGTGGTGTGCCCCAACTCACCCTCCCAGGCGCCCTCGCGCTGCAAAGCCTCTTCCTGCTCTCGAAGCGCGACGGTAAACTTGGTCTTGAGCAGATCGTGAGTCTTCTTCCCGACGGCTTCGGATTTGCTCCAGCCGTACTTTCTTTCCGCGCCCTGGTTCCAAGACCGGATGGTGCCATCCAGGTCGCGAACAATGATGGCGTCGTGCGCGAGATCGATGAGCGCTGTCTGCATCCGCAGCAGGGTGGCGTTCGCGTCTTTCAGGGTGGTAACGTCTTCGATGGCGAGCAGGATCAACTGGGACGCGGCGCGTTGCTGGACCTGGCGGGCGTTGAGCAGCATAATCCGCCGTCCAAGATTTGGAAACTCATGCTCGACCGCAAAATCCTGCACTTCCTGCTGGCGCGGCAAAATTTCCTTCAGCAGCTCGAGAAGCTTCGGAATATCCCATTGACCGCTGCCCAGCTCCTCGAGGAACTTATCGTGAGTTTCTTCGGCGGTGACCTTGAACATCTCCAGGAAAGAGCGGTTGGCCGTTTTGACCCTCAACTCCGAGTCGAGGATGAGGATCCCCTCGCGAACCGTCTCGACGATGGCTTGAGCGTAGGTGCGGGCCTCGGCGGCCTCGGCCTTCAGCGCGTCGATGTCCAGCAGGGTGATAACGGCGCCTTCGATTTTGTTCTCCCCGGTACGGTAAGGCCGCACGCGCAGCGAATGCCAGCGGCCCTGCGCGTCTGTCACCTCGCACTCCTTGGTGGACATGGCTTCGATAGACTCCGTCACCATGTTCTCCAAGCCCGGAAAATCGAGGACGGTGCGCAGGTCGGTGATGGGCCGGCCGCGGTCGGCCTCGATCAGATTCATCGTTTTGGCGGCCCCAGGTGTGAACCGCCGGATGCGGAGATCGCTGCCCACGATCACCATCGGAATGATCACATTGCTGATCACATTATTCAGATCGTTGTTTGTGATCGTGAGCTCCTGGTTCCGCTTCTCGAGTTCCTCGTTCAGCGTGGAGAGTTCTTCGTTGGTGGCCTGCAATTCCTCCTTGGCCGTCTCCAGCTCCTCGTTCGTGCTCTGCAGCTCTTCGTTGCTGGACTCGATTTCTTCGTTGGCCGCCCGCAGCTCCTCGTTGCTGGCCTCTTGCTGCTCGATAATTTCCTGCAGTTGCTGCTGGGTTTGCGCGAGTTCCTGCTGCAGGAGGGCAACCCCCTCCTCCGCGCCCCGCGTTTTCTCACGCTTCGGCGGAGCCGCCTCCCGCCCGGGCGGCACGCTTTCCCGGAAGAGAACCAGAAAGTAGCGCTCGTTTAGGGACGCCATCGTGATGGGTCTGACCTCGAGCGTGACCTCGCGCCAGCCCACGTTCACCGAATATTGAACGCCCTCCCTCACCACCGGCCCGCCTTCGGTTTGGGCCTGGTGAATCGCCGTGCGCAGCTCGAAGGGCAAACCCTCCCGCGTCATCTTGAGCAACCGCAGACTGGCGGCGCCCGGCGCGGGATCGAGGTAAGGGCCGGTGCTGCCGTGAAAGGCGACGATCTGCAAGTCGCTGTTCACCACAAAGCCGGGCGGCGTGTATTCCTGCAGCAGCACGCGGTTGATCTCGCTCTGCAAGGGGGTCTCGCCCGAAGGCGGCGCCGGCTGCGCCCTCCGCTCGGCCCCCTTCGAGATGTGTTCCGATTCGGTGAACTCGAAGCGGTCCTCGAACGGCCTCGCCTGCGCCTGAAAGATCTTGTTCTTCTTGTCGACGGGGCTGAACAAGCGTGAAGACCCGCTGACCGATTCCGACCGGCCCAGCAGCAGAAAGCCCGACGCGCGAAGGGCGAAATGAAACAACGGCAACACTTTGTGGTGCGAAGGTCCATTCAGATAAATCAGCAGGTTGCGGCAACTGATGAGGTCCAGGCGGGAAAAAGGAGGGTCTTTGATGATGTTCTGCTTGGCGAACACACACATGTCCCGGATCGGCTTTGCCACCTGGTAGCCGCCGTGCGAGCGCACGAAGAATCGATTCAATCGCTCGCGTGAAACCTCGGCCACGGCGGCCTCCGAATAGATGCCGGCGCGCGCCACGTCCAGCGCCGAGTCACTGATGTCGGTGGCAAATATTTGCACGGCATAATTGGCCTTGAAGTCGCTTAGAAATTCAGCGAGGCAGATCGCAACGGAGTATGCTTCTTCTCCGGTGGAGCATCCAGGCACCCAAACGCGGATGGGCGAGTCGTGGGGCCGCCCGGTAATCAACCTGGGAAATACTTCCTGCTTGAGCGCCTCAAAGGCTTGGGGCTCCCTGAAAAAGTTAGTCACATTGATCAGGATGTCCTGGTAGAGCGCTTGGACCTCGCCTGGGTTTTCCTTCAGGAAGCGCAGGTACTCGGCTAGATTGCTCGTGTCGCTCAGCACCATGCGCCGGTGGATGCGGCGCTCAATGGTCTTCCGGCTGTAATGGCCGAAATCGACGCCGCGGGCGGCCCGCAGCAGGATGAAGATGCGATCGATCTCACTGGCGGGCGCGGCAACGGCCTCTTGGGCTTGGGCCACACGGACCAGATAAGGGTGGCGGCCGATTCTGGCCAACTCCCGGGCGATGGCTTCCGGCGGCAGAACAAAGTCAACATCGCCGGTTTCGATGGCGCTGCGCGGCATAGCATCGTACTTGGCCGATTTCTGTTCCTGGGCGAAGGTGATGCCGCCTTCCGCCTTGATGGCCTTGGTGCCCAAGGTGCCGTCCGAAGCGCTTCCCGATAGAATGACGGCGATGGCCTTTGTGCCTCGGTCCTGGGCGAGGGAGGTGAGGAAGTAATCGATCGGCAGGTGCCGGGTTTCGGGCAGTGAACGGTCGATGGGACGCAGCACGCCCTTGAGAATGCCCATGTTGGTCTCGGGCGGGCTCAGATAGATGTGGTTCGGCTCTACCGTCATGCCGTCCGCGGCTTCAAGCACGTTTAGCTTGGTCGCCCGAGCCAGCAACTCCCGCAGCATGGTGGGTTGATGTGCCCCACGGTGCTGCACCAGCACGAATCCCATTCCCGTGTCGGCAGGCAGAAACTTCAGCAACTGCGTGAAGGCTTCCAATCCGCCTGCCGACGCGCCCACACCGACAATCGGAAATGGCGCTTCGGCGGGGGCTGGACTGCGGGTCTGTTGGCTGCCCTGCGCTGATGTCTCCTCGGGCTCGGCGCCGTAGGCGGGTGAAGTCTCGGTGTGAGTGGTGTCTGGAGCGGGTGTTTCGCCTTCAGGCTGTGCGCTTTCTGCTAACGATTTTTCACGCTCGGTGCTGGCGGCGGGCGCCTGTCTGCCAGGTTCTTCTTCGTTTTCGCCGGTCGAATCATTTGGTTCCATGGCGACCCCCAACTGCAATCCTGTATCAAACCCTCTGACGGCGCGACCGCGTCCCGCAAACACAGCCCCGCCGAACCTCACGAGGAGAACAGAAAGTTAGTCCGCCCATCTTTGAGACACCATACTGGCCTTATCCGCCCGTAAATTATTATGTAGTTAACAGATGTCACAATCCTTGTCTGTTTCGTGAGTCTCGCTGTCCAAGTCGCTGATTATAAATGACATTCCAGCTTTGCTCGAACTCGTGGATTCCCGCTTACGCGGGAACGACTGCGCCGGGACAGCACGCCTAACTCCAACAAGGTCAGCTCGGCGGAAGCGGGGTCCATACTTGGCAATCAGCCAGCTTGAGTTTTCACACAGAACCTAGAACCCTGGGAGCGCGCGGGCGTCTCGCCCGCTCGTGGGGCCTCTTCTCAAAGACTTAACATCGGCGGGCGGGACGCCCGCGCTCCCAGGCGTTCTATCACAAAGCGGACCTCGGGTTCGTTTCTTCGGTTCGTTGGGTTCGTTTGCCGATTTTGCGTGTATTTGCCCACAAAAGTTAGGTTCGTTTAGGTTCGTTTTCAAACGCAAATTTGGCCACTTTTTAGCTCCTATCCATCATTGAATCTGCGGCTTACGGTTTTGGGTTCGTTTTTTCAACTCGTTCGGCAAATAGGCCTCGGAATTGGCATTAACATCTTCCGCGACAATAGGATGCAAGTTTGGGTTCGTTTCCATATGTGGCATAACCCCCCCGGGGGGGGCCTTATTTTAGGCCCAAAGGAACCGTTAAGAAATAACAGTGTCATGCTCGCGGTGTAATCTCATAGTTCCATTCGCCGTGAAAAGCGTCTCGCCGGAGTTTGATCTCCGCCATCTCGGAGTCCGGAACCTTGATGCCAGCAGGGTAATTTCGGCCAT
>DATJYK010000146.1:0-4318 GCA_035578005.1 Terriglobia bacterium
GGCTGACCAGTGAAGGTGACCGCGACAATACGAAAAACTCCTTTTCCGTCCCAAACTTCCATGAGTACCAGTTCAAAATGGGACGGAGGGTACGGATGGAACACCTGAGACTGAATATTTGGGAGTAGTGTTTCTCTGAGGTTAGCCTGTGGATAACCAGTGAAACCGGTTCGGTAGGCCGCTAGGTGTGCAGATTCTTCTCACTTTCGCGCTAAGGGGCACATGGGCGGGGCGCAGAATCCGGGCGGAAACGGAGCGGTCAATCCTTCGCAGGCACGAACCGGGAGAGAATCTTCTGCCGAACGCGGTCTGACAGAGTCTGAACGTCCTCGGTGGTGAGACCCACGGTGGAAATGGGCTGGTGGATGATCAATTCAGTCTGGCCGCCGCGAACGTGCAGGGTGTCGGGCTCGTGGGTGTGGCGCGTGCCATTCAGTGTGATGGGCACCACGGGAACGCCGGCGTGAACGGCGAGGTAAAAGCTGCCGCCCTTGAAGGGCAGCATCACGCCCGCCCGCCGGCTGCGCGTGCCTTCGGGAAATAAGACTACCGAGGTCCCGCGCCGGACGCGCGCTGCCGCCTCTTCGAAGCTGCGCATGGCCTCATGCGGGCGTCCGCGCTCCACCGAAATGTGCCCGGCGCGCCGCAGGTACCATCCGAGGAAGGGCAACTGGAAGAGCTCGCGTTTCGCCAAAAACCGGAACTGAACCCGAAGACTCGCCAAAAGAATCGGGATATCCATCGCGCTGGGGTGATTTACGCAGAAGATCACGGTGGGCTGGTCCTTAAGATGGTCGAGACCTTCCACGCGCACCCTCACGCCGCTGGTCTTCAGAATGAGCCATCCCCAAAGGCGCACGCACCCGTGCTGCCAACGGCCCCGCGAGTCAAAAAAGGAACCGGCCAGTGAGACCGTGGCGAGCACCGCCGTGTAAAGGTAGATGAGATTGTTGGTGAATAGCAGCGAGCGTGCGTAGCTGAGCCAGTAGCCGAAGCCTCGCCGCGGGGCGGGTGAGGAAGTTGGCATGGCATCCGAGGGGTTGACGCCTTTGTGGCCAACGCTGGCCTGCATTTGTCACCAGGATTCGAAAAGGGCGGGGCTTCAGAGTCCGTGTGAAAACTCGGCTAGCGCCTGCCGGGCCGTGGACTCCCGCCTGCGCGGGCGTGACGCCGTTGGATTTATGGGCTCTACCAAAACGCGTCATTCCCGCGAAGGCGGGAATCCACGAGTTTTCACACAGACTCTTCAGCCCCGCCGTTGCAACGTCCATCGAATATCTGCCATCCGGGACACAACGGGCGCAATTCCGCAACGTCGGCGGGGCTGAGGCCCCGCCCTTTTCGAATCCTGGTGACAAATGCGGCCTAGATCAGGGGTCATAGCGCCTTCCCCAAACTTGTTGGGCGTCAAATTCAGGCTAAGCCTTGATTCCCTTGGGCGCCATGGGAAGCGATCGCAGGCGCTTGCCGGTGGCATTGAAGATGGCGTTGCCCACCGCCGGAGCCAGGCCCATAATCGGTGACTCGCCGGCACCGGCGGAAGGCTGATCCTTGCGGTCGATCAGTACGACGTCGAGCGACGGCACATCCATGAAGCGCGGCACTCGATATTGTGCGAAGTGGGGATTGAGGATTTTGCCGTTCGCGAATTCGATGGCTTCGAACAGCGCCCCGCCCAGCCCCATGATGTTGGCGCCGATAAGCTGATTGCGCAGGCCATCGGGGTTCACCACAGCGCCGCAATCGAATGCCGATACCACGCGCACCACGTGGACGGCGCCCGTTGAGCGATCAACGGCTACTTCAGCGCAGGTCGCAATGTACCCACCCTTTTCGATGCCACCCCCGATCCCAAATCCGTGTCCGGGCTCCGGCTTGGTGCGACCCCAACCGAACTTCTCCGCGGCCGCCTGAAAAACGGCCTTCAGTCGCTCATCGGTAAGGTTTTTGCAACGAAACTCCAGCGGGTCCATGTTGACCAGATGAGCCAGGTCATCCATGTGGGACTCGCGCGCGAAGTGATTGGCGGTGGCGGCCAACGCCCGGTAGGAACCCTGCCGCAGCGGCGATTTGCAAGGATGGAATTGAATGCGCTGATTCGGCACCGCATAGGGCGTGCCGATGCCCGAGCCGCCCGAGTTGTAATTGTGGAACTCCCAGGCCGTGATGGTGCCGTCAGAGGCTACCGCGCTTTTGATTTCGATCACACCCGCGGGACGAAAGTAGGCCCAAGTGAACTCTTCCTCGCGCGTCCAGACTCGTTTCACCGGAGCGCCGGCCGCACGCGCCAACCGTGCCGCCTCCAGCGCCACTTCACCGCTGTGTTTGCCGCCGTAAGCCGCTCCCGTGTCTGGCACCAGCACGCGCACTTGGTCCTGGCTCAGGTGGAACGCCTGCATGAGTTCCTCGCGCACGCCAAAAGGCCGCTGCGTTCCCGTGTGCACGGTCACCTTGCCGCCGTTCCACTCGGCCACCGCGGCGCGAGGTTCGAGAGGCGCGTGCGCGATATAGGCGATCGTGTAGGTGGCGTCCAGCCGCTGATCTGCCGCGAGCGCTCGGTCCGGCGACCCCACCACTCGGGGCGAGCCTTCTCGGCCGCCTTCCGATTCCTCGGCATTCGCCTTCAAATATTCGAACAGCTCGCGGCTGGAAGGCTGCGGCACTTCCTTCCACCTGGCCTGGATCGCTGCGGCCGCCCTCTCCGCGGCTTCGACGCTCGGCGCGGCGACCCCGACGAAATCGGCGTCATGCACCACGGTGACGTCCGGCAGAGCCTTGGCTGCGCTCACATCCACGGATACGAGCTCCGCCCCGAACGAGGGCGGACGCAGAACTTTGCCGTGCAGAAAGCCGGCGGGTGCGAGGTCAGGCGTGTATCGATGCTTGCCGGTGACGAAGTCGCGTCCATCAACCTTGGGGATGGGTTGCCCTGCCACCTTCCACTGGCTGGCTGGCGTCAGAGGATCGCTCTCCACCACCGCCTTGGCAAAAGCCTGGCCTCGAGCGAGCTTCGCGTACTCGATCTCACGCCCCGTGTCGCGGTCGCGAATCTTACCGTTGGCCGCCGTCAAGCGCGCTTCATCCACACTCCAATTCTTGGCAGCCATCTGCAGCAGCGTATCGCGCGCCACCGACGCCACTCGCCGCAGCTCAAGGTTCATGGTGGGCGTGGTGCGGCTGCCGAAGGTGCCCATGTCAAAGGGTGTCAAGTCCGTATCACCCATCACCAGGCCGACGCTGCCGATCGGCACCCGCAACTCCTCGGCCACCGCCTGGCTGAGCGAAGTGCGAATGTTCTGGCCCATTTCCACCTTGCCGGTGTAAACCGTCACCGCGCCGCTTTCGCCGATGTGCAACCAGGCGCTGATGTCGCGGGGCAGTTCTTCGCCGCGAAAGCCTCGGCCCGACTCCTGAGGAAGAGCCGGCGCGTTTCGAGCAATTAGAAACACCGCCACCCCGCCGCCCAGCAGCTTGAAGAAATCGCGACGTTGGAGTCCGAAGTCATACGCGGGCGGCTCACGGAACTCGTAGCGTTCGGGCTCAATCACGACGCCGGGTTGAAGCGCGGTATTCACGCTTGTGACTCCTTGAGCTCCCGCGCGGCTTTACGTACCGCGGCCACGATTCGCGGATGAGTGCCGCAACGGCACACGTTGCCGTTCATGCCTCGGGCAATCTCCGCTTCGGTGGGATTCGGATGATCCTTCAGGAAGGCCACGCCGGCCATAATCATGCCGGACGTGCAGTAGGCGCACTGAAAGGCGCCTTCATCGAGAAATGCTTCCTGCAAAGGATGCAGCCGGCCGTTCTTTTCCAGGCCTTCGATGGTGAGAACGTGCGCGCTGCCCACCGAGCTCGCCGGCGTCAGGCAGGAACGGCGCGCCTTGCCGTCAATCAGTACGGTACAGGCGCCGCATTGGCCCTCGCCGCAACCGTACTTCGTGCCCGTCAGGTCGAGCCGGTCACGCAGCACGCTCAGCAGCGTAGCATCAGGCTCTACGGCCACTGAATGCTCGGTGTTGTTTATGCGAAGTTTCAAGACAGCCGACACGGTGAAATTCCTTATCCTGCACAGAGCCAGGACCGAAGAGGGGCGTCACCTGACGCGGCTCGCGCCTCTATACAGCAGCGAAAGACCAACTGATTTTAAACGAGTTGAGACATTCATGGTGAACCAAGCTTGGGTTCGGTCGCGGTAGGGACGCTGGTTACCCAACGCCCCCCGCACGGATCCGTACTTGAAGAATTACCTCATACGGCTCTTACCTCGGATGCGTAACGGCGAAACGCACGCTGGGGTAAGGATGGACGATGCGCG
>DATJYK010000147.1:0-28704 GCA_035578005.1 Terriglobia bacterium
GCAAGCGGGTTCTTTCGCCTTCCAGGGCAGGCAGGGTTTGAGGCATAGCCACCTCCTCTATCTGCAAGTATACACTACGCACAGATAAAGGCCACAAAAAAAAGAAACGCCAAAAAGCCCACGTCTATGTCGCGCACCCCCTCCAGGATCCCCAGGTGTCGCCGGCCAATCACTCGTGATAACCTGCCGTCTTGGCGTCGATACCACCTGAAAGGGAGTCACACCGATGGTTCGAGCTTCTCAGGCAGCCTCCGTTGCAATTCGTTTCCTACTCTTCGTCGCGGCCAGTTTCCTGCTGGTGTCCGGCGCGCGGGCCCAGGAGATCCGGCGGGTCGCAGAGCCGAACCAAGCCGTGCGCATGACGCACAACGGCTACGTCTGCGCAGGCACGCTCACGGTGACGCCCATTGACGACACATATGACACGGTCATGTGCTCAGGCCCTGTCTTCGCCGCCAGCGACTACGAGGCTGTTTATCAGAAGCGAGCCTACGATGAGCTGGTGAAGATTAACGAGGCGCGGGTGGACGTTCTCAATCATGACCTGAAAGCCGCGATCGAGAGACAATTCAGCGAACTCCCCCGCGACATGCAACATTTGGCGGCAATCCAGAATTTGAAGCGAAGCCTGAACGAGTACGTCGATCAGAGGCTTCCCGCCGGCGCCACCCAGGTCTCGCCGCCAGGGGGGCATAGTGCGAGCACGAGGGACTCGCGGCCCGGCTCCTCCCCGACCGGGCCGTGACCGAGCAGGCGCATTCCTAACCAAGAAGGAGCCGAGGGTAGATGGCAAGCGCATACGACGCGATCATCATCGGAACCGGACAAGCCGGACCGCCGCTGGCCGGACGCCTAGCCAAAGCGGGGATGAAGGTGGCCATCATTGAGCGCAAGTTCTTCGGCGGCACCTGCGTCAACACCGGATGCATACCCACCAAGACCATGGTGGCCAGCGCCTACGCCGCCCGTGTGGCACGGCGTGCGGCGGAATATGGAGTGGTTTTGCCGGGCCAGGTCAGCATGGACATGAAGCAGGTAAAAGTGCGAAAGGACGCCATTTCGGGAAAGTCCCGAACGGGAGTGGAGTCCTGGCTTCGCGGCATGGAAAACTGTACCGTCTATGACGGCCACGCGCGGTTCGAATCTCCCCGCGAAGTGAGCATAGGGCCAGACCGGCTGAGCGCGGAGCGAATCTTCATCAATGTAGGCGGACGGGCCATCGTCCCCGATATGCCAGGCCTCGACAAAATCAGCTACCTCACCAACAGTTCCATGATGTCCGTCGATTTCCTTCCGCGCCACCTGGTCATCATCGGGGGAAGCTACATCGGGCTGGAATTCGGACAGATGTTCCGCCGCTTCGGCAGCGAAGTGACTATCGTGGAGAAGGGGCCGCGCCTCGTCCAGCGCGAAGACGCAGACATCTCCGCAACCATTAAGGAGATTGTGGAAAACGAAGGCGTTCACGTGCGCCTGAATGCTGAATGCATCCATTTCACTCGGAGTGGGGCCGAAGTAGTTGCCGGGCTTGATTGCGACGAGGACAGCCGAGAAGTGGCGGGATCTCACACGCTGCTGGCCATCGGGCGCCGTCCCAATACCGACGACTTGGGCCTGGAAAAAGCCGGCGTTCAGACGGACAAGCACGGCTACATCGAGGTTGACGATCAGTTGCGCACCAACGTGCCCGGCATTTGGGCGCTCGGCGACTGCAACGGCAAGGGCGGCTTCACGCACACCTCGTATAACGACTTCGAAATTGTGGCCGCAAATCTCTTGGACAACGATCCGCGCCGGGTGAGTGATCGCATCCATGCCTACGCGCTCTACATTGATCCGCCATTGGGCAGGGCGGGCATGACCGAAACTGAGGTGCGAGCCACGGGCAGGCCCGCGCTCATCGGCCAACGGCCGATGACGAAAGTGGGCCGGGCCGTCGAGAAAGGCGAAACGCAAGGATTCATGAAAATCCTGGTGGACGCCGCCAGCAAGGAAATTCTGGGCGCTGCCATCTTGGGGACGGGCGGCGACGAGGCCATCCACTGCATTCTGGACGTGATGTACGCAAAAGCGCCCTACACTGTGTTGCAGCGGGCTATGCACATTCATCCGACGGTGTCTGAGCTGATACCGACAATGCTGGGCGAGTTGAAGCCACTGCCCGCGGCGGCACCCTCGCCAGCCGCAGCGGGCCAGAAGCCGTAAAGAAATTCCCGAACTTCGGTACGGCGGCATGGCGCATATTGGAGCCGCGAAAGGTGTCGTGATAGCTCGGAAGAGAGCCCGTGCCGTGTATCAACTCAAGGTGACGCTGCAGCGCATTCATCCACCCGTTTGGCGGCGCATACAGGTCTGGGAGGACGCGACTCTCGCTCAACTTCATCGGGTTTTGCAGATTGTGATGGGCTGGGAAGATTGTCACCTGCACCAGTTCGAGATCGGGCGCCGCATCTACAGCGTGCCTGATCCGGACGACGATCTGTACGAGCGCAAGGTCGTCGACGAGAGCCGTGTGCGGTTGCGGGAAGCTTTCCCGCGCGTCGGAACCCAATTCGAGTACTTGTATGACTTCGGCGATAGCTGGCGACACGGCCTGGTGGTCGAAGCCATTATCCTGCCTGATCTGGGTACGGAGTATCCGCACTGCCTCGCCGGCGAACGCCGCACTCCACCCGAGGATGTAGGTGGACCTTCCCGTTATGAAGACTACCTGGAGGCGATGGCCGACCCCGGACACGAAGAACATGAGACCTTGCTGCGATGGCGAGGCCCTTTTGACCCCGAGCAGTTCTCACTCCCTGCCGTGAACGAACAACTGCAGAGGAAGTTTCGCTCAGCTCGAAGGAAGCAACGATCATAGACCTGTGACACAAGTCCTGAGCCCACGGCCATGAGAGCAGCCACAGCCAAGTCCGTAGCCTTTACGAACGGTCATTCGAGATTGGGTCTGCCGCATCGTCTCCGTCGGGCCGAACTTCCGGTGGATACGGTGGAGCTCGCTCGCTACCTTGTGGGTAAAACGCTGGTGCATTCGGTGGCCGAAGGCACGATGAGCGGGCGCATTGTAGAGACGGAGGCCTACCTGGTGGGCGATGCCGCTGCGCACGCTTTTCGCGGGCTGACGCCGCGGAATCGCTCGCTCTTCCTCGAGCGCGGACACGCTTACGTCTACTTCGTTTATGGCTGCTGGTACATGCTCAACGTCTCAAGCGAGCGGGCCGGAGTTGGCGCCGGCGTGCTGTTGCGCGCTCTCGAACCCTTGGAAGGCGTCGGCCTCATGGAACGAGGCGGAACCGGTACAACGAATGGCGCGACTAGGCGCACCGGTACCGCTGCGGATGCCAAGGTGCGCGATCTCGCCCGCGGGCCCGGCCGACTGGCCACCGCGATGCGAATTACCAAGCAGCACGATGGCCTTGATTTGTGCGGCAGCGACACACTGTGGCTGGGAAAGGCACTGCGGCCTGTAGGTGCCATCGGAGAGAGCGTCCGCATTGGGCTGACAAAGGAGGTTGACCGCGTGTTGCGTTTCTACGAGTGCGGGAGCCCGTTTGTGAGTGGCCCGCGGCGGCTGCTGACGTAGTTTAGCTGTCATTTCGAGCCCGTTCGCTTTTCCGCTGCGAACGGTCCTGAGCGAAGCCAAAAAGCTCAGGGTAAACTTCGCGATAAATCTCGCTCTGAAAGGGTATTTTCTGCTGCGACGGGGGATGTGGAGCAGAATCACCTTATTCCGCTTTCACGGTCTCATGGACGGCTGTCTCAAAAACAGTCGGTTGTTAGACTAGACGACACCTTGTAGATTGGACACATGGCGCTTAAACGGATGGACAACGTAGGAATCGTCGTCGATGACCTCGGAGGAACGATTGATTTCTTTCGCGATCTCGGCCTTGAGCTCGAAGGGCGGGCCACGATCGAAGAAGAATGGGCCGGACGTGTCACTGGACTGGGCGATCAGCGCGTCGAGATTGCCATGATGCGCACGCCGGACGGCCACGGCCGGCTCGAGATCTCCCGCTTCCTCACGCCGCCTGCCGTCGCGGATCACCGCAACGCCCCGGTGAACGCTCTAGGCTACATCCGCGTCATGTTCGCCGTGGACGACATCGACGAGACGCTTGAAAGGCTCCGCAATCGCGGCGCGCAGCTCGTAGGCGAAGTAGTCCAGTATCAAGACGCGTATCGGCTCTGCTACATCCGCGGGGCCCGAAGGACTTCATCGGACTGGCCCAAGAACTCGGCTGAGCGCAATACGAAGACAATGACGAAGAGCGACCAATGTCAGCGAGCGCGTCTCACAAACGGTAAGTTTTGAGAACGAAACGAGCGCGGAGCGTGGCCGGATCCGGGAAAAGGTCTGTTGACATGCGTTCCGATACACGGTACGGTGTCCTTGATGTTAAGGACATTCCGGCACAAAGGTCTGAAACGCTTATATGAGAGCGACGACCCGAGCGGCGTCCGGGCGGATCAAGTGCGGCGCATTCGGGATGTTCTTGTTCACCTCGACCAAGCGCAGCACCCATCCGACCTCAACTTGCCGGGTTATCGTCTTCACGCTCTGCGCGCTGAACTCAAAGGTTGCTGGAGCGTGACTATATCCGGTAACTGGCGGGTTCTGTTTCGCTTCGAGGACGGGGACGCGCTGGATGTTGACTTGGTGGACTATCACTAAACGAAGGAGCAAGGGCAATGCCCATGAAAAACCCGCCGCATCCCGGCCATTCCATAAAGGATGCCTGTCTGGAGCCTTTGGGCTTGAGTGTGACGCAAGCCGCCAAAGCCCTCGGCGTCGCCCGGCATACGCTTTCGCGTGTTCTGAACGGCCACGCCGGACTGTCTCCTGAGATGGCAATCCGGCTGGAAAAAGCCGGATGGTCGAACGCCGATCACTGGATGCGTCTCCAAACCGCTTACGATCTGGCGCAAGCGCGAAGGGACGAAAGTAAAATCAAGGTGCGCCGCCAGCACGTCCCGGCAGAATTGCACGTTTCATAATTGGCGAAACGCTCTTGCGAAATTTGTTGCTGACATCAACAGCGAGGAAACGTTTCATCTAAGGAAGCAATCAGTTTTCTTGAGCCAGAGCTTTCAACCAAGCACAAGACCAAACGCAGTATAAATTGGCGGTTACGTTTTGTCGCCATGAGGCGGGACAATTTTAGGTGCAAGCATTGCGGGAGATCGCCCGCCACGGACCCAAGCATTATTGTACACGTCGATTACGTTAAAGCATGGGCAAACGGCGGTGAGACTATCATCGAAAAACTTCAAACGCTCTGCTCTAAATGCAACATCGGAAAAAGCGACTTGGAATAGCCCCGTGATTTCTCAGAAACGGTAAGTTTTGAGACGGGCCTTACCGAAAGCTTGCTGTCTCAGAAAGGATGAGTTTCGCCGCGAAGTTTTCCGGGCGCGGACCGTCGCCGAAACGAAGGCGGTGACCGTGGCAACCGGGGCGCAGAGCTTGGCTGGCGCGTGCGGTTGTGAAAACGGTGCTCTCTCGGTTATCGCCGGGCCTTGAGGGTTTCTTTCGATCGCTCACGGCAGAAGCACAGTGCCGCTTTTGGGGATAAACTGGTCAAGAACACTGTTCCTATGGCCCTCTCGGAGGAAAAAACTCGGAAGCAACGATGGGCTCCCTTGATCGGCCTTGCTTTGGCGGTTCTCTCCGTTCTCGTCTCATTCCGGCTGGGCTGGCTTTCCTATCCCCAGCCGGGCACTGCGAAGGCGTTGGGAGAATTGCCTCCGTCGTCTGTTAAAGATCTGGCGCTGTTCATCGTGTCTGTGTGTGTCCCGATCGTTTTCCTTGGCGCAGCATGGTGGTGGGACATCCATCTTCGTTTGGAGGGAATTAGTAATGCGGTTAAGAGCAGAGACGCATTTAGCGGAGGTGAACTGCTTCACAAGGACAAATGGAATATTCTGACAATCCAGTCAGCCATGGGGCGAGCAAAGCCAAATGATCACGTGAGGATATGGACCTCATTCTTTGTGAACGAGTTTTTGGAAATATCGGAGATGCTGCCGAAACTTCTAGACGCGGGTATTAATTTCGACATTATGATGCTCAACCCAGCCAACGATGGGCTTCTCAGGAGCAGGTTCAGACTTCGCAACGGATTTACTGACAACCCACCCGAAGAAGCGAGACGGAGAATTCAACACCAGATCAAAATGCTTCGTGATATGACTGGGCACAGCGGCAAGGTGGAGGTAAGGGAGTGCGACACCATGCCGTTCGGCGTCTTCTATCAAATTGGCGGCGAGGTTATGCTTATAGGCCTTTTCATGTCGCTGGATAGCTGGCAAGAAGGTCCCTTAATGAAGTGGTATCCGGGTTCCACTCAGTGGGAGGTGTTCGAGAGAACTTGGCAAGAGTGTTGGAACAATCCCCTCGATGCGGTTAAGCCTACTACGTCCCCTGCAATCATGCCCGGGTATACTGCGACGCCATCCGGCGGAGGAGTAGGCGGAGTCTCATAAGTGGTAAGTTTTGAGACACTCCCCCGCCCCCCTGCAGTAAAGGGCCTGCACGTCTCAAAAGTGTGTCCCAAAATTTCACCGCGTAGGAAGCCGTGTCTCCCCTACAGAAACGAGTGTCCCGATATATCGGTCATGGCGAAATATGCGGTTGTGGTCGTTGAAGGGAAACGGACGAGCGTGAGAATGAGTCACGCGCGTTAACTCACCTCATCTTCTAGCCAGTCCATGAACCCCAGGGAGTTCTCTTTTTTCCTCAATGGGCTACTTGGTAGCCGTCCTGGCCGTTCTCTTCGCAGACTTCAGCAGCTTCTTGACCTCGGAGGCGATCAGGTCGCCCATTTTCGACGTACCGACGGGGCGGACGCGGCCGGGAATCTCAGCGGTGCGCACGCCGCGCTTCAAGATCTTTTCGATGGCCGTTTCGATGGCCCGGGCTTCGGTTTCCATACGGAAGGAGTACCGGAGCATCATAGCCGCGCTGGCAACGGCAGCGACGGGATTCGCCCGGTTGCGCCCGGCGATGTCCGGGGCCGATCCATGCACGGGCTCGTAGAGGGCCTGGTGCTCGCCCAGGCTTGCCGAGGGCAGGAAGCCGATGCTGCCGCTCAGTACCGCGGCCTCATCGCTCAAGATGTCGCCAAACATGTTGTTGGTGAGGATCACGTCAAAGGACGCCGGCCGATCCACCAGCGCCATAGCGCAGCTATCCACATACTGGTGCTTCAGCTCCACGTCGCTGTAATTCTGCGCCACCCGCTCCACCACTTCCCGCCACAGACGGGAGCTCTCCAGCACGTTAGCTTTATCGACGCTGGTTACCTGTTTTCGACGGTCGCGCGCGATCTGAAAGGCGCGATGGGCGATCCGCTCCACCTCGTGCTCGCGGTACACCTCGGTGTTGACGCCCATGCGCTCGCCGTCGCGCGCGAAGATGCCCCGGGGATTGCCAAAGTAAATGCCGCCCATCAACTCGCGGACAATCATCAGGTCGGTGCCCCGCACGCGCTCCGGCCGCAAGGCCGACATGGGCACCATGCTGTCGAGCACTCGCGTGGGGCGGAGGTTCGCGTAAAGACCTAGTCTCTGGCGGATCTGAAGCAGGCCTTGCTCCGGACGCGCCTCCGGCCGTTTGGAGTCCCATTGCGGGCCTCCCACGGCGCCGAGCATGACAGCGTGGGAATTGATGCAAAGAGCGATGGTTTCGGCGGGCAGCGGCTCCGCTGTAGCCTCCAGCGCGGCTCCGCCAATCAAGCCCCTTTCAAACCTGAAAGTGGGGCCGTTGACCTCCTCAAGGGCTTGGAGAACTTTAACCGCTTCCGCGATGACTTCCGGTCCGACGCCGTCGCCCGGCAGGAGAGCTATTCGATAGGGCTGCTGCATAGGCTAGACTATTTCATCGCAGATTTTAACGGATAAGTCAAGGGGTGCCGAAACTGGGTAGTGTCTCAGTTTGAGGTGGCACGGGCATCCTGCCCGTGTTATTTCATGGCCAAGATGGCCATGCCACTTCAAACTGAGACACCACCCGAAACTGGTCGTGGTGCAGTTTGGTTCCTGTAGCGGCGCTCGATGAGCGCCGAGCTTGAATTCCCACAGAGTTTGGACGCTCATAGAGCGCCGCTGCAGAGTCAGAGATGCTGGCTACGTCCGAAAAAGGCAAAGTGTGCAAATTCTGCTCACGGGCAGGCTCATCTGATTCATCTGGCACGCAATTCACAGCCTAACCTAAAGAAAACAAGTATCCAACAATTTTCGTCCCAGGATTCCCGCGAGTCCCCACTGTCCCATTTCGACGTGATATCTATGAGGGGAAGGCAAAAGCTAACGCGCACTGGGGATTAAAGGGGCGAAATCCTGGTTCGTTTAACGTGCCCCCCTGGGCGGTCCGAAGCCGATTTTGCCGGTCGATGACGGGCAAGATTAGCTTGGCACGAACCCATTGGCGTCTAACGCTTGTCCTGACATGAATTTAGGCCATGAAAAATAGGCACGATTTTGAGTTTTTTGGGGGGTACGAAGCCAATTTCGTAAGTCTTTTATCAAGAGATATTTAAGCCTTGATCTGTCGATTTTGGCAAATTTTTCACGGAAGTTGCTTCAAGGGGCTGCAAAAAAACGGTTTCGGACAAGATGATGGACGTTGGAACTCCGTCCCCGGGCGCGATTCGCAGGGAGGTAATAAGTCGTTCGGGTCGCCGAACGGTCCTCCAACCTCCTTCGACGACCCCGACCCCCCAATCGCTCGAATCGATCGCTCAATCGCTCGATCGCCCGATGGGCTATCCGATACGGTTATCTTGAGTAAACTACACGCAAAAGTGTATATTCAGGCTTGGCCCAGCGATGAGAGTCCTAGAGCTAGTGGGTTGCGCAAAAACCCGTCCAACCTGTCATTCCGAGGAGCCGAAGGCGACGAGAAATCTCGTATTCCCTATAATTTCAGACCGAGATTCCTCGTCGCCTTCGGCTCCTCGAAATGACAGGTTGAGCAAGTCCGTTCGCAACCTGCTGTCTAGTCTGCTGATGTTGGCGTTGGTTGCGCCCGCGCGCGCTCACGCAGAGCAGATCACGGTGGCGGCGGCTGCGGACTTAACCTTCGCCTTTCAGGAAGTCGCGGCCCGGTTTCAGAAGGACACTGGGAATTCTGTGAAGCTTTCGTTCGGTTCGTCCGGCAACTTTTACTCCCAAATCCAGAATGGCGCTCCCTACGACTTATTTTTTTCGGCCGACATCACCTACCCTCAGAAACTGGAGGCCGCGGGCTTGGCGGAGCCCGGCAGCCTCCACCGCTACGCTGAGGGCAAAATCGTCCTCTGGGTTCCGAACGGCTCCTCGATGGACCTTGGCCACGGGCTCAAGGCCCTGCTTGAACCGAGTGTGCGCAAGATCGCCATCGCCAATCCGGAGCACGCGCCGTATGGAAGGGCCGCCGTGGCTGCGCTGCAGCACGAGCAGATTTACGACAAGGTGCGGGATAAGCTGGTGATGGGCGAGAATATCTCCCAGGCCGCGCAATTTGTGCTTTCGGGCGACGCCGATGCGGGAATTATTGCGCTGTCGTTGACCCTGGCTCCGGCCATGGCGGGCAAGGGCAGATCATTCGAGATTCCGCCTTCCTCGTATCCTGCGATTGATCAGGCGTGCGTGATTTTGAAGTCGTCGCAGAGGAAGCAGGTGGCACAGCAGTTTCTCGACTATCTTCGGCAGCCCGAGATTGTCGCCCTGATGCACCGCTACGGGTTTGTGGCGCCCGAGAGTGCCGCGGCGGCACCACGATGAGGGTCGCGACAAGAACATGGATTGGTCTGCCATAACGCTCACTGCGAAACTGGCCGTCACCGTGTGCGCAGTCTTGGCGGTCCTGGCTCTCCCCATCGCCTATTGGGTTACGTTTTCGCGCTGGCGCTGGAAATTCTTCGTGGAGTCCGTTGTCGCCCTGCCGCTCATCCTTCCGCCCACGGTCCTCGGCTTTTACATCCTGGTGGCCTTGGGACCGCGCAGTCCGCTAGGGCGGTGGTGCGCATCGGGGTTCGGCCACAGTCTGCCCTTCACCTTCGGGGGCTTGGTGGTGGCATCCATCCTCTATAGCTTGCCCTTTGCCGTGCAGCCCGCGGCCGCAGCCTTCGCCACGGTTGACCCGAACCTGATCAGCGCCTCGTCCATTCTGGGCGCGTCCCGGTGGCGCACTTTTTTTCGCGTGATCCTGCCACTCTCCATCGGCGGCGTCCTCACCGGAGTCGTTCTCAGCTTTGCGCACACGATCGGGGAATTCGGCGTGGTGCTGATGGTCGGCGGGAACATTCCGGGCGTGACGCGGACGGTTTCCATCTCGATCTTTGACCAAGTGCAGTCGCTCAATTTTGCTGCCGCAAACCACATGGCCTTGCTGCTGCTGCTGTTTTCGTTCGTGACGCTCTCCATCACCTACGCGCTCAACCGAAGAATCTGGGTTGTGTGGCCGCTTCACCGGTGATGCGAGACGCTCGTCGCCGACCGAGGTATACGGTGCGTTTCTATCGTCATTCCGAGCAAGCGGGAACCCACGGGAGGCACGACATTGGCCGGCGCCAGTTTAGACTTCCATTTTCACGCTCCCCCCTTCACACTTCATATTTCGCAACTCCGGCTTGCCGCCGAAGGGCATTGATCTTGACCAACCCGGCCGAACTCGCGGTCTCGATCCGCAAGAAGCTACCCACGGGCTTCGAGTTGGACGTCGAATTCTGCGCGGCCGCCGGCTTCACGATCCTGTTCGGGCCGTCCGGCGCTGGCAAGACCACTCTTCTTCACTGCGTGGCCGGACTCTATTCCCCTGACGCAGGCCGCATAGCCGTTGGCGGTCGTGTCCTGTTCGACTCTGAGTTGGGGATCGAGCTTCCTGTGCGGCGGCGCGCCATAGGATACCTGTTCCAAACCCTGGCGCTCTTCCCCCACTTAACCGTGGAGCAGAATGTGGAATACGGCATCGTATCGACGCCGGCTCGCGAACGTCGCGGGCGCATCACCGCGATTCTGGAATCTTTCCGCCTCCCGCACCTGCGGCGTCGCAAGCCCAGCGAAATTTCAGGCGGTGAGCGTCAGCGGGTGGCGCTGGCGCGTTCGCTCGTCACTGACCCGCAAGCTCTCCTCCTCGATGAACCGCTCTCCGCACTCGATGCCGCCGTCAAGTCTTCGATCATTTCAGACCTGCGGGAGTGGAACGCCGCGCGCAGAATCCCGATTCTCTATGTCACCCACTCGCCCGCTGAAGCATTTGCTCTGGGCGAGCACGTGATCGTACTTGATTCCGGCAAGGTCTTGGCCCAAGGCACGCCACAACAGGTGCTGAACGCGCCGCGCCATGAGACGATCGCTCAACTGGCAGACTTTGAGAATATTTTCGATGCGACCATCACCCATCTCCGGCCGGATCACGGCACCATGGGGTGCCGTCTGAAGGGTAGTACCGTGGAATTGGAAGTTCCGCTGGGGCGTGCGGAACTTGGCTCGCCAGTACGAATTGCCTTACGGGCCGGCGACATCCTTGCCGCCGCGGATCGGCCTCGCGGATTGAGCGCCCGGAACGCGTTTCAGGCCTCTATCGTCGGGATTGAGCGCCGCGGCTTCACGGTGGTGGTCTCGGTCGAGGCGGGAGTGAGGTTTGAGGTCCATCTCACGCCCGACGCCTGCGAAGAATTGCGTCTGCAGCCCGGCTGCCAGGTGTGGTTGGTGATCAAAACTTATTCTTGCCATCTCGTCGAGCCTATCGCGGTAAGCAAGGCGCCATAGCGACGCTTCTGCGCGCTCATCAGCCCATCGTCTTCAACTGAGGATCACCCAACATGGTGGTCCTCTTATCAATGAGCAGGTGAAAGGGCAGGGCTTTCCAGTCCCGCCCCTTTCTCCGAACTGCGATTGTGATAGGAAACGCTCGATCGGGTTCTGCGGGTTAAATATCGCCTACTGGCGAGTGGTGAGTTCGTGGACGCCGGACTTGGCGTCGGCAGGGTGTGTTTCCGCATTCACGACGAACGTACTTCTCGGATGCTCGCGAACCACCCGCTCCAACCCCCAAAGTTGGGCCTCCGAGCGCTCCTCTTTGAGCGCTTGGAATGACTTCGTGTTGTTGCCAGCACAGCGCGGACACTGCGTGAGAGGCCGCCCCAGCACCAACACAGGCGGGCCTTCCGAATAAAAAATGGCCTTTACGGCGTCGTGCCCGCTCTCCATCATGCAGGTGTAACACACGTGCCAGTGGCGGCGATCGATGCCCCGAAGCCGGTCAAGAAATCCCATTTTGCCTCCAAGAGAAGTTGCTATAGGAATTATGCGCAAGGAAGGGCGTTTATTTCAAGCCGCAAGGCCACTTTTACCCCTGCCACAGCTAAACCACAACGCCACGCGCTCATTCATGGCATCGGTTGACATGGCATCCACCTCCATCATCTCCATCGGTCGACGTTGACAGAAACTGAGCCGCAGGCGAGAATGGAGACGGTGCGACTTTCTGACGATTCTCATGAATCCCTGCGGCACATGCGCCCGTAGCTCAGCTGGATAGAGCACTTGCCTACGAAGCAAGGGGTCGGGAGTTCGAATCTCTCCGGGCGTACCATCTCTTTGAAAGTAATAGACGTACGAGCCAGCGCAGAGCTGCCTGGAGCCTGCCTCATTGTCCAGCGGCACACCATCAGAAAGTCTCAGGGCATGTATAAATAAACGACTTAATAGCTCACCCCGAGCACTTGCTGTGAAAACAAGAGGCCGGAATTCGTAATTGCGGTGCAGTCATGTAAGTCATGTCAGCATAAGGGCCTTCCGATTAGACCGCGAACATCGGGCTCATATCTGTACTAAAACTGTACCAAAAGTCGCCTCAATCGCTGGATCTCGTCAAGTGAATGCAGATTCTCGCGTCCCGGGAGCTGGGGGGACGAGATTGGATGCTGTGCTTGAGCAACGGAGCTACCCACTTGGACGCTTCGGCCAGCGCGCCTAAAGGCCAAATGTCCGGGCTTCACGGGCCGTAAGAGCTTGACGATGAGCTTTTGTTGAACAATCGTGGCGGCGACCCAAGGTGCGTCATTCTCCAGTAAGGGGACTTTTCAGGCTGGATTCCTCCGTGGCGGCCCATGGTATGAAAGACCCCAGGTGGACAGGCCCTTCATCGCCAGGTTGGGCGTGCTCCAGGACGTTCTTGATCGCCGCCAGCGATTTCTGGAGAGAAGAAGCTGATCGGTCCACCGCGACCTTTCGAACAACCCCGCCTTTGAGACCCGTCAAGCCGGCTTGCTCGGACCCCATCACCTTGACAAGGTAGAATCCTGGCGGCTTCGGCTCGTCACGGTCGCGGATGCAGAATGTCAGGTCCAATGCGGTATGGAAGTAGTGACTTGAGTAGAGCTGCTTTTCGGCGATGGCATAGACCGGCTCGCCAGCGCGCTCGCTCTTTCTCGTGAGAACGTGCACCACCCGGAGCGTCGGCTTCAACCCAAACTTCACCTTAGCCCAATAGAAGCTGTCTTCCACGTTTTCCGGCTTTCCCTTCGGGTAAGCGAGAAGATAGTTGTAGAAGTCCGGCAGATATCTGGGCAAGGCCTTCGAATAGCTCAGCATGTATTCAAATTGGCGCGCTACATCGCTCGGGTTGCGCTTATCGTTGTAAGTCCCCAGGACCTTATCACCCTCGCGTTGATAGGCGATCAAAAGGTTGAGCGCAGTCGTCTGGAGGATTTGATTCACTCGCTCCTCAGCGTCGGGTGCGGACCAGTCAACCGTCCGTTGCAGGTCTTCAATGTAGCTGGCGGGCATTTGAAGCTGGCAGTTGCCCGGCAGGCAACTCTTCAGCATCTTGACTTCGTCGCTGTCAAAACCGAATCCTATTAGATCAGAAAGCTGAGGAGGATTGCTGAATTGCCCGAGGGCCAAAAAGCCGGTAACGGTGCGTAGTCGCTCGAAATCACGCGAGAGTTCGAGATAGCTTTCCGGGGTGGAGTCGACATGAATCGCGCCAAATACAAAGATCTCAGCCGGCGTGCGGGAGGGCAGGATTTTCGCAACTGCCTGGCCGCCAGTAATGGACGAGATCTGGTCTTCCGTCAATCCGATGTAGTCCCTAAAGTAGGTTTGAAGATCAGGATTCATCTGAGACAGACAGGGGAGAGTGCCCAAAACGATCGTGGCCGCAAATATGGAGAGAATTCTCATAGGCCGCCCTGAGCCGCACGCAACGCCCCCGGGCAAGGCTGCAATGGCCTGTTAGTGTGAAACTCCATACCGCTCCTGAATTAGCGTTGCCACTGACTGACGCACATCGTCGAGATGGCCCAGCCGATATCGCTGTTCGATCTTGCGAACGTCTGACGCCAAGCGATTGTCATGGAAGACATTCGCAATCCATCGGGAAAAGTCTCCGCGGCGAGCGTGATCGCCGGGCGGACCGGCCGGGCAGCCCTGTAGCAACGCTGCAAACTGCTTTAGAGACCGGGCGGGAGAGCCAATCGGGTTACCGTTGTCGGTGAACACGAACTCCTGTCCGGGAACGACATCGAAGTCGAAATACTTGGTCCGGTGCCGGACATGTGTGGTCAGGCGCGGCAGCAGCTTGAACCGCCGAAGTTGTCCTTCAGCTTCCTTTGCAACGGCCACAGCCTCATCGGAGGACAATTCGCCGAGGATGCTTGTCGCCCCCGGATACAGGTCCTTGCTCTTAGCCATTGACAGCAATGTTTCCACCTCGTGAATGTCGGTGAGCCGCTTCGCAACTACAACGTCGATCATCTCGCGGACTTCGGGGTGGAGGTCGGAGGGGCGATACGTGACGATCGTGTAGGCGCCCAATTCCATATCCAGGAGTTGCTTGATATTCGGCTCATGAAGGAAGTAGTGGGCTTCGTCTACGACGATCCGGTGAGGCAGCCCCGTTGTGCGGCGCAGCGAGATCAGCATCGGCAGCAAAGCCTTCAAATATTCGATTTTTTCCCGGAGATGTACACGCGACAGATCCAGCACGACGCTCAAGTCAAAATGCTCGAGTGCGCGAGCCACTTCCGTCATATCAGGCGGCCGGTCGGCGGCGGGCAACACAACAACACCACGCAGCGACTCCAGCCCGCCATAGTCTCCTTCCGGATCGATGACGCACAGGCAGTAGCCTTGCACGACCATTTGTTCGCAAACAAGGCCAGTGGCCCAAGACTTGCCCGATTGCGGTTCTCCGACGATCAAGATGTTGTTTCCGCCGATGTCAGGCGTGAGGGGTTGTCCGTCCTGCTCGGTGCCTACCATAATGCGGTGCCGGCCGAGTCGGCCAGCCGACAGCCTCGTCTGCGCTGTCGCGCCCCGAATGTAAGCGGCAACGGCGCTCGGGCCATCGCCCTTCACGACGTCATCTGCCTCGGCTTGCAGCATGGTGCTACCCCACCCGACGGCGGCGGCGAGCTCGCAGTCCGCAAGAAGGTCGTGGTCGTTTTCGGCGTCTCCGATGGCAATCGCGTTGTGGGGCGAGAGACGAAGAATATCGAGCGCGTCTCGCAGACCCGTCCCCTTGCTGATAGCTTGGGGAAGCACCATGAGGCGGCTGCGGTTGAACAGGATGACGAGCGGCAGTTGGAGCTCTCTGATGACCGCCAGGACGGCGGGCGCGAGCGAGGCATCCGCCTCGACGACGCATTGGCCTGAATTGAATGCGACGCCCCGCCGCCGCAACTCGTCGCAGAAGATTTGGGGCGGAAGGTGACTAACTATTCGCGTCTGGCCGTTGCGGAGCCAGAGGACGGCGCCATTTTCAGCGACGACAGCGTCCACGAAGCTGAGATCGCCTACGGCACTCCGCAGATCCGAGAGGATCCGGCCCGTTACAATGATAACGACGATCCCTCGAGCGCGTGCCTCCCCGATTGCGGCCTTGACATCGGTGGAGAGCACGCCGTCTCGTGCAATGGTGCCGTCATAATCCAATGCCAACACGCCAAATTTCATGATGTCCTTAGCGCCTAACTAGCGATTGCCAAGGCATCTCCACGCCTGGCCTTCGCCGGGGCCTCTGCCCGGAGAAGAATTCTCTTCCCGCCTTCCACCAGAAAGAGATAAGTTATGGTCACGATAACGAGAAAAGCGAAGTACCCAGCCGGCAACGCTGTGAAGCCCAGCGGCAGCGCGAACGGGCTGAACGGCAGAAGAACGCCGACCGCCACAATGATCAGGTTGGTTGCGGTCAATGGCCGGCTGGGCCGGCTGCGAGGCGGGTTCCGGGAGGTGCGAATGACGAAGATCACCAGTGTTTGGGTCGCCAGGGACTCAATGAACCACCCGGTATGGAACAGAACCTCGCCCGCGTGCATGAAGTGCAGCAAGACGTAAAAGGTCACAAAATCGAAGATCGAGCTGATGGGCCCGATGAATACCATGAAATTCCTGATCAGGTGGATATCCCAATGCTGCGGCTTGCGGAGATATTCGTCGTCCACGTTGTCTGTCGGGATGGTAAGCTGCGACAGGTCATACATGAAGTTGTTTAGCAGAATCTGCGTGGGAAGCATGGGCAAGAACGGCAGGAAGACCGAAGCCCCGGCCATGCTGAACATATTGCCGAAATTCGAGCTCGTGCCCATCAGCAGGTACTTCATCACGTTGCCGAAAGCCTTGCGACCTTCGACGATGCCGCTGTCGAGAACGTTGAGGCCGGGCTTGAGGAGAATGATATCTGCAGCGTCGCGAGCTACATCGACGGCCGCCGAGACCGAGATGCCCACGTCGGCCGCGTGGAGCGAAGGGGCGTCATTGATTCCGTCACCCATGAATCCCACGACGTGACCGCTATGTTTGAGCGCAAGCAGAATCCGGTTTTTCTGCGCCGGCGACACTCGGGCGAAGATCGTGGTGATCTCGGCAACATGATTCAGCGCCGTGTCGCTCATTCGCTCGAGGTCATCGCCGAGCACGACCTTGCCTGGGTCGAGCCCCACCTCGCGGCAGAGGTGGGCGGTGACCAGATCTCCGTCGCCGGTGATGATCTTGACCTCAACCCCGTTCCGCCGTAACGCGGCAAGCGCCCCGGCAGAGTCCGGCAATGGAGGATCCGCAAAGCTGAGAAATCCGGCCAAAACTAGATTCCGCTCGTCGCCCACCGAATAGTTCTGCTTAGGCTCTACCTTAGCGTAGGCCACCGCGAGCGTTCGAAATCCCTCGCTGCTCAAGTCCTGATAGCCGCTTTTGGCGCGGGCGCGGGCGTCCGGGTCGATCGGGACGGCTCGCCCTTCAACCTCATAGGAGGTCACGAGCGGGAAGATTCCCTCCGGTGAACCCTTCGTGATCAGCAGCCGCTCGCCAGCGCGCTCCACCACGATGGAAAGGCGACGGCGTTCGAAATCGTAGGGAATCTCGTCTCGCTTCTCGCAGCTCCCAACCTCGGCGGGCGCGGGCCGTAGCAAAATGGCTGCATCCAAGGGACTTCGGATCCCAGTCTCAAATTTGCTGTTGAGGTAAGCGAGCACGAAGGCTCGTTCCGACGGTTTCCCGAGGCTATCGAGGGACCGTTCGAGGACCATTTGGCCGCTGGTAATCGTCCCGGTCTTGTCGCTGCAAAGCACGTCGATACTTCCGAAGTTCTGGATGGCGGAGAGGTGCTTGACGATCACCTGTTTCTGAGCCATGGCCTTCGCGCCCTTGGAAAGGGTGACGGAGGTGATCATGGGAAGAAATTCGGGGGTCAATCCCACCGCCAAAGCCACGGCAAACAGGAGCGATTGCAGCCCGTTCCGATGCTGAGCGAGGCTGACTACGAGCAGGAAAATCACAAGGAAAAACACGGTTCGGGTGAGCAGCAGGCTAAAGCCCTTCAGACCGCGATCGAACGCGGTTTCCTCGGGGCGCGAAGCCAGACGGGCCGCAATGTCGCCGAACGCCGTACGGGCGCCGGTGGTGACGACTTGAGCGGTGGCCGTTCCGCTCACGACCGAGGTGCCCAGGAATGCCATGTTCGCCGCGTCCGGATGCGTGGAAGCGCCGGCGTCGGTCGCTCGCTTTTCCACCGGCAACGACTCGCCCGTCAACGCTGCTTGCTGGATGTAGAGGTCGCGGGAAAGCAGGAGGCGGACGTCGGCCGGGACCAGATCTCCAGCGGAGAGTCGCACCACGTCACCGGGTACCACGTTGCTTCGACGGATTTCCTGCCACTGACCATCGCGCAGGACAGTAGCCGTGGGCGCCACACCTTCGCGCAATTTATCGACAGCTCGTTGCGAGCGGTAGCTCTGAGCGAAATCGATCACCGTACTCAGTAGGACAATCGCGATAATGATTCCCGCATCGGTCGCTTCACCCAGAAAGGCGGAGAGCACGGCGGCGATCAAAAGAATCATCACCAGGGGATTTAAGAAGAGGCGCAGGAACTCGACAAGGCCCGAACGGCGCCCTGGAGGCGCGGGCTCGTTGGGACCAAACTGTTGGAGCCGCGCCTCAGCTTCCTGTGACGTCAAGCCTCCCAACGCTGCAGACTTGTCAGCATTCTGCGGCATGATGAACACCTACACCGGCAAATGCAACAGCCGGAGCGCTGCAAATTTAGCAGGCCACAGAAAGATGTTCGGGAACCCGTCGTACCGAGCGTCAGGGAGAAATCTCGCTCTGAAATTAGAGGAAAGAGGAGGTTCCTCCCGCCTTCGGCTCCTCGAATGACAGGTTCGCCGAATTTCCGCAGCCTGCTGGTGTCGTGTCCTGCTCAACGTTTGGCGTCAAAACCGATGCGGGACAAGACCATTATTATAGGACTGCTCCGGGCCGACCCGTACGGAGGGGCTTCAATAAGATACCGTAAGTTCGTCCCTGACCGCAGACACCCCAGGGGCAGCCCAGGCAGCATCCTCAGCCTCGTCGCGTTCAGCCCAATTGTGAACACTGCCGGTCAGCGTCACCTTGCCGCCGTCGGCCTGCACCTTGATCTGGCTCGCGTCAAGGATCGCATTGCGTTTGAACGCGGCTTCGATCTTCTCCTTGACCTGGGCAGGCAGTACTTTCGGCTTGACGATAATCACGTTGTCGACGTCGGTTACTCCCGGCAAGTGGCGGACCGCCTGCTCGGCCGCTGACCTCTGGAATTGCCACTCAACCTCGCCTTCCAGCGTAAGGAAGCCTTTTTCCACGCTGACCGTGATCTTATTGCCCGGTACAGTTACGTCCCGTTGCAGAGCGTTTTCTGCCGCCCGGGCGATGTCGGCGTCGGTCCGTTCAGTGGAGCCGGGCAGCTTGACATGGACCTCCACGGCAACGGCTTTCACACCGGACACTCTTTTCACGGATTGTCTGGCGGCCCACTTTTCGGCATAGCTATCCACGCTGCCCTCGAGGGTCACGACGCCGTCCTTCACGGTAACGCCAATGTCCTCGGCGTTCACACCTGGTTCCCAGCGGAGTTCGTCAATAACATCCTTCTGTAATTCCTTGTCACTTTTCATAGGCTCTCTCCTTCTCTCGAAAGTGGTTTATCCTAGATGCGGTTGTTGATTTACGTACTGCGAGATGCAGTACGAAAACCTACCACCGATTCTCTTCGATTCGTAGCCGTCAGCTATCCCACGCTGTTCTTGCCCGCGCTGTGGTGTGACCGGTGCCATTCAAAGTAGAGCAATGCTCCGATACCGGCGATCACCGCCAGCGCGATCAACACGTACAGCATGGTCTTGTAGTTGCGCGAAAAGAAAGCGACCATCTGGTGGCCATAGGTCCTCCCCAAATAAGCAACTGCAAAGAAACGCACGGCGCGCCCACCCGTTAGCGCGGACAAGAACTTTCTCTGCGGATACTGCATCACTCCGGCGGCCATCAGCACGGGAGTGAAAGGAAAGGGAGGCGGCAGGATAGAGCTGATAAACACTGTCGCGACACCGGCTTTCTCGAACTGCCTGTAGACTCTCTGTGCGCGCTGCTTGCCCACTCTCTTTTCCAGCGTTTCCTGGCCGCCTTTCTCTGCCATTCGGTAGCCCAAATAACCGCCCAATATCTCCCCAACGGTCGTCATGAAAGCGTAATAGGCCCACCATTTCGGGCGATGCGCCGAAAGCAGAACGACGACGATATCAGCGCGACCCGCGGGGACCGACAGGAATGGGGCGCAGTCGGCGATGCCAAGCAGGATCAATCCAGGTCCGCCCAACCGGTGGATCCATTTCCACAGCGGGGCAGGCATCGCGAGTGAAGTAAGAAACGTTGGCATCAGTCGGATCTCCTCAAACCGCGGAACTGCCTTCGGAAACCAGGCGCTAATGGCCGTTCACTCGGGTTTGAATCCCGCACGCCCTTGCGTCACACCGTCACTCCTTTCTGTTTCATGCGGCCTAATGGCGAATGGTGTGCGGCCGGGAGCTGCAATTCCGATCGGGCCTGCAATAACTGCATGACTTGAGAACGGGAAAGAATTCCTTGCAGCGTGCCGTTCGCGACCACCGGAAGCTGGTTGACATCGTTGCTGGCCATGAGTTTCAGCGCATCCAAAACCTGCGTGTCGGGAGTGATGATGTGCAACGAGTCTAGCGGCCGCATCGCTTCGCGCACCGTCGTCTGGCCCCAAAGCTCGCGAGGAATGGCGCCGACATCACGAGGCGTAATCAGGCCCACCAGACGACCAGCGTCTTCCACGGCAAGGCAGCGCTGGCCAGTTCTTAGCAAGTTGTCGTCAACAAACTCCTGTAAGCTCATTCCGCGGTTCACAACGACGCAATCACGCGACATAACTTCGGATACATGTAATCCCTGAAACGTGGCGGCCACCTCCTCCTGGGCGTAGCTGGCCCTGGCCGCGTCCATCAGAAACCAACCGATGAATGCCATCCAAAGGCCGTTGAAGCCGGCGCCGCCAAAAAATTTCCATATTCCATCGAAAATGAACAAGAAGGCCACGACCTGGCCAATGCGGGCAGCAATGCGGGTGGAGCGACCTGCGTCCTTCGTGATCGCCCAGATGATTGAGCGCAGTACGCGGCCGCCATCCAGGGGAAAGCCCGGAATCATGTTGAAGACGGCCAGGCCAACGTTGATATATCCCAGCCATACAAGGACCGCGGCTGCGGCGCTCCGCGGCTCAACCGATGGCTTCCAGCCGAACGCTGCCGCCACCGCGAGGCATCCAAACCCGATGACCAGGCTGGCGATCGGCCCGGCGATGGCGACCCAGAATTCGGTCTTCGCGTCGGGGGCGTCCCCCTCGATTTGAGAGACGCCACCCAGCGCAAACAGTGTAATCGCCCTGACCTTCAGCCCTCGGGCTTGTGCTACCAAGGAATGGGAGAGTTCATGCAGCAGCAAAGTGACGAAGAACAACACGGCAGTAAGCAACGCAGCCGTCCAGACCTCGAGCGTGCTCCAATTGGGGTTGACCTGGCGGAAATGTTCGCCCAGCGAAAAAGCGATCAGGGCTGCAATGATGAACCAACTGTAGTGAAGCCCGATCTCAATTCCGGAGATTGTTCCGAGTTTGATGCTGGAGCGCATAAACCCTCCTCCCTGGTCCCGAGGGAACCGGCGGCAACCCTGGCGTTTACTAGCCCAGATTCCTTTTCAACCAAAGCAGCATTCTCAGACTGCTCTACCGCGCGCCTGGTAGCCTTGAGCATCCTTCAGAAATTGGTCAACGGCAGCCGTCAAGTCTTTGTTAAAGGCGTCGACATCAACACTGAGTTCCCTTTCAAACTGCCTGACAGCGCGCCTGGTAGCCTTCGCCAGGGCCTCTTGCACCTTCGACCGGCCGATGACGATCAGGGCTGCGGCGCTTGCCTGAAGCGTGTCCCCGATCTCTTTCAGATCAGAGCGCGGTATCCCCTTCCAAAAGTGCCCGATCAAACCGCCCGCCACGGCTCCGACTGGCAGTTCCCACACCAGGAACGGCGGGAAAAAGATGCCCGCCAGCGCTCCCACGGCCAGGCCAGCCCAGGCCCCATACTGCGTCGGCTTCTCCGTAGTAGTGATCTTCACCTGACCGGCGGCATCCTTGCTGATGACTGCGGCATCGTAGGCACCGATGACCCCGTCAGAATGAAGCTGCTTCACCACCGCGTAGTCGGCCTGAGCTTCGTTCGCACTGGTATAACTCGCGACATAAACAACAACCGATTTGTCTGCCATATCTCCTCCTTCGGATTGACTGTAAGACTTCTCGTTGGGGTCGAGGTCGTCATCTTCCCAAGTTCATCAAGACCTGCGACCTGGCTAGAGCCTACGCCCCAACGCGGTCGGGATCCTCGAAGAGTCGGGCGGTGACGGCGCCAAAAATCATGCCTCCGATGTGGGCCAGGTAAGCCACCCCGCCCGTGCTCGCCTCTGCCGCGCCGGCAACCGCACCGGCACTGAATAGCTGGATCACAAACCACAGCCCGATCAGGAGCGCAGCGGGGATGAAGGTAATGCGTCCGAACCATCCGATAAACAGGACGGACTTGATGCGATCGCGCGGGTAGGTGATCAGAAAAGCGCCCATCACGGCCGCGATGGCGCCGCTCGCGCCAAGGTTCGGAACCGTGGAGTGCGGGCTGGCCGCGACTTGGGCCAGCATAGCGGCGACCCCACCCAGAACGTAGAACACCAGGTATCGAATCGGGCCCATGGCGTCTTCGATCTCCGGACCAAAGGCCCACAAGAAAACCATGTTGCCGATGATGTGCGACCAGCTCCCGTGCATGAACATGGCCGTCAGAACCGTGATCCAGTGATGGCCGGCCGTAATCTCAGCGGGAGTCAGCGACCAGCGGGTCACAAAAGCATCGCCGCCCGCCAGTTCGAGAACGAACACAGACACGTTGACGACAATGATCAGAATCGTGATGATGGGAACACTGATGGGCCTTCGACTCGCGTCCGAGAGCGGAATCATGCCCCCCATGTGATCACCTTCCCGTTTGAGTTCAAGGCTGGGTGGAGGCGAGCGCCGACTCTTCGGTCTGCGATTCCATATCCAACGAGCGCAGGCCTCAGCGGCAAGGTCTGATGCGTCAGCCTCGCGACCGCTTCTGAGAGGACGAGGCGCTGTCTTTCACTTGCTGACTACGCGGTCTTCTTGCCCTCGATCTTGTCAGCGGTCTTCCTCAATTCGCCAGCCGCCGCGCTTCTGGCCTTAGCCTCCGCCTGTTCGTACTCCTCGCGAAGCTCAGTGATCCGGGCGTTGATCGCAGCTTTGGCATCGCCTTGAGCTTTAGCCGCTTTCTGTTGAAGAGCCTGCACCTTGGCTTCGGTTTCGCGTCGCATCTGCTCAGAGCGGGCTTTGCTCTCCTCCACTTTCTTGTGCAGCTTGGCATTCAGACCGTCGAGCTTGGCCTGAAGCTTCGCCTTGCGTTCGGCGTGAGCCCGAGCATGTTCAGCCTTCAACTGCTCGATTTCGGCGCGAAGCTCAGCCTCGTCCCTCGCTCTTTGGTCCTGCCTTACCTTTGCCCTCGTCGCGCGAAAGACAACGCCGCCCAGAGGTTCCATTCGGGTATCCACGGGCGTCACCCACTCTTCGCTCACGTCAGCCGCCACCGCGTACTTTCCGGGCGTCAGGACGGCGGACACATCGTCCAGAAAGTCCGCGTTGACGCCGGCGAAGTTGAGCTCGGCAATGGAGCCAGCGAACGTACCCGCCACGGCGCCGATCCCCAGGCCGACCGGTCCCCCCAAAAGTCCGATGATGCCGCCTAGGGCCGTTCCCCCCAGCGTCCGAAGCGGGAAATCGTCTTCCTCGTGCTTCACGGAAACTTTTCCGTCCGCACTCTTCTGGACCACCGCTTCAGCGTGAACCGAGATGCTTCCCTCCGCATCCAGTTCCTTGAGAGCGCGTGATCCTTCGTAGGCTTTCTTCTCGTCGTCAAACACCACGACCATCATTTTCTCCATGACCATTCCTCCTTATCACACTCTTGAGTGCGAGCCAGTCAAGGCTCGATGAAAGTCTGGCCGAGCTTACACCGCCTCATGAGCGGTGAGCGACGGCAGGCTGTGAATCGCTGTGGCGAAACCCACGAGGGAAGCGCCCTCAAAGATCAGGTCGACGCCAATGGCAAAGCCGATGAACCAGATACTCGAAACGGGCATCTGCACGAGCAACATGATCCCCAGCACCACCGAAACAATGCCCGAGAACAGCGCCCAGCCCCAGCGGGGCAACTGCGCCATTCCCGCCGCGATCGCGCGGAACAGCCCGCCCACCACGAAGAACGAGGCGAGCAGCAGCGTCAGACCGGCGGCGCCGGCTCCGGGATAGCGGATGAGCAGGTAGCCCGTGAATCCGCGAAAAAGAGCACTGAGCAGGTAAAAGAAAAAGCCGCTCCACGTGCGCGTCCCAAACGCATGGACGAGGCCCACGACGCCACTAAACAGGAGCAGCCAACCGAAGAAGAGCACTGTTGCGAAAGTGGCCGTGACGTCACCGATGATGCAGACGGCGCCGAAAAGCACGAACAAGATCCCCAGAGCCAGAAACCAGCCCCAAGACCTGCGAATCTCGCTCAAGTCAGCGATGATCGGACCGTTCACGAATTCAGACATATGCGCTTCCTCCTTGCTTGCTGATCGGAATGCACTCCGCGGGGGTGTGATCCTCCGAGGCCATTCGTTTCCCGGCTAAATACTCGGTTAGAACCGACCGTAATTCAGTGACGGCCGTCACATAACCCAGTCGTCATATCTCCTTTTGCCGATAAGACCTCCGATGCCCGAATCGGACGTAACGTATGCGGGGTGTTTGACCTGGTCCCCCCAACATGCCTGCTTGAAGTTTTTGGAGAGTACGGGATCATGCCATGCTGCAGTCCGACCACTTCCCAACAGGCCGGCCAGTGGACGACTGGGGGACTTTTCCCAATCAGCTCCTGGCGTGAACGAATCGCCGAAATCCGCTGGTGGGACTGGTGTCGCTGAGAATGACTGACTCATATATAAAATAAACAGTTACCGTCGACAGGCAGCCAAGGCGTTGTAGGCTGCGAGAGCAGAAGGCCGATTTGCCGGCCCGGTTTTGACAATCAGTAGGTCGCAGCTGACGTGAAGCCAGGTATTCATGGCACTCCGTCGCTTTTGTCCGGGTCAGAGGCATTTGTCGCTGACCCGGCGACAGGTTGATCCAGTTCTCCTCCTTCGCCCTCGCCCGCAACTTTAACTTCAGATCAGATTCCCTGGTCCAAGGTGCTCGTCAAACCTTCGATTCTGCGGGAAAGAGGCAGAAAACTCTGTAGTGGAGCTTCGAGCGCTTCCTCGGGCAAATCAGGACAGCAGGTCAGGGTGGTCTGCTCAAGGCGCTTGAGGGAAACTTCGAGAAGTACCGGAGTGAAGCCGGGCGCTACGTTCTCTCGCACCCCGTGAGCTTTGCCCTCCATCCGGTCTGCCATACCGTCGAGCGCCTTCGCTAACTCGTCATCGAACGCCTGCTGCGCGATACGCACAGCTTCTGGCAACTCGAAACCGGGGCGTCCGAGGCGGTACTTCAGCAACGCAATCCGGGTCAAGAAGAGCAAGCGCAGTTGCGGTTGCCAGCGCCGAATGCGATCGCGCACAGCAAGGTCCTGCTGCCGAGAAGGACCGAATTCGAATAGCACGCTGTCCCCGAGCGCGCGCACCCTATCGAAGTTGGCATCGATCGTCTCGCGCAAGGAATACGTGCGCTCGATGGCGATTCTTTGGTCCTTCGCGAGCGGTTCTCTGGCAAGTCGAGCCAGTAAGCGCAGACTGGAAATGAACGTCTTCTTCATCTGTACCCCGGCTGGAGCAGCCCATAACTGGTCATACACCAGCCACATCATCAGGAGGCCGAGCAATATGCCGAGGGCGCGATCCCTGGCCCCGCTGGTTGCTGAGCGGTTCGAGCGTGAGGACGGAATGCTGGCTTTGCTGGTGCTGGGCTTTGCTCTGCTCGACAACAGCTTTGGCGTGCTCATACTGCGCTTCAGCCGACTTCAGTCCGGCTTGCGACAGCAGGAGCTGCGATTGCGACTGCTTTAGCGCTTCGCTCAGTGCGGTTTCCAGGCTTCTGGCCTTGTCAACCTGGTCGACCGTAACGCACTGTTTGGCCAGCAGCAGCTCCACGCGGTGCAGATTGTTGTTCGCGTAGTCCCAGTCCGCTTTGGCCCGATTTACGCCTTGCTCGGCATTGGCCACATCGGCGCGCGCCTGGTCGACAGCAGCCGCCCACCGCGCCACGTCGGCCTGCGTGCTCAGGATATTCGCTTGCGAGACAAGGACCGCGCTTACCTGTGCGGCGATGGTTCGCCGCTCGTCGCCGATTTGGCCCTCCAAGGCCGCTTGATCAGAAAGCGCTCGTTCGAGGGCATACTCGTAAGGCCGCGGATCGATTTCGAACAGCAGCTCGCCCTGCTTCACGGACTGGTTGTCGCGCACGTTGAGCCGCACGATCGGGCCCTCCACCCGCGGCGCGATGCCGGTGAAGTTTGCAAAGATCTCGGCATCATCGGTCCGTGGGTGATAACTTGTGTGGTAAAGTACGACAAGTCCGAGTATCACGGCGGCAGCAACGATGCCAGCACTGATCCAGCGCTCTAGTGGCTTATTCCGGGCACAGCTCCCGCATATTTCGTCGAAAAGCAGGATGGTAGCTATCTGGCGGGGGACCGGAACGGACACTCAGCTTGTTGACTGTCGGAGTCGGCCAATGGTTCGGCGCAGTGATTTCGGCCTCGCGAACGCAGGCAGAGCCTCAGCCCGGACCCCATTGAATGAAGCGCGGCTTCTGATATTTGGGCCAATCTCGGTTTCATCACCGTAGACCGGGAGAGGGCGTAGGGAAGAAAACGCCCTTCTCTGACAGTACGTACGCGAGCTGTCGCGCGCGGAGGGCTGCTTGAACCGTATGCACCAAAGTCCCTAACAGCCTTTCGGCAAAGGCCCCTTGCTTACGACTAGGATTCGCACGGAGCCGTTACCTGCGGTCGCCCCCGATCTGAGCTCCAAGCTCTTGTATTGACCTACTAACGACGGCTCCGACGATCCCCATGCTGGCCGGGCTGCATTTGTCCGGAGTGTCAAAGAGCGAGTGCCAATAGAAGTTGAAGGGGCCGTAATGAAGATCGATGATGTCGAGGGCCGGGATTCCCAAATCGAGAAACGGAATGTGATCGTCCTCTATCGCCCTGGGCTGCTCCAGGAAATACCTCCCATACCCGAGACGGCTTGCTTCGCTAAAGAGGAGGTCCGCCAGCCAGGGTGTGGAATGGGCTTCCCGGTGGATATCAAGATGGGCATCTGCAATCATGTCCACCACAATGACTGCCTTGATTTGAGGTTGAATTCCTTGCGTGGCAAGTTCAGCGGCGAAGTGCCGGCTGCCGTACAGCCCGTCCGCCGTCGACCAGTGGCGCACAGCCTCTTCTCCGTCAAAGAGAACGAGCCAACACGAGAGCACGTTCCGTCTTTGGGCGAGCACGCGGCCTATTTCGAGGAGGAAAGCCGCACTGGATCCTCCGTCGTTAGCACCGACGAAACCGGTTAAGCGTTTCGTATCGTAATGGCCGGCGATGATGACGATAGAGGAACTCGCACCTGCGATCCTTCCGATGACGTTGTTCATTCGGATCGGGCCGACAGGCGTGGTTGCGATGAAGCTATCGTCGCTCACCGGGATCTCGGCGGCGCGGAGTCGGCTCGTGATCCATTCACGGCTCTGTTCCAATGCGGCCGAACCCGACGGCCTTGGCCCGAAGGCGACCAGGCGCTGCAGATCTGCGAAGGCTCGTTCACCGTCGAAAGAGCCGGGGGGCGTCGCGAAATCCGTATTCGGTCGTGACTGGACGTAGGCAAGTCCGATCAGCATAAAGGCTGTCAAAGCCAAGGCTCCGAGCGTGATCAGCCTCCATCTGAGTCGACGCAATTGGTTCTTTGCGCGGGTGATTGTGGTTTCTCCTTGACGGCTCCCTCAGAAGCATTGTGCTGCTGCGAAGCAGCGTCGCCTATGGCTTTCCACGGGGTGGAGAGCCGCCGATTGGCGGGATGAATGAACGACCAGGAAACGGCCATCCTGCGACACGTTGGCCGGACACTGCGGCCAAAGAAGCCTGACGTGCCGGAGCCACTGCAGTATCTTGTGTCGAAACAGCCGGTCGACCGAGTACTGAATTGCGCCGAGTTGGTTGCTGAGGCCGTTAGGGCCGAAGATCGGAATGCGAGCGGCTTGGCCGTTGACGGTCCAGCTCTTCCAAGTTATCCAGACGTAGAAATCCAGGAGACCCGGAGCGTGGGCGAGGGCAGCGATCACCTCACGTTCGACTGGAATCGGATGGGCGGTAATCTCGTGGTAGAACGCTTCGCTGAGCGCGATCGTGTTGTCGGACGCGGGGTGGCCCCCCGGTTCGGGTTCTTCACTGCGATTGAACCAAAGACGCATGGAGTCCATGAAATGGAAGCGGGCCGACTCCACAACCGTCTGCTTTTTGGTTTCTTGTTCAGTGCCGAAGAAAATCGTGGCGGCGAAGATGCGCTGAAAGGCGGCTCTGACCCTGCGATATTGAGCTCCATCCTTCGGGAGGTGAAAGTAATCGAGCAGTTGAGTCGGACTCATGAAGCGAACAGTCCGGCTCTTCTGTTTGAGGGCTAGCGTGGCCATCCAGATCGGGACGAGGCGGTCCTGACCATAGGGGACGGGTGTTTCATAATGCACCTTCCGCAGTAGCGTTTGGGGATACTTTGCCTTTCTGGAGTCTACTCGAGCGACGCACTCGGTCCTGGAGCTTCTGTTCGTCTGACCCAGTCAGTGTAATCCAGTATGGCATTCGT
>DATJYK010000148.1:0-17708 GCA_035578005.1 Terriglobia bacterium
CATTCTCCAACTGGTCACCGGCATTCTACTGGCACTGATTTATGTGCCCTCAGCCAGCGAAGCCTGGAGCAGTCTGCAGGCTTTAAATCATCAGGTGGCGCTCGGCTGGTTCATCCGTGCCATGCATGGATGGGGCTCCAACTTCATGGTAGCCATTGTTCTGATTCATATGGTTCAGGTCTTTCTGTTTGGGGCCCACAAGTTCCCTCGCGAACTTACCTGGGTCATCGGCGTGTTCCTCTTACTGATGACTCTGGGCATGGCCTTCAGCGGACAAGTGCTTCGCTTCGATCAAGACGCCTACTGGGGTTTGGGAATCGGAGCTTCCATCGCCAGCCGAGTACCCATAGCCGGCCCTGCGATCGTGAAATTGATGCTGGGTGGACCGATCATTGCCGGGGCGACCCTCTCCCGATTTTTTGCGCTGCATGTGTTTGTCATTCCCGGAATGCTGATTGCTTTCGTGGGACTGCACGTCCTGATGGTGCTGAAGCTGGGGATCAACGAATGGCCGATGCCGGGGCGCGTGGTTAAGCGCGCCACCTATGAACGCGACTATCACGCACTGACTAAGCAAGATGGTGCGCCGTTTGTTCCGTATGCGGTTTGGAAAGATCTGTTCTTCGCGGGATTTATCATCCTCGCCGTCGCCGCCTGCGCCCTTTACTTCGGTCCGTTTGGACCGACCGGACAGCCGGATCCCACAATCATCCAGACCGCACCGAAGCCAGATTACTTTTTCCTGTGGCTGTACGCTTTGCTGTCGCTGCTTCCCCCGTCGATGGAGACGCCATTTCTTCTCATCGTCCCACCTGTGGCGATCATGGCATTGATCCTTTTGCCGTTTCTTTCCGGCGAAGGAGAAAAAAGCTGGAAGCGACGGCCGATTGCGGTTCTCACCGTGCTGCTGATTGCCATCACACTCGGGACCTTTACTCGCATGGCTCAATTCGCGCCGTGGAGCCCGCACATGAATGCGTGGAGCGGTGATCCCCTGCCGGATCGCTTCGTACATGGTACAAGTGCACTGGAACGTCAGGGCGCGCTCGTCTTTCAGGTAAAGCAGTGCCGCAACTGCCACGCCGTTGGCAACACGGGTGGACAAAGGGGTCCGTCACTAGACAGTGTCGCTCTGCGACTGACACAAGACCAACTCATCCGGCAGGTGATTCAAGGCGGCGGCAACATGCCGGCTTATGGAAACAACTTAAGCCCGGCGGAGACCACCGCACTTGTGGCGTTCCTAGAATCGTTGCATCCCGCGGGGCAAGCTCCGGCGCGCGATGCCTCACGCGAGGTTGTGCTTGGTGATAGCGATCACAAAGAAGCCGTTGCTCAGCGATAGGACGATCCATGCATCATGCTCACCACGCCGGGTTCGAATCACTCTGGGTTTCCGCACCTTTGATTCTCGTCGCGTTAGTCTATGTGCGGGGATGGGTTCGTGTTCGCAGGCTTGATCTGGACACGATTGAGAACTGGCGGGCCGGCAGTTTTCTGCTCGGACTGTTTCTCATCTGGCTCGTGATGGCTTCACCCATAGCCGCACTGGACCACCAGTTCCTCACAGTCCACATGGTCCATCATCTGTTGCTCATGACGATCGCAGCTCCGCTGCTCTGGCTGGGTGCGCCTGTGAAGGCGCTAGAGCATGGTCTGCCGCAGCGATTCGTCCCAACGCTCATAGCTCCGCTGCTCCGTTGGCCGCCGATGAAGCGGCTTGGCCTGGCGCTCGCGAACCCTACCGTTTGCTGGCTTGCCGCCGCCGCAACATTGGTCGGATGGCATATTCCCTCAGTCTTTATCGTCGGAATGCGATCGGCAACCTGGCATGAAATCGAGCAAGCGTCGTTCCTGGCAGCCGGCCTTCTGTTCTGGTGGCCCGTCATCCGGCCTTGGTCGAGTGTCCCGAACGGGGCCGAGTGGCCGATCCTCTTGTATCTGTTTCTCGCCACCTTGCCGTGCGACATTCTTTCCGGATTTCTTGTTTTTTGCGACCGCGTCGTTTACCCGACTTATTGCTCGTCTCCCCGACTGCTAAGCTTTTCCGCCCTTGAGGATCAGCAGTGTGCCGGCGCCCTGATGTGGACCTGCGTCACCGTGGTTTATTTGATCGCGGGAACGGTTTTCGCGGCGCGGTTACTCTCGCCTGAAGCCTTTCGCCAATACCGGGCTGTGAAATCGGACTCGATACTCAGCACAGCACCGCAGACGATTCAGCAGAGTATGGAGGTTGTCTAAATGTCAGGCAAGCCACTTGTTGCCATGCTCGATACGCCTACTGTGGCAAAGCCTCGCTTCACAGTATTCGCCAGGCTCTCTGACTACTGGGCCCTCACGAAGCCAGAAGTCAATTTCCTGATTTTGATCACAACGTTTGCCGGGTTCTATCTCGGCTGTGCTAATGCAGGACGAGAGTTTTCGTTCCTGGGTTTGTTCCATACTTTGCTCGGGACATTGCTGGTTGCAAGCGGAACTGCGACACTGAATCAGTACATCGAACGACAATTCGACGCGCAAATGCGGCGGACATCTCGGCGGCCTCTCGCGGCCGGGCGTCTTGAACCCTCCGCAGTCCTGGCCTTCGGGGTCTTATTGTCGGTGGCCGGCGGCATTTACCTGGCGGTAGCCGCCGGCGTGCTTGCGAGCCTGCTGGCGCTCCTCACGTTGCTCTCCTACTTGTTCTTGTATACGCCGCTAAAACGCAGGACGCCGCTGTGTGTTCTCGTCGGGGCGTTTCCTGGCGCTATGCCACCACTGATCGGTTGGGCGGCGGCATCGGGGCGATTGAACACAGAGGCGTGGCTGCTCTATGCCATCCTCTTTTTGTGGCAGTTCCCACATTTTATGGCGATCGCATGGATGTATCGCGAGGACTACGACCGCGCCGGCTACTCCATATTGCCGAAAGGGTACGCCAGAGTTGCCATTGTGATTCTGCAGACGATGTTGCCCCTATTCGCTTTGGTTCCGATCAGCTTCGTGCAATTTCCGGCGCCGCCCGCGACCATCTTTTATTGGGGGGTACGGCTGCTGGCTCTGGGCTTCCTGTACTTTGGTTTGGAATTCGTGCTTCAGCAGTCGAGGGGAGCGGCCCGCCGCCTGCTCGCAGCTTCGATCATTTATCTTCCGCTGTTGTTCCTGCTGAGGGTCACGTTCCGGTAGGACGCTTCAGCCCTCGGCAGAGTGTTCCGAAAACCTTCGCGCCGCCGCTTGGATGAGTAGGCGACCAAGAAGCTCAGGATGAGAACGTCGACTAGAATGTATGGCCTAGATGGAACGAACGCACAAACAAAGGTGCGCCGTCATCGCGCTTGGCATCCTGCTGACGTCTTGCGTTTATGCTTCCGCATTAGACCCGTCGCTCGACATCAGCCAGTACGCGCACACGGCGTGGAAAATTCGCGAAGGTTTTGCCAAAGGCACGATCAAGACGATTGCGCAAACACCGGACGGTTATCTCTGGTTTGGCACGGAATTTGGCTTATATCGCTTCGATGGCGTTCGGACCGTCTTGTGGCAGCCGCGCGGGAACGTTCAACTCCCGAGCAGCCTAATTCGGAAACTCCTCGTGGCGAGGAATGGGACTCTTTGGATTGGCACGCATCGAGGGCTGGCCAGTTGGCAGGACGGAAAACTGACCCGGTTCCCCGAAGTACCGGCACAGGAAGTCGATTCGCTTCTGGAGGATCGTGAGGGAACGGTATGGGCAGGCGTAGAGACGATTCCCAACTGGAGACTCTGCGCAATTCGAAGGCTAAAAGTCCAATGCTACGGAGAGAAGAACGGTCTCGGCCTCGGAGTGGGAAGTCTATTTGAGGATAGGAACGGCAATCTTTGGGCAGGAACGGGGACGGGGCTTTGGCGATGGAAGCCCGGTGTTCCAAAGCTTATTCCGCTGTCAGGCCCAGTCTCCGAGATCCACGCTCTGATCGAGGACAGTGACGGGGAACTTTTAATTTCGACGCGGGCCGGAATGATGCGGCTGGTTGACGGGAAGGCCATCCCGTATCTGCTTTCCTACAATGGGCCGCAGTTCAATCCTCATTGGCTGCTCCGGGATAGCAATGGCGGTCTATGGATCGGAACGATCGACCGGGGACTCTTGCACGTGCATCAGGGAAGGACGGACCGGTTTACCCAGGCTGACGGTCTCTCCAGTGATTTCGTCGAGGATGTCTTTGAGGACCGTGAAGGCAACGTGTGGGTATGCACGAATAATGGCCTTGATCGCTTTCGTGACTTCCCCGTAACCGTGATTCCAGTCAAACAAGGATTGGCCACTTCCTACGTTGAGTCGGTTCTACCGAGTGCAGATGGGAGCGTCTGGCTCGGCACTCGCCATGGACTGGACCGGTGGAAAGATGGGGTAGTGACCCTTTACCGGAAGCGACGGGTGCCGGTTCTGGAAACGGAACGTGAGATCGTCGATCGTGGATTGCCCGATGACTATCAGGGCTCGCTCTATGAGGACCATCGTGGCCGGATTTGGGTTTTCTCGCGTAGCGGGGCTGCCTACCTTGAGAAGGGGCGGTTTATTCCCGTGAGCGGAATGCCCGGGGGATATGCGCATGCCATCGTCGAAGATATAGCCGGGGATCTCTGGATCAGTCAAGATCAGGGGCTTTTTCATGTGATGCGGGGATGCGGCGTGGAACGTCTCCCGTGGGAAGGCCTGGGACCACGGGGATTGGCCCTTGCTCTGGGAGCGGATGGTTCGCACGGCGGCGTGTGGCTTGGATTTTCTCAGGGAGGCGTGGCGCACTTCAAGGACGGTCAGGTTGGCACATCGTACTCAGGGGCTGATGGCTTGGGCGAAGGCCGTATCAGCAGCGTCCAGCTCGATCAGTCCGGTATCCTCTGGGTCGGCACCGAGAGCGGGTTAAGCCGGGTTAAGAATGGCCGTGTTGCCACACTGAACGTCCAGAACGGAATGCCCTGCGACTCGGTTCACGAGGTAGTAGAAGACGATACCCACGCCTTCTGGCTGTACATGGCCTGCGGCCTGGTGCGCATTGCCCGGCCTGAATTGGACCTATGGGTGGCAGATTCGAAGCGGTCCATCCACACTATGGTTCTAGATAATTCCGATGGTCTCAGATCGACCGCGCTCGCCGGCGCCCTCAGCCCACGTGTCGGCAAGGCCAAGGATGGAAGATTGTGGTACGTGTCCGAAGGCAATGTTTTCGTTATCGATCCGCGTCGCCTTGACCGGCGTCCTTTTTCGTTCAACAAACTCCCGCCGCCAGTGGTCATCGAACAAATCACTGTCAACGGGAAAACTTACGAACCCGACCGGAAACTAAATCTGCCGCCGTTAGTCCGCGATTTGACGATTGATTACACGGCGCTCAGTTTCGTCGCTCCGGAGAAGGTGCGTTTTCGCTATAAGCTGGAGGGGCAGGACAGCGACTGGAGGGAAGTCGTTAACGATCGCCGGGTGCAGTATTCCAATCTTGCGCCGGGCAACCACCGCTTCCGCGTTACCGCCTGCAATAACAGCGGTGTGTGGAACGAGGAAGGTGCGGTTCTGGACTTCGCGATTGCGCCGGCCTATTACCAGACGAACTGGTTCCGCGCGGTGTGTGGGATCACGTTTCTGGCGATGCTCTGGACAGTTTTTCAGCTTCGCGTCCGCTCTTTGGAGCGGCGCCATGCCGTCATCGAACGACACAGGACCGAGGTCCGCGCTCTGAACGAGCAGTTGATCAAAGCCCAGGAGGCGGAGCGCATGCGCATCTCAGGAGAATTGCACGATGGCGTCCTCCAGCAGATCACCTCCCTTACCCTCAGGCTGGGCAAGATAAGGAATCAGGTGGCACCAGACCCCGAAGCGAAAGCAACTGTGAGTGGTTTGCAGCAAGAACTAATCAAGATCGGAACGGACATTCGTCATATCTCTCATGAACTGCATCCTGCGCTACTGCAAGAATCAGGTCTGCCAGCTGCGTTATCGTCGCATTGCGAGGATTTCGGTAAGGTGCGTGGCCTCAGTGTGACGTGTGAGACTGACCCGAGCGTAGGGGAGTTGTCGCCTGGGGCCGCACTGTGTCTCTACCGCATCGCTCAGGAAGCACTCGGCAACGCCGCCAAGTATTCCGGTGCAAAGAAGATTGAGGTGCGCCTTACGCGGTCCAACGGTAGCGTTTGCCTTTCTGTGTCGGATGATGGCGTTGGCTGTATCCCTGAAGAGCTCAAGGGATCGGGAGGGTTAGGGGTGATTAATATGCGAGAACGTGTGCTTCAACTGCACGGGACATTTGAGTTCAAAAGCGCGCCACGCCGCGGAACCATTGTGAAGGCAGAAGTTCCTTTTCGCCCCGCGTCGTAACTCTCCAGTACGAAAGAGTTGCTGACTTGCGCACATCTGGCGAAAGAGACGCACTTACCGGCTAGTCGTCAAGACTGAATGCTGCTCAATTGATGATCCGTAGCAGTGGCACGATGCATCGAATGGTATCGCTGCCTAGACCGCCTCAGGTTTAAACCTCCCCTTCCGGTAAAGGAAACTCACCGTCGATCATGTCGGCGGCGCGCTTCGCCGCGCTCAGTATTCTGCCGGCGGCTTCGCGCGCCCTTTGGAGATCTGGGGGATCATTTAGCAACCATCTCAGGCATGCCCCCGCATCCAGGGCGGCAGCGGCAATCGGCTGCTTGACTCTGTGGGCCAACGATGCAGCATCGTCCCCCATCCCGAATAGCCCGTCCGTATGAAGCGTTACCTCTCGACTTCCGGTTGCAGGATTGATGTCGAACATGCATACCTCCCCTTTTGTTCGCTTGTTCTTGGAACTTGGTAGCTGCTTCCGCATCCGCCTCATCCCTTCCCTCGGCGCCCGCGATCAGGCGTGTCAGCTCGAACGGGTCGATTTGAGGCAGCTGCGTCGGCAGCTGCAAGGCTGCGATCGGCTAACTGTGCCTCGCTCTCGGCTTTGTTCAGAATTGCTCGATAACCCAAGTGCCCCCCCCGAGCTTGCATGGTATTTACTTTCTCAAATTGGGCTCACGGCGCGACTGACACGACAATAACGGCAGATTCCGCATTTGGTAATGTTTCGAACAGTTAAACTTCCATGGAGTGGCCGTTCAAATCGCGCGCTCCCCAATCGTAGAGCTCATCCCCTTCTAGATCAGCAGGTTAGAAGCATTCATAAAATGCACCGCCGGGGCGGCCTGGCTCTGCGAAAGCAGTCTTAACGGCAACTTAACAGGCGCTTAACATGTTTAGCCTGCCTCTATCCATCAAAAAAGTGTGCGTTTGGTTTGAGTTTCGGTTGCAGCATGATGTGGGGTACCATGTCTGCCGATGCCACAGCAAGGTCAATCGGGACATTCGAGCGAATTGAGCGCCACACAGTTGGAATCGATCCGTCGTGAGCTCGAACGAATTGTCTCCAGCAATGGATTCGCAGGGTCGAAGCAATGCCAGGTATTTCTGCAACTGATTGTGAAACATGCCTTGGCGGAGGAGTTCGATCAGCTTCGCGAGCGCATGATCGGCGTGGAGATGTTCGGTCGGCAAGTCGACTACGACACATCGAACGACGCCGTGGTCCGCGTGAGAGCTTCCGAGGTGCGAAAAAGGCTGGGCCAGTACTATGCAGAACTCGAAGGATCACCCGCCGTCCGCATCGAGCTTCCGGCCGGCTCCTATGTACCCAGGTTCTGCTGGGAAAGGCAAGCAGGGAGTCCCGACATCCGGCCAGGGCTCGAAAGCGTCAGAATAGCAGGGAGAGTCGCAGCCCAGGGCCGAACCGATCAGTCCGTCCAGATTCAGGCAAACCGCGTTGCTCACATGCGACTTGTCATCGCTGGAGTTGGCTTGTGCCTGATCGTTCTCGCTGCGATCGCCTACTTTGGCAAGGAACGATGGATACCTTCAGGCGGTCATATTCAATCGATTGTCGTTCTGCCTCTTGAAAACCTCTCAGGAGACCCCAAGCAAGATTACTTTGCCGATGCCATGACTGAGGAGCTGACGGTAGACCTCGGCCAAGTCTCAGCGTTACGAGTGATATCGCGCACTTCAGCAATGATCTACAAGAATACGAAGAAATCACTGCCCGAGATCGCACGGGAATTAGGAGTCGATGGGGTGGTGGAAGGATCCGTCATCCGGGAGGGTAAAGAAGCGAAAATCACCGCCCAACTCATTGACGCCAGAACCGATCGCCATCTCTGGGCGCGCACCTACACCCGCGATCTGGGCAGCATCCTTGCACTGCAGCGCGAAGTCGCTCAAGAAGTTGCCGACGCCATTCGTATTGAGCTCAGCCCGCAGGAGAAAGAGCTCCTGCAACGCTCCCGAGCCGTCAACATCGAGGCGCAGGATTTCTATCTTCTGGGTGCACACCTTCTGGAGGTGGGGGATCCTCAGCATGCTGTGGAGTACTTGCAGAAATCCGTTGAGAAGGACCCCAACTTTGCCCAAGCCTACGCTGCCCTGAGCCACACGTACTCACAGTTGGGAGGGACCGGCCTGATGCCATATATGGAAGCGTACTCAAAGGCGAAAACCAGCGCAATGAAGGCAATCGAACTCGATGAGGGTCTTTCCGACGGCCATCTCGCGCTGGCGGATGCAGTGGCAGCACTGGACTGGAACTGGGGGAAGGACGAAGAGGAACTGAAGCGGGCACTGGAACTGAACCCCAGCGGAGCATCAGCCCATTGGGCCTACGCCTTTGCGCTTGAGAAACTCGGGCGCACCCAGGAAGCAATGGCACAACTCAGGATCATGCAGCAACTCGATCCAGTCTCCAGCCAATCTATCGCGGAAGCTGCGGAAGCCAGCTACTATGCTCGCCAGTACGACGCATCCATGAATTTGCTTAGGCGACTGGAGGCGACGAACCCACAACGTGTTCTCCTCGGTTTTTGGTTTGGTGTCGTGAACAGGGAAAAGGGCTTATACCAGGATTCGGTTAACGCGTTCATGAATGTAGGCAATCATCCTCATGCTCTAGGCCACATGGGAAATGCGTACGCCCGATGGGGACGGGAAGCTGAAGCGCGCGCCCTCATACCTAGACTGCAACAGCATATTCGGCAAAACGGCATCGGGACTTATGAAGTTGCTCTGGTCTACGCCGGTCTCCGTGAGAAAGATTCCGCATTCGAGTGGCTCGAAAAAGCGTACCTCATACGAGATAAGGGGCTCACCTTCCTCAAAGTAGACCCTTGCCTTGATCCGCTACGAACGGATCCCCGCTTCCAGGAACTATTGCAACGTGTCGGCCTCCCGCTGTAGGTTCCTTTTCGAGCGGCTCGGAAAGCGGGTCGCCAGCGGACATTCATTCGCTCTCGCTTTGTTCGGCAACCCGCCAAGGATCCTTAAACCATCTCGCAGTCACAGCCCCGAAAATGCAGCCGCCAATGTGCGCCAAATAGGCAACCCCTCCCGTCTGCACATTGGCCACGGCTCCCGCGTTTACAAGCTGAATCAGAAACCATACGACGATCAAGAGTGCCGCCGGGATGAAGGTGACCCGCACAAAAATGAAGATCACTAGAAGTGAGCGCATCCGATCGCGAGGGTAGGTCACTAAGAACGCGCCCATCACGGCGGCAATCGCGCCGCTTGCGCCCAGATTAGGCACGGTGGAGTGAGGGCTCGCCAAGACCTGCGCCAGCATGGCCACCAGCCCGCCCGCAAGATAGAAAACCGAGTAGCGCAGCGGATTCATGGTGTCTTCAATTTCCGGGCCAAAAGCCCAGAGGAACACCATGTTGCCGATGATGTGTGACCAGCTGCCATGCAGGAACATCGCCGTCAGAATCGTGATCCAGTGATGACCGGCGATAATGTCTGCGGGCACGACGGCCCACTTCAAGACGAACGCATCCCCCCGCATGAGTTCCGCGACAAACACGGCGACATTGATCAAGATGATCAACGCCGTCACGGCGGGGAAATGTCTGGGGCGCCGTGATGCGTCGGATAATGGGACCACAGTTCCCATGTTGTATTCTCGTCGCTGCTCACTTCGCGTTACGGCTGGGCCGACGGTCTAAAGCTCCGTGTACTTTTATCTCTTTCAAGCCAGCTTGGCAAGCACGCGGCGCGCGGCGAGGGACAGCGACAAACGTGCGGCGCCGCTGAAAAGCATGCTGATCCCGACCAGAGTGCCGATCACCCATTCCGTGCTTGATGGCCAGCTCCTCCAAATCAGGATCGCCAGGATCAAAGTGATGATGCCATCAAACAGCAGCCAGTTCGATCCAGGCATCGGGCGAAGTCGGAACGACAAGATGAATTCCAGCACTCCCTCCACAAACAGGTAAATCGCTAGAAAAAGCGTGAGGGATGCCAAGCCTGCCACCGGGTGAAGCAGCGCATAGACGCCGACGAAAATGTAGAGGATGCCCAGCAGCAGCTCCCATATCATCCCGCCCGCTGTTCGCGTATGCCACGCGAACAGCAAATGGACTGCGCCGCTCAACATAAGCAGCCAGGCGACCACAACCAGCACCGCAATTCCTGCCGCTGGTGGAATCACGATGGCAAGAAGGCCAGCAATAATCATCAGAACACTAAGACCGATCGACCACCCAACTGACTCTTTCGCGATTGTTCCCAGGGACGATGTGCTCATAGCGACCTCCTCCTGTGATACCTCGGTTCGGCATTAGTTTGATCCTAATCCTTGCTGGCTGCAAACCGATCAGCCATAAGCGGACGGTCAAGATCACAGTCGTTGCCAGCAGAAGTGCTCCTACGCCCACATGAGCCACGGTGGAAATAACCGTGGGAAGTTGCGGCTGCAGGGCTTCATGTCCCTGCACAACCCGGGTGTAGAAAGTTACTCCGCCTAGACACACTTGAAACACCAGCAGAATCAAAATCAGCAGCGCAGGTTTGCGGATCTGGTCGACGTTCTGGTAGTTCGACAGTGAGAGAAAAGTGGTCCAGGCGAGCATCGCGATCACCACGATCGAGTTGGCCACGTGCGGCCACCAAGTCAGGCCTCCGTGGCGGAACAGTCCGCCCAGGATGAGTTGGACGTATAGCACCCCCACCGAAATTAGTGCTAGTCGAGCGATCCGGTGGCCGCCCGGTTCGAAGACGCTCTTCGGAGCCGACATCGACCTGCGCCCGGTGAAGATCGCGATGATCACCGTAATCGAGAAGAATGTTTGTCCGAGAGCCGCGTGAGCGGTAGAAACGGCGGGGGGAAGAAAGTACAGCACAGTCAGGCCGCCTAGAATGCCTTGCATGATCACCACAGCGAGGGCGGCGATGCTCAGGCGTCGCATCCATCGGCGCTCGTCCGTTCGCCAGGTCCAGGCCGCAAGGACGATCGTGAGGAGACCGACAAATTCCGCAAGCATGCGATGGCCGTGCTCGAATCGGACGCCGCCGACCATCGGCGGAATTTTGTAGATCGATCCAAAGCTGGTGGGCCAGTCGGGCACAGAGAGTCCTGCTTCGTTGCTCGTCACCAAGGCCCCGGCCAGGATCAGGGTGAAGATCGTGCAAGCGGTGAAAACAGCAAAGGTATGGCGAGCGCAAGCGTAGCCATCTGTTCCAACGTCGGATTGTTGAGCAGCGATCATGGGACAAAGCCTGCAGCCGTGAGATTTCTACCTACCAGAATCGCGGATGCTATGGGGGAGGGTCATGTCCAGAGTCAGATTCCCTGCCAATCTTGCGACCTCCGCTTGCTCCTGGCACTGAATGCAGTGCCTTGCCCAAGGAAGGGCTTGTAATCGTTTCAGGCCGATCGGGCCTTCGCAGCCAGCGCAAATACCGAAACTGCCATCGTTGATGCGCTCCAGCGCTTGCTGAATCAAACGAAGGCGACCGCGGTCTTGGCTGGCACGTGCAAACAAGGATTCCTTCGAAGCCGAGTAACAAGAGAGGTCGATGGGGTCGAGAGGAACTGGCGCCGAGAAGTCCCGTATGTCCTTTTCGGCGTTCTCGATTGTGTGTAACAGTTCGCGTTGCTGCTCTCGCAGGCCACTCTTGAATTGCAAGAGAAGGTGCTTGTCCAAGGATAGATTCCTTATGTCCATGATTTGTCCTCGTATCGATCAACACCCCACTGCTCGGGTGTCGCGCTGATCAGTCGTTCCGCACCAGCTTCTCGCTGGCCTGTTAGTTCGCTCGTTGGAACTGTGGACCGGATTTGCAGCCTTCGTGCAGCATGGCCAGCGCAAGGGCGCTCAGGTCTGGATCTCCGCACTCAGCGGCTCTCATGAGCTCACTGCCGGCCTCTTGTTGTCCGTATTGGCACCACATGACCCCACAAAGGAATACGTAATTGCTGTTCATGTTGCCCTCCCACTGGATTCGGGATAAGCACGGGAGTTGCCAAAGGCTGTCATGTGGAGCGGGGATGGTGGAAATCGCAGGTCAATCTTATTTGTTAGCGAGATAGAAAGAGGCGTCGTTTCGCCGGGATAACGCACGGAGTGTCGATGCTGTTATCGATACTCGCCTGAATGCCGATCAGCACCTAGAAGAGTCAGCCACACAGAGTGTAGCTGTCAGATGGGGCCATGCTCATCGCTCGACCGGGCCGCGTAAAGTATTGGCAAGTTGTGGGTGAAAGCAGGGTGCTCATGCGCTCCAAACGCCCTTCCTCAAGTGTCAAACCTGCACTGTCAAACCTGGTGCGGCTGTTGACTGAGCTTAGGCACGAGGAGTCCAAATCTTGACATCGAATTGTTCCCTGGCATTTGCACGCACGACCTGTGCCTGCGGAACCCACGGAGTTGCGACATTTAACTTGTAAATGCAGAAGCGGGTGAAGGATGAAACACACACGAGTATTGGCACTGCAAATGCACCGTGGTGAGTGGGCCAGATCCGAACCGGGCAAGAGAGCGGACCGTTGGCGCCCCTCGGCTGACGGTCTGCTCTGGCCCTGATATCGAGAACTTAACGGCGCCAATAACCACTGAAGGAGTTGTCATGAAAGATCAGAAGGCCAGGAAATGCGCGCACATTCCCTGCTTGTGCGAAGTGGCAGACGGAGAAGAGTATTGTGGAAATGCTTGCCGTGACGCCGGGAGCGAAGACGTGGAAATCGCGTGTCAATGCGATCATCCACCATGCCCACTCGTCGCTTAGATTCTTCGAGGTCACACCCAAAATGAGCATCTATGCGGCGCCAGAGCTTCGACTTGCAAATGCGGCTCCTGACGACTGCCCAGGGTCGTTCGCCCGCATCGAAGAAGCCATTGCGGCCATCCGCGCCGGCCGGATGGTGATCGTCGCCGATGATGAAGATCGGGAGAACGAGGGTGATCTCACCATGGCGGCGGAGAAAATCACCCCGGAGTCCATCAACTTCATGGCGAAGTATGGCCGTGGTTTGATATGCCTCGCGATGACGCCCGAGCGGCTCGACGAGCTCCAAATTCCACTGATGGTGTCCAATAACAGTTCGCGATTCGAGACGGCGTTCTGTGTCAGCATTGAGGCAAGGGAGCGTACGACGACCGGAATCTCAGCCGCGGACCGAGCGGCTACGGTGCTTGCGGCCATTGATCCCGCGACAAAGCCAGCGGATCTCATCCGCCCAGGGCACGTGTTCCCGCTGCGTGCGAGGAACGCCGGAGTCTTGGAACGCACCGGGCAAACGGAAGCTGCTGTGGACCTGGCCCGGCTGGCCGGCCTTTCTCCTGCCGGCGTTATCTGCGAGATCATGAACGACGACGGCTCGATGGCGCGAGTGCCCGAACTCCGTGAGTTTGCGCTTCACCACAACATCCTGCTGATCACAGTTGCCGACTTGATCAAGTATCGGCTGCGAACGGAGTCGGTAGTCAAACGCGCAGCCTCCACAAAGCTGCCGACCGAATACGGAGAGTTCCGGCTGCATGCATTCGAGAATCAGATCGACAAGCAGACACACATCGCTCTTGTGTGCGGCGATATCGGAGATGGGCAGGACGTGCTGGTGCGGGTACACTCGCAATGCCTCACGGGCGATGTGCTGCGCTCCGTACGGTGCGACTGTGGCGCGCAGCTCGACAAAGCTCTGTGCCGGATCGCGGCCGAAGGCCGCGGCGTGTTGCTTTACCTGAGCCAGGAAGGCCGGGGGATCGGCCTCGCCAACAAAATTCGCGCTTACAGTCTGCAGGACGAAGGCTGTGACACCGTGGAGGCGAATGAACGCCTGGGCTTCAAAGCGGATCAGCGAGATTATGGCATTGGAGTGCAGATCCTGCGCGAAATCGGCGTGCGTTCCATGCGCCTTCTAAGCAACAATCCCCGCAAGCTAGTCGGCATCGAAGGTTACGGCCTATCCGTGACGGAGTGGCTGCCTCTCGAGATCCCTCCTTCATCCTCGACCAGGCCCTATCTCGCAGCCATGCGAAACAAGCTCGGACACGCCTTGCGTGGGGTGTAAACCGGAGACGCTCACCCGCCTCAGGAAGCTGCACTCTTGAGAGACATTAACGGCAAACCCTGCGAGACCAACCATCTCACGGCTTCGGGTCAGTTCAGAATCACGGAGTAGGTATTGAGGTAATCTCAGCCTTTTTGAGTCACAACTGAAGAGTCCCCGAGTGTTTGCTTCTGTATCCAGCGAGTCCGGAATGCTGGCCCTCAGGAAAAGCGTTTCATGCGCCTCGTACAGCATCTTTTCGCGATGCTCCTTCCGCATGCCTCCTCTGGATGGGCGGTGTCAGATTTGTCGGACAGGTGCAGCAGCTGGGAAAGAGACACGGAGATTCAGTAGCTCGCTTCATGCTGCAGTGCACCCGTCCTTTTCTCCTAATCCGCAGCGACGTGATCAGTCTCACGTGAAGCGGCGATATCCTCAATCTTGACGCCAAGCGCCTGCGCTACCCCGGCGCCATAGGCGGGATCGGCTTTTCTGCAGTTTGCAACATGCCGTGCCAATACCGCCCGAGAAGCGCCATTGATCGCGCGCGCCGTGTTATCGAAAAGCCGCTGCTTTTGCTCAGAGGTCATCTTTCTGAAAAGATTACCCGGTTGCTCCCAGTGATCCTCTTCTAAGCGGTGGTCATAGTGATCAGCGTCCCCTTCGAGTGCCAGCGCCGGTTCAGCGTAATCCGGTTGGTCGTCCCACAATCCCTGGCTATTTGGGTTATAGCTCGTGGTCGCTCCGAGGTTTCCATCGATGCGCATCTGGCCATCGCGGTGATAGGAGTGGAATGGGCACTTCGGCGCGTTCACAGGGATCTGATTGAAGTTAACCCCCAGGCGGTACCGATGGGTGTCACCATATGAGAACAGGCGTGCCTGCAGCATCTTGTCAGGAGAGAAGCCAATTCCGGGGACCACATTCGCCGGAGAGAAGGCGGCTTGCTCCACTTCTGCGAAATAGTTTTCCGGATAGCGATTGAGTTCCATGACGCCAACTTCGATCAGTGGGTAATCAGCTTTGGGCCAGACTTTGGTCAGATCAAAGGGATTGTGTTTGTGTGTCTTTGCCTGCGCCTCTGTCATAACCTGAATGAAAAGTGTCCAACGCGGAAAATCTCCACGCTCGATCGCTTCAAACAGATCCCGGCCATGGCTCTCGCGGTCATTCGCTACAAGCGCGGCAGCGGCTTCGTCCGTGAGGTTTTCAATGCCCTGCTGTGTGCGGAAGTGGAACTTTACCCAAACTCGCTTGTTCTCGGCATTGAACATCGAGAAAGTGTGGCTTCCGAAGCCATGCATATTTCGGAACGACTTTGGAATGCCGCGCTCGGACATAACGATAGTGACCTGGTGGAGTGCCTCGGGAAGGAGAGTCCAGAAATCCCAGTTATTCTGAGCGCTGCGAAGACCGGTGCGGGGGTCGCGCTTGATGGCGTGATTGAGATCCGAGAAGCGCAGAGGATCACGAAAGAAAAAGACGGGAGTATTATTTCCAACGATGTCCCAGTTTCCGTCCTCCGTGTAGAACTTCAGTGCGAACCCGCGAATGTCGCGCTCCGCATCGGCGGCCCCGCGTTCCCCAGCGACGGTCGAAAAGCGCGCGAACATTGGTGTCTGCTTTCCAACCTCCGAAAAAATCGCTGCCTTGCTGTAGTTCGTGATGTCGTGAGTCGTCGTGAACGTTCCGTACGCACCCCAGCCCTTGGCGTGCATCCTGCGCTCAGGGATGACCTCGCGATCAAAGTGTGCGAGCTTCTCGATCAGCCAGATGTCCTGCAGTAGCGCGGGACCACGACGGCCGGCTGTCAAAATGTTCGTATTGTCCGCTACGGGCGCCCCGGTTGCATTGGTAAAGCGTTCAGGCTTTGACATCAGGATTCTCTCTTTCACAAGTTGGATTCGGAAATGGCGAGTCAATTTGATCGTTCTGAACGCCGCCATATCTCGGCAACTCTAGTTGCACTTCTGAAATAGCAATTACGATGCCAGCTCTCCTTCTGCCTGCCTGAGCTTCAGCAGGCGAATCCGAAACGCATGTCAACTTCTATGCAAGAGTCAAAAGTCAAAAAGCCAGATATTCGTCAGACCTTGAACAGCTGCAAGACGAGATCGAGAAAAGATGCACTTTTCAGCGAACTGCACACGTGATGCGTTTGGCAAACGGACTGCTCTTACTGTTTCGCCTGAGAAAAACGAGGCGCTCATAACCAGGAGGATTCTTCATGGCAACCATGCCAAAGCCCATCACGATGCCGAAACCGCAGAAGCCCCTTCCCGCACCCAACAGTGATTTTTTCGAGCTTGTCGAGGTCCTTCCGGCGGAGGAGCTGGCGGTCGTGAAGCAGGTGCGCACCTTCATGGAGACCAAGGTTGCGCCGATCATCACGAAATATTGGATCGAGGATTCGTTTCCTTTCGAGCTGTTGCCGGCACTCAAGGAACTCAACCTTGGCGGCGTTGGCCTGCAGGGCTACGGCTGCAGAGGAGGAAGCGGGTTGCTGGCCGGTCTGGTTGCCATGGAGATGGCACGCGTCGACACGTCGATTGCGACCTTTTTCGGCGTGCACTGCGGCCTGGCCATGTCTTCCATCTACTTCGGCGGTTCAGAAGAGCAAAAAAAGAAGTGGCTGCCGCCAATGGCTCGCTTGGAGACGATCGGCTGCTTCGGCCTCACGGAACCGCTGGTGGGATCCGGAGCATCTGGAGGCCTGACAACGACAGCGAAACGTGAAGGCGACACCTGGATCATCAACGGCCAGAAGCGATGGATCGGTAACTCCCCGTGGTGCGACATTTCAATTATTTGGGCGCGCGACCTCGCGGACAATCAAGTCAGGGGATTCATCGTCGAGAACAAGACAACTCCGGGCTTCAAAGTTGAAAAGATGCAGAACAAGATTGCACTCAAGGTAGTCCAGAACGGGCAGATCACGCTGGAGAACTGCCGGGTGCCGGAGGAGAACCGTCTTCAAGAAGATAACTCGTTTCGGGACACAGCCAGGGTCTTGCGTGGCACCCGCTATTTCGTCGGCTGGGAAGCGACGGGCTGTGCCATGGGCGCCTACGAGAACGCTCTCAAGTACGCGCAAGAGCGCTTGCAGTTTGGAAAACCGATCGGCTCGTTTCAGCTCGTGCAGGATCTCCTCGCCAAGATGCTCGGCAACATTACTGCTTCGCAGTGCCTGGTGGTTCGCATGGCTCAACTGGAGGCCGAAGGAAAGATGACCGACGCGCATGCGGCACTTTCGAAAGCGTTCTGCACGGCCAAGTGCCGCGAGACGGTCGCTTGGGCCCGCGAGGTGTGCGGCGGAAACGGCATCATCGCTGACTACAACGTGGGACGCTTCTTCGCCGACGCCGAAGC
>DATJYK010000149.1:0-2065 GCA_035578005.1 Terriglobia bacterium
GGCAAGCTGCGCCGAGAGCGGAACACGTCAAATATCAAACCAACGTTGTAACGGCGGGGCTGAAGCCCCGCCCTTTTCGCATCCCGGTGAGAAATGCAGGTTAGGCATCAAGCGGAGACAGGCCAGACAGAATCACGCATCTTCACGCCATCGCGCACGGCTGTCGTCGCGAAAGCTGCCATGCCGCGCCTGACCGGCAGCGTCCATTGTCCGGTTTGCCAGTCGGTCAGCTTCGCGATTCTCTTCCCGGTAGACGTGCTTAATGGAGAAGAATTCGATACGCGATATCAAGTGCTTCGCTCTGTCATACAGCGGCTTCAGATTCTGATTTCTGACTTTGTATACGCCGTTGATTTGATGAACAAGCAACTCCGAATCAGCAAGCACGCGCAACCTGCGGCACTTGTGCGCGAGGGCATAGTCCAATGCAGCTAGCAGCGCCTGATATTCCGCCACGTTGTTGGTGGCCCGTCCGAGAAAGCCGCTGACTTCGTCCACCAGTTCGCCGTCCACTGTCTTTATCACGGCGGCAAATGCTGCTGGTCCGGGATTGCCTCGCGAGCCGCCGTCGATATGCGCTACAAGTTCGGCCATTTCGTTCTGGGAACTCATACTGTGGATGGACTGGGAATCAGCGTGCAACGCGAGGCAAGCCTGCCCCAAGCTGCGCACTACATGGAAACGCGCGTGCCTTCGCCAATATCCTCGCCCACCGAGGGCGGGACATGGTACAGAATCCGGCCGCACAATTCGCACGTCAGCAGGGCGTCGCTCGATCGCACTTCGTTGTAAAACTGCGGCCGCAACTTAACGTGGCAGCCTCCGCAGGATCCATCAATGACCTGAACCACGGCCGTGCCGCGAGATTTTCGCGTCTTCTCGTACAAGCGAAGCGTTGTCTCACTGAGTGCGGCCGCGAGAGTTTTGCGCCGTCCGTCGGCTTCCCGGCGCAGGGCTTCGTCATTGGCGCGTTCTGTCTCGAGTTGCTTCTTCTCATTGGCCACGCGCTGCTTCTCGCCTTCCAGCCGCGCCGCCGCTTCGTGCACCATCCGGTCAAGCTGCTCAGCCTCCTCCATCCGTTCGAGCACCTGGTCCTCGATGCCGCGAATCTTCGCTTCCTCGCCCTCGATTTCGTGAAGCATGGTCTTGTAAGCTTCGTTCGTCTTCATCTCATAGAGCTGGTCCCGATGTTTGGAGATTTTGCCGCGGATCATCTGAATGTCGGCATCGAGATCGCGCCGTTCCTTCTGGTTAGCGGCTAGCCGGTTCTTGTGTTCCTCGTGGTCGTGCAGAAAGGCGTTCAACTGATCTTCAATCTTTTTGATTTGCGAAGGTATGGCTTCAATCCGAGACGTGAGGGTGGCGATGGTGCCATCGACCTCCTGGAGTTCTTTCACCGTTGCGAGATCGGGATGCAAAGCTTCTCCTGTCTTCGTGGCGCTTCGCGGCCTTCACATGGGACACGACCGCGCTCAATGGTCAGCGATGCTGTCATAGATGCGTCCCATTCTGTCACAGGGACCGCCTGCTTTCAAGAAACCGCGCTCGTGATGGCCCCCTCGGAGGCGGAACTCACCAGCGCAGCATACTTGGCGTATACGCCCGTTTTGTAGCGCGGCTCGGGCGCCGTCCATTTTGCCAGGCGCTTGGCGAGCTCCTGCTCACTCAATTCCACATCGAGCCGGCGAGCGTCGATATCGATCACTACCGTATCGCCCTCGGCGATGGCGGCAATGGGCCCTCCGCGCGCTGCTTCGGGCGCCGCATGACCGATCATCAGGCCGCGCGTAGCGCCGCTGAAGCGGCCGTCCGTCACCAGCGCGACCGTCTCACCCAAGCCTTCTCCTACAATGGCGCCCGTCACCCCCAACATCTCGCGCATGCCCGGTCCGCCGCGCGGTCCCTCGTAACGGATCACCACCACATCGCCCGGCTTGATGCGCTTGTGGGTGACCGCCTGCATGGCATCTTCTTCCCGTTCGAAGACGCGTGCGGGTCCGCGATGATGAAGCCTCTCGTGTCCGGACACCTTCACCACCGCTCCTTCGGGAACAAGATTGCCAGT
>DATJYK010000150.1:0-104187 GCA_035578005.1 Terriglobia bacterium
TGTCGAGTCGAGGGTTGCAGCGCCCGCGAGGGGTGCGGCGACAACAGAGTAAGTTCCCCACGCGTCGGCGCCAGAAACTGAGTAAGGTTCGGGTTGAGGTCGCGCAATGCATCAGAATACTAAAGTGAACAGTATTGGGCTGAAGCCGTGCCCTTATGGGCTGCACCCACTTATGCATTCTCGATAAATTCGCGGGGTGGCAGGCTGGCGCCGTCAGTCATCAGCCACTTGAAAGGCTTGCGGTTTGTGGATGCCGTGCCGTTCCATGCGATAGATGAGCGTCTTACGGCTGATGTCAAGGTAACGGGCGGCATGAGTCTGGTTCCAGTGGCACTTTTCCAGGGCCTTCAGGATGAGTTCCTTCTCGATGCCGTCCAAGCTAATTCCCTGCGACGGGAGATCGATTTCCACACTTTCCAGACCGCCCCGGTCCCGTCGAAGGAAGGGCGGCAAGTCCTGGATCGTGATGGCTTCGCCGCGAGCCAAGGCAACCACCCGTTCCACCACATTCTCGAGCTCACGGATGTTCCCCGGCCAGCGATACTGGGTGAAATAGGGGAGCAAGGCTTGAGGCATCGTGAGCTCCGGGCGTCCGTTCGTCTGCTTGCTGACGGAAAAGAAGTGCTGTACAAGTTCCGGGATGTCCTCGGGCCGTTCGCGAAGAGGAGGCACGGTCAAAGGAATCACGGCCAGCCGGTAGTAAAGATCCTCTCGAAACGTTCCATCCTCAATCATCGCCTGCAGGTCCCGGTGGGTGGCGGCAATAATCCGCACATCCACCTTGTGAGTTCCCTCGCTGCCCAGCTTCTCGATTTCACCTTCTTGGATCAATCGCAGGAGCTTCACCTGGAGTTCCAGCGGCATGTCGCCAATTTCGTCCAGGAACAACGTTCCTGCGTCGGCCATTTCGATCTTGCCTTTCTTATCCATGACCGCGCCGGTGAAAGCGCCCTTCTTATGACCGAACAGCTCCGACTCCAGCAGCTCCTTGGGAATCGCCGCGCAATTGATGGTGACGAAGGGTTTGCCTTTTCGGGAGCTGTTGAAGTGAATCGCCTTGGCGAGGAGTTCCTTTCCCGTCCCCGTCTCTCCTCGAAGCAGAATCGTCGAGTTGGTGGGTGCGGCCCTGGTTGCCGTGTCGAGAACCTGCAGCAAAGCGTCGGAGCGCCCGAGAATGTTGTCGAATCCGTATTTCTCATTGAGGCTTGCCCGCAAGGCCTGAACTTCCTTAACCAGAAGGGAGTGCTCGAGAGCACGGCGAACCACCAGGGACAGCTCGTCCGGATGCACGGGCTTCGTGAGGTAGTCATACGCGCCGGCTTTCATCGCTTCAACGGCGGTCTCCACCGTGCCGAACGCTGTAAGGATGATGATCACGGTCTCCGGGTATTGCGACCGAATCTGTCTGAGAAGCGAGATGCCGGAGCATTCGGGCATCTTCAAGTCGGCGACGACGAGGTCATAACCTTGCACCTGCAGCATCGACAGCGCCTGTTGCGCCGAGCCCGCCGAAACCGCCGCATACCCTTCCTGCTCGAGTTGGACTTCCAATACCCTTCGCAGGCTCGAGTCGTCGTCAACGATGAGAATCCTGTTCTTGGTCATGATGATCAGTTATCCAAGGGAAGCGAAACCCTGAACGTGGCCCCAGCGGGTGAGTTTCGCGTAATGGTCAATCCTCCTCCGTGCTGCCTTACGATCTGGTGCGCGACGGAGAGGCCCAAGCCGGTGCCAGCATCCTTGGTGGTAAAGAACGGATCGAAGACCCGCTCGACCTCATCCCGGCTGATTCCAGGTCCTTCGTCTTCTACGTCGATGAGGATCCGGCCTTTCTCGCGCCGCGCTGCAAGCACCACGGTTCCGCCGCGGGGCATCGCCTGGGCTGCGTTCATGACGAGATTCAAGAAAACTTGCTTCATTTGTTCGGGGTCGCACTTCAACCGTGACGTCCCGGAGTGGATCTCCTTTCTCAGTTCCAGTCGGCCGCTTCCGTCCGCGTGCCGCGCCAGGCTGATCACTGATTCCAACAGATCGTCGATTTCCACCTCTTGGAGATCCGGCTCTCGAGGTTTCGCAAAGTTGAGGAAGGAGTTCAGCAAGCGATTGAGGCGCCGGCTTTCCTTGTGGATGATGTCCAGAAATTCCAGACGCCTTTCCTCCGAAGGGCTCTCGCGCTGCAAAACAGTTACGGCGCCTTCAATGCTGGCCAGCGGGTTGCGGATTTCGTGAGCGAGTCCTGCTGAGAGTTGACCCAGAGCTGACAGGCGATCCGCGCGCTTCATGCTCTCAAAGTTCTCCTGTAATTCCTGGTGGGCCCGGCGCAATTGGTCGGTCGTAATCTGAAGGGCGCGTTGCTGCTTTCTTTGCTTGTCCGTCAGCACGCCGGCCGTCAGCCCGACGAGACAGAACACTCCGATTTCCAAACACTGGTCCATCACCTCTACAGCGCGGACGCTCCAGATCGGCGGTTGACCGATTGCAAAAGCGGCCCCCGACAACAGAGCGAACCCCATTCCGCCGCGCCAACCCCACTTCAGGCCCGCGAGCACAATCGGGACGTAGTACGCGCGCTGTAAGATGTAGACCCAGTGAACCGACGTTTGGGGCACCGCGTGGTGAAAAATTCCGATAGTTCCAACTGCTGCTGCCAGAGCGATTTGCCAACGCCAGGCGTACACCCGCCCTTGGCCCATCTCCGCGACCGTGTCCGAAGCAGCAGTGCTTGGCAAGACTGTTTCCCCCACTCGGGCCCCTCGGAACGAAGAAGCTGCCGGCAGTCCAAAGTCTACAATGAATTTCCGCACGTCCTCAATTCGACCGACTCGCCGTTCCGAGGCTCGAACCCGTTTTCGCAGCGCACTATGGCAACCGTGTTGCCCAACGCCACGATGACCGTACGGCGGGCCCCGAAACGCGCGTACGGGGCCTGAAAGGCGACCTAGGAGGCGCTGTTTCAGTTGTGCAAGAAACCCGCGAGTGGCAGACAGACTGTCCCATTTGAGGCAGTACTGCCTCTTTTGAGACAATACGTGCAGGTCGGAGCGTACTGCACACCATGCCGGTACGCCGTTTCGGGCTCCTTCGCGGGCACGTTCGGATGCGTGACTTAGCCCGCTTAACGCAGGGCGCGCTACGAATCGCACCGCTCATCCTCTTTTCCACTCTTTCCCCGCTCACCGTTGGCTACGAACTTGCAAAGGCATCAAAGCGAAAATGCACGCAGAGACGTGCAAGACTCACCTCTACTGCATGGGGTCGGCGTGCACTTCGTGGTGATTGTCCCCGAGCCATTCACTGCGGAGTGCGGCGCCGCCCATGACGTGGGAACATCAGGCAATTAGCCTCGTGGTGTTACGAGGCCGCTAGGCCAGGCCGACGGGAATAGCGGAGCCCGATGGACGCGCCCAACAATGCCCGGTAAAGGCGGAAGACGCGTTGCCGAGTATGAAAGCAGCTACAAAGGCGCTCGCCTTACTCTAGCGGGCTGCGGTAGGAAGTTTTGGGGGCCAGATTCGGAAGGGCGGGGCTTTACTCCGGCTCCCCGCCCCGCCCGCGGCTCTAAATCGCCTTCTTCGCAGCCTGCTAGAGTGCGGCGAGCACGCATTTCGTTGAGGCCGGCGCTCTTCAGCCGCGACGGCAGCCCATTCGCAATCAGCCGTACACGGCTTCGGAAGGCCAGACGCTCTCTGGAATCGAACCCCTTTTGACAGGAGTCAGATGCGTGTCCATCGGTCAGAGAATCCGTACAATTCGGACGCAAAAAGGCATCACGCAAGGCGACATCTCACGAAGCACGGGAATGCGGCGTGGTTATATTTCGAGAGTGGAACATGGCCATACCGTTCCCTCGGTTGAGACTTTGCACCGCTTCGCAGCCGCTCTGGACATACCGATGTACCGGTTCTTCTGCACTGTCCGGGATCAGCCCGCACCGGTAGCCGCTGGAGGCAAATCTCCACTGACTCTTGAAGAACTCGCCCAAGCGAGCAGCGCCGAAGGCAGCGACGCGAGGTTTCTGCTGCAGCTTAAACTCCTAATGGGCAAGATGGACGAGTCTGACCGGGCTTTTATTCTCGACTGCGCGCGAAAGCTTGCCGCCCGCCAAGTCGCGAGAAAGACACACCCAAATGAGGTTGTTGCTTCCTTGGGAGACAGGGTGGCGAGAGGCGCCGGGTGAGGCAGGATGTGAGTTATACTGAGCGTCGGCGACAGCGACGGGTATGCGCAATTAGCTATGACGTTCTTTAGTCCAGCGACGCCGATAGGGAACTGCTCCCTTCTATCTCAAAGCCTGGCGCCATCGGAGAGCTATGATCCCTGAAGCTGCCGTGAATGAGTTCCGCAGCTCGCTTCGCGGACAACTGCTGCTACCCGGCCAACCGGGCTACGACGAAGCGCGCAGGATTCACAACGCTATGATTGACAAAACTCCAGCGATGATCGCGCGCTGCGCTGGAGTGGCCGACGTGATCGGGGCGGTCAAATTTGCGCGCCAGCACGGCGTTCCGGTCTCGGTCCGGGGGACCGGCCACAACGTGGCCGGCATCAGCCTGTGCGACGGGCTGGTGATCGATCTATCCGCCATGAAGGGCATTCACGCCGACCCTGCCCGGGGCACGGCGCGCGCGGAACCGGGCGTGACCTGGGGCGAGCTGAACCATGAGCTGCAGGCCTTCGGCCTGGCCGCCACGGGAGGCTACGTTGGCACGACGGGCATCGGTGGCCTGACCTTGGGCGGCGGCCTCGGCTGGATGGTTCGCAAGCACGGCCTGGCCCTCGACAATCTGCTCTCGACCGACGTCGTGACCGCCGGGGGCGAGTTCCTGCGGGCCAGCGCTACCGAGAATGCGGACCTGTTCTGGGGCCTCCGCGGCGGCGCGGGCAATTTCGGCATTGTCACCTCTTTTGAATTTCAAGCGCACCCGGCTGGCACGGTGCTCGCCGGCCTCGTGCTTCATCCGCTCTTGAAGGGCCGCGAAGCCCTGCGCTTCTGGCGCCAATACGAAGAGACGGCGCCCGAAGCGATGAGCAACGGCGCCTTGCTGTTTACACCCCCGCCCGAACTTCCCTTGCCCGACGTGTTGCGACCGGGGATTGCCGCCATGGGCGGAGTGTACGTGGGCCCGATCGAGGAAGGCGAGCGCGCGCTTCAACCCCTGCGCGGGTTCGGTCCGCCTGCCGCCGACATCTACCAGCGCATGCCCTACAGCGCCGCCCAGGGCATGGCCGACTTCCTGTGGCCGCGCGGGCGATATTCTTACTGGAAATCGAGCTTCCTGAAGTCGCTCAGCGACGACGCTATCGATACCCTGCTCGATTTCTATGCTAGGACTCCGTCGCCGCACACCGTGATCGTGATCGAGCACAACGGCGACGGCGCGTTCAGCCGCGTGCCCGCCGATGCGACGGCGTTCGGGCATCGCCAGTGGCGTTACAACCTCGCCGTCACTGCCGCCTGGACAGATCCGGTAGACTCCGAGAAAAACATCCGCTGGACGCGCGAACTGTGGGATGCGATGGGGCCGTATCGGGCCGGGGCCGCCTATATCAACTACCTGAGTGACCTTACGGAAGACGCCGTCCGAGCCGCGTACGGCGAAAAATACGAACGCCTCGCAGCGCTGAAAGAAAAGTACGACCCGACGAACTTTTTCTGCATGAATCAGAACATAAAGCCCAGCGCGGCACGCGCCGCCGTCTCCTGAGCAGTTGCCCAAAAGGCTTGGAGCGCACCGCCAAGGACTGACCGAGCCTGTCGCTGGCCCACCTGCGAACTCAACAATCGATTCCTAACCCCACAAGCTGCCGTCACGCGAAGCGCCAAGCCCAAGCGACCTCGTTTCCGCACGCTTTCCACTGCACCCAAACCTGCTTGTCCGCAGCCCTGGGTGTGGAGGCCGCATCACATCGGAAAGAGTGAGGCCCTGAAAGGGCGCGCTTCAGAGTCCGGTCACACGCTTCGAAGCCTCTGCCGCCCGCGGGATATAATTGAGGTGGGGCTTTCAATCACATGACTTTGCGCGAAAAATCAGAGGCGGCGCCGCTGCGGCCGGGTGTTTACATCTTCAAAGATGACACCGGAAAGGCGATTTACGTGGGCAAGGCGAAATCCTTGCGCTTGCGGCTGCGCTCGTACTTTCAGGACTCGCGGACCCCTGACGTAAAACGCGACCTCATGCTGGAGGCCGCCTCCGACCTCGAGACTATCCTAGTGGATAATGAGAAGGAGGCTCTGGCTCTCGAGAACAACCTCATCAAGCGCTACCAGCCGCGCTATAACATTCTGCTACGCGATGATAAGAGTTTTCCTCACATCAAGCTGACCCTGGGCGAGCGATGGCCACGCGTCTACGTCACGCGGCGGCTACGCAAGGACGGTTCCCTCTACTTCGGGCCCTATTTCCCTGCAAATCTTGCCTATCGCGTGGTGGATTTCATCCATCGCTCGTTCCGCGTGCCTTCGTGCAAAGTTGACCTGACGCGTTTTCATCCGCGCCCGTGCCTGGAATACCACATCAAGAGGTGCGTGGGCCCGTGCGTCGAGGGATTCACGACCGACGAGGCTTATGGCGAGGCCGTGCGCCACGTCCGCATGCTGCTGGAGGGGCGTGTGAATGAGCTCCTACGCGACCTGCGCGAGGTCATGGCCGCGGCCGCCGAGAACCAGCGCTACGAGGAGGCGGCGCGCTATCGCGACCAGATCACCACCCTTGAGCAGCTTCGCGAACGGCAGAAGATGGAAGCCACTGAAGGGCATGACGCAGACTACTTCGGCTTTCACCAGGAAGGGCCACTGGTGGCTGTCAATCTCTTCCACGTCCGCGGAGGGCGCGTGGCAGACCGGCGCGAGTTCTTCTGGGAGGATGTGGAGGCGTTCGAGCCCGCCGCCTTTTTCTCCTCGCTCATCAAGCAGCTTTATCTTGACCAGCCCTACCTGCCTCACAGCATCCACGTGCCGGTGGACTTCGAGGACCGCGAGCTGCTGGAAGAAGTGCTTTCGGAAAAGCGCGGCCGGAGGGTGAGCATCGCTGTGCCGCAGCGCGGCGCCAAGCACGCGCTGGTGGAACTGGTGGCGCGCAACGCCATTCATTCTTTCACGCGCCGCTTCCGGATGGTGAATCCTCCCGCGCGCGAGATGGCGCAACAGCTCGCCGAAGCGCTGGAGCTCGAGCGGGCGCCCCAGCGCATCGAGTGTTTCGACATCTCCCACATCCAAGGGTCAGACGTGGTTGCCTCAATGGTGGTGTGGGAAGCCGGCAAGATGAAGAAGTCGGACTACCGCAAGTTCATCGTCCGCAACAGCCCCGCGAATGACGATTTCGCCAGCATGCGGGAAGTGGTCGGCCGCCGCTACCGGCGACTGCAGGAGGAGCAAGAGACGCTGCCGGATGTGATCCTCATTGATGGCGGCCTGGGCCAGCTTCACGCCGCGGCGGAGGCGCTCGAAAGTCTCGGCATCATCAATCAGCCGATGGCGGCCATCGCCAAAAAGGAGGAAATTCTGTTCGTGCTGGGGCACGAAGACGAACCTATTGCGCTGGACCACCATTCTCCGGCTCTGCACCTCGTCCAGCAAATCCGCGACGAAGCGCACCGCTTCGCGGTCACCTTTCACCGCGCGCGGCGCTCGGGTCGTGAACTCACCTCGGAGTTGCTGAAGATACCCGGCGTGGGTGAGAAGACCGCCCGCAAGTTGCTGAGCCAGTTTGGCAGCGTCACGGCGCTCAAGGGGCTTTCGGCCGAGGAACTCAGCCAGGTGGTTCGGCCGACCGAGGCCAAGACCATCCGGGAGTACCTCAATTCCGTTTGATCCGGTTTAGCCGGGCCAGGCGCCAGTTGACGGTTAAAAGTGAAAGGTTAAGAGCCGAGCCGCTGTCGAATTCGGTACCCAGTACATCAACAGGTTCGGTTTTTCTCTTGCAATGTCTATGGTTTCCAGTAAACTGACCGTGTGGTTAGGTACCAGAACCTCGATTCTTTCGTGCCGGGAAAGGGGTGGTTAAAACCCCGACCTTGCGGTTCGCGCCGAGTAGCGGCCAAGAGCCGGGTGTTTTCATCGAAGTTTGTGACGGGTCTAGTGTGAGGAGGTAACCCATGAGTGAAGATAGCAACTTTGGATCGAAGGTAGGCTGCTTTCTCGCCGGTCTGGGTATTGGGGCCATCATTGCACTGCTGTTTGCCCCAGCTTCGGGCGACGAGGCGCGAGATTATCTGGGCCGGAAGGCGGACGAGGGCCGCGGCTACGTGTCGGCGAGGGGGCGCGAGGTGCGCCGCCAAGCTGAGGAACTTGTCGAGAAAGCCAAGGATTTGGTGACGCAGCAGAAGGACCAACTATCAGCCGCGATCGAAGCCGGTAAACAGGCTTATCAGGACGAGAAGGCGAAACCACGGCCGGCGTGACGTTCTATGGCGAATGACGGAGTGCTCACTGCTTTCGTGATCGTCACCGCAGTCGCGGTGCTGCTCCAGGCGGCAATTCTATTCGCGATCTTCCAGGCCCTGCGCCAGCTCCGCGAGGTGGTGATTCGAATCGAGGCGGGCGTCCAGGAGAATTTTCACCCTCTCCTACGCTCAGTCCGTGCCGTCGCCGAAGCCGTGCGCGAGCCGGTTAGCGTCATTCTCGGCAACCTGGCCGGCATCAGCACAATTCTTCGCGAGCGCACTCAGTCGACTGACGCCGTGGCCGCCGAACTTGTGGACCGGTTTCGGGAGCAGGCGGTTCACGCGGACGAATTGCTGACCGCAACGCTCGAGAAGATGCAGCGAGCCGTGGACGCTGTCGAGCGCGGCGTGCTCGTCCCGGTTCGCGAACTGTCAGCATTGCTGGCGGGCTTGCGCCGCGGCCTCGACTTTTTCTTGGGTAAACGCCGCTCGCCCGCCGGGGAGCGCGCTCGTCAGGAAGAGGAACTCTTCATCTGACGGACGCACGGATTCCTTCGCACTTGCGTGCGGTCTGGGTAGCGTGTCACCGGGCCTGCGGGGTGCTGTCGGCCGGCGGCTGCTCCGGCACCGCGATTAGGGGCAGGTTGCCCTTGCGCGCCAGCTCATTCAGCGCGGCAAGATCCTGGGTGCGAATCTGGCGCCAGGCGGCAAGCTCGTTGTCCAGATCGCTGTTCAGCACCTCGAAAATGGTATAGCTTTGCGCCGTCGGCGCCGCATCCGCGCTCTGCACCGCGCTTCCCAGAGCCGCCAGCTTGTCATCAAGTTGAATGGGGTAATTCAGCGGATCTTCCGAACTCTTCGACTTGACCTGAAGCAGCTTCTCCTCAATCGGCGTCATTTTCTTGTCGAGCGCGTTCGCGGCATCGATAACGTTCTTGGCCTGGCTGTCGCCGGCCAGCCTCTTCTTCAGCTCGTTGAGCTGCGAGCGGACACTGCGAATCTGATTGACGGCGTCGTGGTCCTCGCTCACCCGGTCCCGGATTTTCATCGCCAGATCAAACTGCTTCTCAAGGTCCGCTTGGGACGGCGTGATTCGCGGATCGAGCTTGACTTCGAGAGGCGCTGTGTACGAGCGGCCCTCGACCGTCAGTTTCACTTGATAGGAACCAGGCACCGCCTGAGGTCCTTCGCCGCTTCCGCCCCAATGGGCGCTTCCCTGCACTCGGGTGGCAGGCTCGTAGCGAAGGTCCCAGACGAACCGGTTCAGCCCCTTCTCCGCAGGCGGAGCGTGACTGGGCCTGTGAAACTCCGGAAATTCGCTCGGACCTTCGTTCTCAGCAGTCTGCCTCGGCGGATACTGTCGAATCACGTGACCCTTGCCGTCGAGGATCTGAATCTGGACCTGATTCTCGGCCGCGGGCTTTCCAGTTTCGCCGCTTTGCGCCGAAGTTGTGTTGGTGCTCTGCTCGGCCGCGCCCGCCGTCGGCTTGCCCGACGTTTCGCCTTCGCTCTTGGGCGGGTTCTTCAAGGTATAGTAAAGGACGGCTCCTCCAGGCGGATTTTGCCCCACGGCGCCGTGCGAGGGAAAGCCGCCGCCGTGCGAGCGCAGGGCCGGACGCGGCGTGAACAGGTGGGCGTCAGCAGAGGCCACTTCGGGAGTCAACTGGCGCAGCGGCGTAAGATCATCAAGAATCCAGAAGGCCCGGCCGTGTGTTGCCACCACGAGGTCATCGCTCTTCACGATCAGGTCGTGCACCGGCGCAGAGGGCATTTCCAACTGCAGCGACTGCCAGTGCTCTCCGTCATCAAAGGAGACGCTCACGCCCGATTCGGTCCCGGCATAGAGGAGGCCCTTGCGCTTGGGATCTTCTCGCACCGCGTGCACATAGCTGCCGTCCGGAAGGCCTTCGACGATTTTCGACCAGGTTTTGCCGTAATCGTTCGTTTTGTAAATGTAAGGACGATGATCGTCGAGACGATGCCGGTCAATAGCCAGGTAAGCTGTGCCCGCGTCGTGTGGGGAAGCCTCGATGAGACTCACCAGGCTCCATTCCGGCATGGCTTGCGGTGTGACGTCGGTCCAGTTGCGGCCGCCTTCGCGCGTGAGATGCACGAGACCATCGTCACTACCGGTCCAAATGAGGTTCTTCTGAACAGGCGATTCGGCAATCGTGAACACGGTGTCGTAGTATTCCACGCTTGTGTTGTCCTGAGTGATCGGCCCGCCCGAAGATGCCTGCTTGGATTTGTCATTGCGTGTGAGGTCGGGGCTGATCACCGTCCAGCTTTGTCCAGCGTCCGCAGACTTGAAGATCACCTGCGCGCCCGCGTAGATTATGTTCGGGTCATGCGGCGAGATGACGATGGGAAACGTCCACTGGAAGCGGTACTTCAGGTCGGCTGCTCCCGAACCCATGGGATTGTCGGGCCAAGGACTAACATCCTGCTCCTGCCAAGTACGACGATTGTAGCGGCTGATGTAGCCGTCGTACGAACCGGCAAAGACGATGTTCGGGTCCGCCGGATCAGGCGCGATGTAGCCGCTTTCGCCGCCGCCGACTGGGTACCAATCGGGACGGTCGATGACGCCGTCTTCACCCTCGCTGGCAATCGCCACTGTGGAATTGTCCTGCTGCGCGCCGTAGATGTAGTAAGGAAAGCGATTGTCGGCAATCACGTGATAGAACTGCGCCGTAGGCTGGTTTTGCTGTGTGGACCAGGTTTTCCCTCCGTCGAGCGAGACCGTCGCTCCGCCGTCATTGCCGTTGATCATTCGCTCCGGGTTGTCGGGATCGGTCCACAAGCCATGATGGTCGCCGTGCGGCGCGCCCAGCGGCGAGAAAGTCTTGCCACCATCCGTGGAGCGGTACATTCCGGTGTTGAGGATGTAGACCGTGTCGACATTCTTGGGGTCGGCAAAAACGTGGGTGAAATACCAGGCGCGCTGGGTGAAGCGATGGTCCTGATTAGCGCGGCTCCAGCTTTCGCCGCCGTCGTCCGAGCGGTAAAGACCACCTTCCGCCGCTTCGATGAGCGCATAGACTCGTTGAGGGTCTGCGCCGGAGACGGCAACTCCCACGCGGCCCCAAACACCCTTGGGGAGTCCGTGCTCCGTGAGCTGCTTCCAGGTTTCGCCATCATCGGTCGACTTGTACAGGCCGCTCCCCGGTCCGCCGCTAGTGAGGCCGTAGGGCGTTCGACTCATTTGCCACATTGCGGCAAACAACACGTGCGGATTCGAGGCGGCAAAAGTGAGGTCAACGGCGCCGGTCTTCTCGTCCTTATAAAGCACCTTCTTCCACGTCTTGCCGCCGTCGCTTGATTTGTAGACGCCGCGTTCGGCATTGGAACCGTAAACATGGCCGAGAGCGGCCACAAAAACTTCATTCGGATTATGGGGATTCACAATGACCTTGGGAATCGTCTGCGTGTCTTCGAGCCCGAGGTGCACCCAGGTCTTGCCCCCATCAAGCGATTTCCACATGCCATTGCCGTAGCTGATGTCTCCGCGGGGACAGCCCTCGCCTGTGCCTACGTAAACGACGTTCGGGTCGGAGTCAGATAGCGCGATGCTGCCGATCGAGACGATCGGTTCCTTGTCGGCGAGCGGCTGCCAATTTTGTCCACCGTCGCTCGTCTTCCACACGCCGCCGCTCACGCCGCCAAAGTAGAAGACGTTCGGTTCGCCGCGCACGCCGGTGACGGCGAGCACGCGCCCTCCACGGAAAGGGCCGACCAGCCTCCACTTCAGGCCTTTCAGCAGGCCCGAATCGTACGGTTGAGAATCGGCGGCGCGCATCGCATGGAAACTGACGAATGCGGCAAACAATCCCATCGCGATGAAGATCGCAGGACAGCGTTTCCTCATGAGAACACCTCCGGATCAAGTCCCCGATTCTATTCGTCGCGAACCCGCAGGAAAAGAGATTTTTGAGGATTGAATGGGAAGATAGCGCTTGGGCAAAGATACCCTACTGCAGAGGTCTTCTTAGCAAAGCCTGTGTCTGAGCCAGGTCTTGTTCCGGCGGGCGAGCAGCTTTCTCGCCGAAGTATGCTTTGATCACGTCTCGAGTAACGGGAGCCGCCACCGAGGATTCCTCGCCGTGCATCACCAGAGTGGCTACCACAATCTCAGGATTGTTGAAAGGCGCGTAGCCTACGAACCAAGCGTTGTTACGGTAAGCCGCATTATGGGCGGACTCCTTGAGGTTGACGCTCACCACCTGCGCTGTACCAGTCTTGCCCGCGATGTCGAGTCCCGCGACGTGGGCGCTCGCTCCCGTGCCGCCTTCGTTGACCACGCCCCACATGCCCTGCGTCACCGCCTGCACCGTTGAGTCGCTCAGCGGAAAGTCGCGTTCGCTTTCACTCGGCGCCTCCCGGCCCAGGGCTTCCAGTTCGTTCCGAAAGACCAGGCGGGGACGGTGGAATCGTCCACCTGAGGCTACGGCGCTGATCATTTCGGCGAGTTGCAAGGGCGTCGCTTCTACGGCCCCCTGCCCCGTGGCCACCGAAATGGTCTCGCCGGCCCACCATTTGCGCTTGAAGACGCGCTCCACCCATTCGGGCGATGGCACCAACCCCGCGTCCTCGCTGGGCAGGTCAATGCCGGTGCGGGCGCCGAGGCCCAGGTGCTTGGCAAAATATGCGAGCTTATCGATTCCGAGCATTTTGCCGAGCGTGTAGAAGTAGACGTCGCAGGACTGAACGATGGCCTTATGCAGGTCAACGTCGCCGTGCGATTTATGCTTGTTCCATACCCAATCGTGATAAGTATGTCCGTAGATGGTGATCTCTCCAGGACAGAAGATCGTGAAGGTGGGCGTGATGGTACCGGTCTCGAGTGCGGCCGTGGAAGTCACGATCTTAAAGACGGAGCCCGGCGCCAACTGGGCTTGGATGGCTTTGTTCAGCAGCGGCTTGGAGGGATCTGTTGTAAGCTGCTTCCATTCGGCCTGGTCAATCCGGTGAGCAAAGTCATTCGGGTCAAAATCCGGATGGCTCACCATGGCCAGCACTTCCCCCGTGCGCGGATCCAGGGCCACGACCGCGCCCTCTCGATCACCGAGAGCCATCTCCGCAGCCATCTGAAGATCAAGATCGATCGTGAGGCGCAGGTCGTTTCCAGGGTGCGCGTCGACAGTGGTCATGGATCCAACTTCTTGACCGCGGCTGTTCACCACCACCCGGCGCATACCATCCTGCCCAGCCAGTACATCGTTGTATTCGCGCTCAATTCCACTCTTACCGACCACGTCTCCGGGGCGGAAGCGCGAGTGGCTCTCGGCAATCACATCCTCAGAAACCTCGCCCACGTAACCGACCATCGAGGCCGCGATCGCATGCTTCAGATAGAAACGCTGCGGCGTTTGAATCAGATCGAGCTCCGGATACTCCATGCGGTGCGATTCCACAAAAGCCACGTCTTCGATCGAGGCCGAGGGCTTCAATAGGACGGGCTCGTAGTGCGGAAGATGAGCCGTACGTTCCACAAGCTGCACGGCGTCGTCGGGATTCAGCCCAACCCCCTCGGCCATCTTGCGTACGCGCCCACTGGTGAGAGCCGGCGCATTCTCGCGCGACAGGAGGATGCTAAAGGCGGGCATATTGTCGACCAGCAGCCTCCCTTCGCGGTCGAGAATCTTGCCACGCGGGGCGATCACCGGCAGATTACGAATGCGGTTTCGGTCTGCCTCCTGCGCGTAGTACTGGTGCTGATCTACCTGTAGCCGCCAATAGCCCACCAGTAAACCTAGGAAGACGAGGCACACCAAATACTGGAAGGCTGTTATTCTCCAAGCAGGTAACCGCCCGTCGTACGAATACGAATTCTTTTTTCTTGAGAGTCTAGACCGCATTGGGTTCAGTGGCGCGCCATAACACTCATAATCTCGAATAACATCGAAGGAATCGAGAACGTAACCGGTGTTACCTCAGGATGTTCCAACCTAGCACAAGTGGAAGAGCGGCGACAAGTTAAGCGATTGAGCAGTATAGGGCCCGGATATTGTAAACTTCCTACACCTTCTATTGCGCTGTCGTTCCGTCACTCCCGACTGCCTTTTCCTTCACACACGAGCTTCTGGCTCCGAGCTGGCGCTAGCGCCCGGCAGTGAGGCCTTTACGCAACGTTGTGGCCATAAGAGGATTCCAAAGTTCAACCCTTCGAGTCGCCAGAGTCATCCCAGTTCGCTATTACTTTTAGCTTATGTAGTCTAGAAGAAATACCGGAAGGATGGCAAGTCAAGTTTAATCTTTCTTGCAGGATAGGCTGTGAAAAAATTGAATCCGGCGTCGTCCCGCCAAACAAGGTGGAGATTGACGAAGGCGTAAGTAAGCCTTAGATCGTCCTTATGGCTCTTGGAGCCCCAACGGCTTCTGGTTCGAGCGGCAAGCGCGTCAAGATGCCGCTGTTACCTGACTTCGTGCAATTTTTGCGCCCCGTGCAAGTAGGCCCGGCGCGTCCACGCACGTAGACTAAAACGAATCCCATTGATCCGATTGCAGTTCATCCTATGCGCAGACTCTGGACACGGACGTGCGATAGCATTCTATGAAAAACCAATGCTGAAGTTAGGAGATTCTTATTCATGACCTGTGTGCGCCTGAACGAAGCCGAACAACAACAAAACCTGGCGACCTGCACCGAAGACGGCGTTTACCTCGAAGACCTTGCAGACGGCGCAGAGCTCGAGGTCGAAACCAAAAATCACCAGTACAAGATTGTGAAGAGTGCTCGCACCCAGGCTCGCATCTCCGGTCATCCCCAAATCTGTCCGGAGCCCGTTACCGTGGAAATCGAGGGGTCCAGTCGCACCGGCCTCGCCGGGTTCAAGCCGGGATTCATCGGACGCGGAATGCACCTCACCTTTGAGCATCCGACATATCACACCGTGACCACGTCGCGGATTCTTCAGATCCACCGAGTCCACTGAAGTAGGCCAGACCTTCCGGCCCGAGCGCGACCGGCGCTCGAAAACCGGCTATCCGGCTGCGCCCACGACTATGCGGGCTGCGGGCGTTCGCGGCCGGGCGCGGGCGGGCTGGGTTGCGGCTTCAAAACCTGGGTGGTCGCGGGCTCGGGTGGTTTCGGGGGCGCGGGCCGAACTATTGCGGGCAGCGGTTTGCCGTCCATCAACAACTTCACCTCATTGGCGTCGAGCACTTCCCGCTCCAGCAGTGCATCCGCGATTCGCACCAGCGCCTCGCGATTCCTGGAGAGGATGTCCTTTGCACGCTGGTAACCCGTCATCACCAGGCTCTTCACTTCCTGGTCGATTTTGATGGCCGTGTCTTCGCTGAAATCACGCGAGGTGGCGAGGTCGCGGCCCAGGAAGATTTCACCTTGGTTCTTTCCGTAAGCCAGCGGACCGAGGTCCGTCATGCCCCACTCACACACCATCCGGCGGGCGAGTTCGGTGGCCTGCTCAATGTCATTACCGGCTCCCGTGGTGATGTGATCGAGGAAGGTTTCCTCGGCCACGCGGCCCCCCATCATGATCGCGAGTTGCGACTCAAGCTGGTCACGCGTGTAGGTATGCCTGTCATCGAGAGGAAGCTGCATGGTGACGCCCAACGCCATGCCGCGAGGGATGATGGTAACCTTGTGAAGCGGATCGGCGTGCGGCACCAGCATGGCCACCAAGGCGTGTCCGCCTTCGTGGTAAGCGGTGTTCTTCTTTTCTTCGTCGGAGAGAATCAGCGATTTGCGCTCCGCGCCCATCAGCACTTTGTCTTTGGCCGCTTCGAAATCCCACATGGTTACTTGCTTGCGATTCTGGCGTGCCGCCAGAAGCGCTGATTCGTTCACCAGGTTGGCGAGATCGGCGCCTGAAAAGCCCGGTGTGCCGCGCGCCAGAATCGAAATATCGACGTCTTCCGCGAGCGGTATTTTCTTAGTATGGACCTTCAGGATGCCCTCGCGCCCGCCAACGTCCGGACGCGGCACCACCACCCGCCGGTCAAAGCGGCCAGGACGCAGCAGAGCCGGATCGAGCACGTCAGGCCGGTTCGTTGCGGCGATGAGGATGACACCTTCGTTCGATTCGAAGCCGTCCATCTCCACCAGCAGAGCGTTCAACGTCTGCTCGCGCTCGTCATGCCCGCCCCCGAGGCCAGCGCCCCGGTGACGCCCAACGGCATCAATTTCATCAATGAAAATGATGCACGGTGCATTTTTCTTGCCTTGCTCGAAGAGATCGCGCACCCGTGAGGCGCCGACGCCCACGAACATCTCGACAAAGTCCGAACCGGAGATCGAAAAGAACGGCACGTTGGCCTCGCCAGCGATAGCGCGCGCCAACATCGTCTTGCCCGTTCCGGGCGGGCCCACCAGCAAAACACCCTTAGGGATGCGGCCACCGAGTTTCTGGAATTTCTGCGGTTCCCGCAAAAAGTCGATGATCTCCTGAAGCTCCTCTTTAGCCTCATCCACGCCAGCGACATCTTTGAAAGTCACCTTCTTTTGCTGGCTCGACAGGAGCCGCGCCCGGCTCTTGCCGAAGGAGAGGGCCTTATTGCCCCCGCTCTGCATTTGGCGGAAGAAGAACACCCAAAAGCCCACCAGCACCAGAATCGGCAACAGTCCGTTGCCGATCCAGGTCAACCACGGACTGGCCTGGTCACTCTTCATGGTGACGGCGACGCCTTTGTCGAGCAGGGCCTTGTAAAGGTCGGGATAATTGGCAGGTATCGTTGTTTTGAACTTGGTGTTGTCTTTCTTCAAGCTCCCTGAGACATCGGTGCCGGCAATAGTAACGTCCTTGACGTCGCCTTGGTTCACTTCGTTGGTGAACTGCGAGAAGCTGTACTCTGCCACTTTCTCGCTAGTGCTCTGGCGCACCACGGCCCACAGCAACAGGGCCGTTACCACCATGACCACCCAAAAGATTATGTTCTTGACGGCCGAGTTCACGACCCTTCCTCCTGCCCACCCCGACAGCGATGGTGCCGGAGCTCTGATAGCTTTGATGCATCTCCCATCTCGATCGGATGAACTCCATACTGTTGATGGGCCATAGGGAAATGCAGTCGCGAGGCGCGGACATGGCACGCACCCGTACGCAAACTCGCGCCTACCTCAGTAATTTGACGCCGCAGAAAAGCGGTCGTTACAACCCGCCGACGAATGTCGCGGCCCCAGAAACCACTTCCACCTGCCCTCCCGCTCAGACGACCAGCCCGCTTGTACGACTCCAACAGTTCCTCCAGGCCGGCTGCACCACTGTTACCTTCTTGGTTATCTTTGTCACAATCCTTGCCGGTTAAGTTCTACAGTGCCGATTACTATCACATTGATTCCGAGCGACATTCCCAGTTTGTTCGTTATTCTGCGGACGTGCGAGCCACCAGCTTGCGGTCGACCCGTTCCACAGCCACCGCTGTCAAATGTTCTGGAAGGCCGGCCGCACGCTTGGGCAGGCGAGAAAAGAGTCGGATTCGTAGTTGACAGTGCGATATTCACTTCTTCTCTTAGCCGCCACCGGCCGAGGGGTAGGGTTCCTCAGAAACCAGCAACCGGTAACGGCTTGGCGCCCGTCTTTCGAACTGCGCCTCAAACCCTTTCGCCCAAATAATCTCGTTGGCCGCCTCCAGCACAGGCCAATAAGGGCGTTGCCAACTCGGAATACGGCGCCGCTGAAAAAGCTCCTTTAGCTTCAGCGGCCTCGCGGAGGCTGCTGGCCCCACCCGGTCTCCGGGACGCCAGTTCCGCAGGATCAGGCGCGCGCTAACACAGCCCGCGTCAAGCCAAACGCCGTTCCAACCAGTATACTCTGTTTTCGCGGCTAAGGTACCCCCCATATCGGCCAACCTGAACTTCAGGCGCAGGCCCAGTTCGGATACGGCGACGTCGGCAGGCAATTGCAGCGGGTAAGCAAATTTATGCCGATGAGGGGTCTCAGGAAAAGCCGCCTGATTCTGCGGTTTCTCGATGATGAGCAAGTCGAACTCGCGGCGCACCATAATGTCGCCGCCAAGCCGCAACCGCTTTCCACTTTGACCGATACTCGCGAGGTGACTGACGGACTCAATTTCGGCGTGGGTGACCGCGGGGCGGGAATCCCAAAGCCGGGGCGCCCCTTGGGACTCCGTCGAGAGGGTCCGCAGTTGTTCCAGCCCCTGGCGCAACACCCGCCTGGCGATGGCAGACGGAAGTTCATTCAGACGCCGGCAATTGATCGTTAATGCGCCACTGGCTTGGACCACCAGTTCGTCTGCGCACTGCCGGCTCTGCGCGTCGAGGAAAGCCTCATCAGCCAGCGCCCGGTCAGCGAAGGCCGCGAGCGTCCGGACAACACCAGGGTTGAATTCGCGGCTGAGCAGAGGCAGCACCTGCTGCCGGACGCGGTTGCGCGCCAAGCTCGCATCCAGGTTCGAAGCATCAGTGCGGAAAACAATCGCCCTCCTTGCTACTTCGGCCTCCACCTCAGGCCGCGTCAGGCCGAGAAAGGGACGCACGACTTGGCCACCCGGAACCTGCACCACGAGACGGATCCCACCGAGCCCCCTGGTCCCTGTGCCGCGCAGCAGTCGCAGCAGTACCGTTTCGGCCTGGTCGTTGGCGGTGTGCGCGGTGGCGACCTTGTTGAGCTTGCCCTCCCTCAGGAACGAACCGAAGAAGCGGTAACGTAGTTCGCGAGCCACAGACTCGATATTCATCTTCCGCTCGCGAGCCAGCTCCTTCACAGGCGCGCCGGAGCAGAGGAAATCGATTCCCAGCCGCTCCGCGCCGGTCCGAACGAAACGTTCGTCCTCATCCGATTCCGCCCCTCTCAGGCGGTGGTTGAAGTGGAGCACCGCCAAAGTCAAGCCAGCTTCTGGGCTGTATTCCTTCATAAAGTCGAGCAGCAGCATTGAGTCCGGGCCGCCTGAAACGGCAACACCCACGCGGTCTCCGGGATGGAAAAGCCCAGCCCGCTTCACGGCAGCCCGCCAGCGCCTATAAGTGCTCGCCCGCCACGCTGTTGATTTCGTCTTGGCCTCGGCTAGGCTCATTCCTTCGCTTCCTTGCTCTCATGAAGGCTTTTACAGTTGACCGTCGAGTTGGAGGAAATGCGTGGTCTGCGGAAGCTCCACTCGATGCGGTCCTCAGTTCGGCCGGAACTATTATTCACTTGTAGTTAGTGTAGTCATTGTTGACAACTCAATACAATGGCTATATTCTTAGCACCGCGACGCGTTGCGCCCGACCGCTACCCGCCGCCTGCTTCTGCCCGCCGGAGGAGGGTTCCGGGGGGTTACTCGGTTTTGGAGGTAAGGACTTGCCAAACCCAGTTCCCACAACACCGTCGATCGAACGCCGCCGCTGCCCGCGCTCGGACACCAAGATGCCCATTACCCTGATCGTAGAAACCGTGGGCGGGACCTTTGCTTACAACCCGACCACCTTCGACCTCTCGGAGCTGGGCGCAGGAATCGAAACCAGTTTGAGCTTCAAAGTCGGCCAGTCCGTGAAAATCATCGCGCGTGACCGCAAACCTGACCCCGTGAGGTGCCGTGTGGCGTGGACGGGTGAGCGGGGCGACGGCACACGGGCCGCGGGTGTAGAGTTCCTGCCCACTTCCACGCGGTACTGGTAGGCCCATCCACTTGGCAGACCCGCGCGGAGCGGGTGGAGCCTACCTGCGCGGCCTCGACCCCGGCGGGCCCGGAGGCGGCCGCCACTTCCGGATCACTTCGTCGAATTTCAGCAACTGGTCGGGGTTAAGAATCTGCCGAATCTGGTTGTCCGTCTCCTGGCGCAACGCTTCGAATTGCGGCCGCACTTGCGAATGCAAGGCTTCGTACTTCTTTCTGGACTCAGTGAGGATCTGGGTTAATTGACTCGTCTGCTGGGCATTCAACTTCAGTTCCTGCGTCAAGTACTTGACGAAATCTCGCGGCTCCATCGGACGGCGCCAGTGCCCGCCGTACCAGGCATATAGGAACAGGCCCACTGCCCCCGCAACTGCGCCCAGCAGGAATGTCGAGAGGAAATAGAGATAGGCACGCTGCTTCATCAGTTTCAACGGCTCCCGGACTGCGGAGCAAACTCAAAATCGGTGTCCATGAGCTGGCCCGAATAAATCGGGTAGTTCTGCGCCGCAATGGTCTCAGGCTGCACAGCGTTGGCGACGGCGACCGGAGCTGATCGAACCGGGCTCGAACGCGGCACCACGAGAACTCCGAACAACAGGAGCGTCGCCAGCAACGCCGCATAGACGAAGCGGCGGCCCACACGCTCCAGGAAGAACTCACCCGCTCGCTCGGCTCCGGATGCCTCCTGGAGACTACGCACCACGCGGCTGGCGAACCCGAGGCTGGGCTCGGGTATCGCTTGCAGGGCCAGCCCTCGCATTCCAGACCGCAGCCTGGTCCACTCCCGAGCGTAGATGGCACAGGCTGGGCACGCGGAAAGATGCTCCTCCAGCCGTGCGGAACGCCCTCCATCTTCGAGCACAAACTGACGTGCCTGTCTACAACGCATCATCTACCTCCCTTGCCGCCAATGATGGTAATCCGCCAGCATCCTTTTGCGAGCGCGATGCAAGCGGACCTTTACCGTGCTGGGCTTCAGCTTCAGTAAATCGGCAATTTCCTCCACAGACAAATCTTCGAGCTCCTTCAGGCTCAGAATTACACGATCCTGGGCCGGAGCCCGCTCCAACAGTTTCTCCGCCAGCTCACGATTCTCGAGATCAGCCTCGAGGCGCTCGCCAGCCGTCGTCCGGCTCTCCACGCCAGCTTCCAGCGCGTGCTCGCTCTCTTCGGAAATCTCCGAAAAGTAGGTGACCCGGGAGGCGCGCCGCCGGCGCAAGTGATCGTAACAGTGGTTGATCGCAATGCGCATGAGCCAGGTGCCGAACGAAGACTCGAAGTTGTAGCCACCGGCTGCCAGGAACGCCTTGACGAAGATCTCCTGGACGAGTTCCTCCACTTCTTCGCGGCGCCCAACCATCCGGTACACAAGGCTGAAGAGACGCCGTTGATATCGCTCCACCAGCGGTGCAAACGCTTCTCCGTCGCCGCGCTGAATGCGCTGAACCCACTGCGCCTCTGGGTCATCCTGCCGAGCAGTCTCCATCGAGGTTCCATGAGCTCGCCTTCCCCAAAACTAAAGACGAGAATTACATTCGCCAGGTTACGGCGGCAACCTGCCCTCTTGCTGGGACTTAAACGACCACCTCCGGCTCGAACAGAGCCCTGGGAGCGTGGCGAGCGGTAAATGACGAGTCAACACGGCCGAAGCCAGCAAGCGCGCCGATGCTCTAACCACTGACCACTCAACACAAGCTACTGCTTCTTTTACTCCCACTCGATCGTCCCCGGGGGCTTCGAGGTGACGTCCAGCACCACCCGATTCACTCCTTTTACTTCGTTGACGATACGGGTGGCAATTCGCTCCAGAAGCTCCGCCGGCAGCTTGGCCCAATCTGCCGTCATGCCGTCCTCAGACTCCACCGCTCGCACGGCGATGGTGGAGGCGTAGGTGCGCGCGTCGCCCATCACGCCCACGCTCGAGACCGGCAGCAGTACGGCAAACGACTGCCACAACCGGTTATACCATCCCGCGCGCCTGACTTCCTGCTGAACTACGGCATCGGCCTCCCGCACCAGGCGTAATCGTTCGGGCGTCACGGCGCCGAGAATCCGCACGGCCAAGCCCGGACCCGGAAAGGGCTGGCGGCCAACCACCTCTTCACTCAGCCCAAGTTCACGGCCCACCCGGCGAACTTCGTCCTTGAAGAGCTCGCGTAGCGGTTCAATCAGCTTGAACTTAAGATCAGGAGGCAGCCCGCCGACATTGTGATGACTCTTGATGGTGGCCGCGGGCCCGCGCACCGAGACCGACTCGATGACGTCCGGGTAGAGCGTGCCTTGCACCAGGAACTCGATATCACCCAGCTTCCGCGCTTCCTCTTCGAATACCCGGATAAATTCGCCGCCGATAATCTTGCGCTTCTGTTCGGGGTCGGTAACGCCTTCGAGGCGTGACAGAAAGCGCGCCGAGGCGTCCACAGCAAGCACCCGGAGATGGCCCTGCTCCTTGAGCGCCGTCCGCACTTCCTCAAATTCGTCCTTTCGCAGCAGGCCATTGTCGACAAAGATGCACGTGAGACGCTCGCCGATCGCGCGGCCCACCAGGATTGCCGCCACTGCCGAGTCCACGCCGCCGGAGAGCGCGCACACTACGTGTCCTGCTCCCACCTGCTCGCGAATGCGCTCGACAGACTCCTCCACAAAAGAGCGTGGAAACCAGTTGGGTTTCGCGCCCACAATTCCGAACACAAAGCGGCGAAGAATTTCGTCTCCCCGGTCTGTATGGTGCACTTCAGGATGAAACTCAACGGCGTAGGCTCGCTGGGCCGCGTTTTCGATCACCGAGATCGCGTTCGCAGTGCGGCCCGTCACCTTGAAGCCGGGCGGAACCGAGACGACATGGTCTCCGTGGCTGTTCCAGACGCGCAGCGGCGAGGGCAACCCTTCGAGCAGGTCGCTTGGCGCTACGACCTCAAGCTGGGCAAAGCCATATTCGCGCGCACGGGCCGGCTCGACTAGCCCGCCCAGCTTGTGCGACATAAATTGCAAGCCGTAACAGATGCCCAGCACCGGGGTGTTCAGGCTGAAAATACGGTCATCGGCTGTCGGCGAAAAAGGATCGTACACCGAAGATGGACCGCCGGAGAGAATCAGCGCCTGCGGATGCATGCGCACCAAGTCGTCAAACGGAATGTGACACGGGACGATGACCGAGTACACCTGCATCTCTCGAATACGACGAGCGATGAGTTGTGTGTACTGGGAACCGAAATCAAGAACGACAATTGGGGAGGAATGTTCCATGGATTGATTGATTGATTCATTGAGCCATCGGCTCATTGACTCAATGAGTCAATGAATCAATGGGCCGATTACTTGGCCACGACATTCACCAGCTTCTTCGGCACCACGATCACTTTCATCACCTTCAGGCCGTTGAGGTGCTCGCGGACCTTCGGTTCATCAAGCGCCCGCTGACGGATTTCATCGTCTTCCGCCGAAGCGGCCACACGGACCCGCGCGCGCAGTTTGCCGTTCACCTGCACGGGAATCTCGAGCTCTTCTTCGGCGGCGAGCTCGGGGTCAAAATTCGGCCATTCAGCTTGCAACGTGGTACCTTCGTGGCCGAGCCCTTCCCACATCTCGTCCGCCAGGTGGGGCACAAAAACTGCCAGAATCAGAGTTAAAATCTCAAGCGCCTCTTTCAGGACGCCGGCCCGAATCACGCCACTTTCGATGGCGCCTTCAGAATCTGCGACCTGGTTGGCGAGACTCATGCACAACGCCACATCGGTGTTGAAGTGCCAGCGCTCCTCCATGTCTTCAGTCACGTGACGCAACGTTTGATGAGCTTTGCGCAGCAAGCCGCGCTCCGGCGGCGTCAGCGCGCCCGGACCATCTGCCCCACCGTTTCGCCACGAGCCAGCGTCACGGACGCGTTCGGCATAGCGCACTCCCAGCCGGTAAACACGGTTCAAAAACCGCGAGGCGCCTTCGATACCCTGGTCGCTCCAATCCAGATCCCGCTCCGGCGGCGCGGCAAACAGCATGTAAAGCCGCACCGTGTCGGCGCCGTACTTGGCGCACATGGCGACCGGGTCCACCACGTTGCCTTTCGACTTCGACATCTTAGCGCCCTCTTTAATCACCATGCCCTGGGTGAAGAGCCGCGCCACGGGCTCGGAGAATTGCACCAGGCCGATGTCCCGCATCACTTTGGTCCAGAACCGCATGTAGATCAGGTGCAGGATGGCGTGCTCGATGCCGCCGATGTACTGGTCAACCGGGAACCAGTACTTCACCACGTCTTTGTCGATAGGCGCGGTGGAGATCTTCGGGTCGGTGTAGCGATAGAAATACCAGGAGGAATCGACGAACGTGTCCATCGTGTCTGTCTCGCGCTGCCCAGGACCGCCGCATTTCGGGCACATGACGTTCACGAACTCCGGAACCGTGGCCAGTGCCGCCCGTCCCTCACCGGTAAGCTTGACGTTGCGAGGCAGCACCACCGGCAGGTCGCTCTCCGGCACCGGCACGATTCCACACGCGGCGCAATAGATCATGGGGATCGGGGTACCCCAATAGCGCTGGCGTGACACTCCCCAATCCTTTAGACGGAAGTGAATCTTGCCCTTGCCGAATCCGCCCGCCTCAGCGTCACGCGTCATGCGGGTGCGGGCTTCTTCGGACGTCAGGCCGCTATAGACGCCCGAGTTCACCAGCGCGCCGTCTTCGGTGAATGCTTCCGTAGGGGCGGGGCTTGCCCCGCCCTCACGGGCTGGAAGCCCCTGCAAGGTGGCACGGCCATCCTGGCCGTGCGCGGCCGGGGAAAGCCCGGGCCCTACGGGCTCGATGACAGTGCGGATCGGCAGTCCATATGTTGTGCAGAACTCGAAGTCGCGCTCGTCGTGCGCCGGTACCGCCATCACGGCGCCGGTACCGTACTCCATCAAGACAAAGTTGGCGAGCCAAATGGGGACAGGTTCGCCGTTGAAAGGATTGCGCGCGGTAGTGCCGGTGTCGGCGCCGAGCTTCTCGAAATCGGTCTCCATGCGCGCGCGGGCAGCAGAGCTCTTCAATCGCTCCACCTCTGCCCGCAACTTCTCCGGGTGCTCGGAACACGCCACCAACTTCTCCACCAGTGGATGTTGCGGCGCCAGAAACACAGCCGTGCATCCATAGACGGTGTCGATACGGGTGGTGAAGACGCGCATCGCCTCGCCAAGCTCAGGCACTGCGAAATCCACTTCCGCGCCGTCGGAGCGCCCAATCCAGTTGCGCTGCATGGTCAGCACGCGTTCAGGCCACCGAACCATCTCCTTCATGTCGTCCAGAAGCTGCGCGGCGTAAGCTGTCACCTTCAGGAACCACTGCTCCAGCTCGCGCTCCTCCACCTGCGTGTCCTCGTGACGCCAGCAGCAGCCGTCCACCACTTGCTCATTGGCCAGTACGGTTTCGCACTTGGGGCACCAGTTCACACGGCTCTGTTTGCGATAGGCGAGGCCGCGCTCATACATTTTCAGAAAGAACCACTGGTTCCACCGGTAATACTCCGGCACGCAGGTGGCAACTTCGCGCCGCCAGTCGTAGCTGAACCCCAACCTCTGCAATTGGCCGCGCATGCGGTCGATATAGCTGAAGGTAAATTCGGAAGGGTGCCGGCCCAGCTTGATGGCGGCGTTCTCGGCCGGCAGACCGAAAGCATCCCAGCCGATGGGATGAAGTACGTTGTGTCCCTTCATACGCAAATAGCGCGCCAACGCGTCGCCGATGGAGTAATTGCGCACGTGGCCCATGTGAATATCGCCCGAGGGATACGGCAGCATCTCCAGGACGTAGTACTTGCGCCGCTCTGGGTCGGGCTCTGCGTCGAACAGCTTTTCGCGCGCCCACCGCTCCTGCCACTTCGTCTCGATTTGTTGGGGGTCGTAGTTGGGATCCATTGCTTCGGTTTTCGGTTGTCGGTTGTTGGTTCCTCAGTTGTCAGTTTGTCAGCTTTTAGCGATCAGCTCTCAGCCGTCAGCTGGCCTCTTGCCTTCTGCCTTCTGCTTACTGCCTACTGCTCCTCGCCAGCAGCCGCATCATCTCCACATTTCGCCGATCATCGTCAGGCTTATCCTTCGGAGTCTCGCAGATAAACGGGATCGCACGCAGCTTCGGGTGCCGGACGATGCGCCGAAATGCCTCGGCGCCGATTTGTCCGTCGCCGATGTGCTGGTGCCGGTCAACGCGTGAGGCGAAGGCAGACTTGGAATCGTTCGCGTGAATCAGGCGGACGTTTGCCAAGCCGAGGGTCGAGTCGAGCTGCCGCACGGTCTCGCTCAAGCCGCGCGGCGTATGAATCGCGTAACCGGCCGCGAACAAATGCGCCGTGTCGATACAAACTCCGGCCGGCACCTCCGCCTGGACACCTGCCAGAATCTCCGCCAGCTCTTCGAGCCTGAATCCCAAGGCGCTTCCTTGCCCTGCCGTGTTTTCGATCAACACCGTCAGGCCGTCCGGTTGAAGGCCCTTGGCGGCTGTCAAAAGCGATTGCACAAACCTTTTCACCGCCCAACTGGGCGACCCATTCTTGGCGCTGCCAGGATGCAACACCACGTATTCAGCTCGCAGCGACATTGCCCGCTGCAGTTCGCGCCGAAAAGCAGCCACCGAAGGTAATCGGACCACGGGGTCGGCTGCTGCCAGATTAATCAGGTAATTCGCATGAATGGCGAGAGGCAGAAGCTTGTAGCCAGCCCGCGCCTCGCAAAACTTCGCACAAGCCGCAGTGGACGGCCGTAACTCATGCCATCCTCGCGGATTCGCCGAAAAGATCTGGAAGGCGTCGCAACCGATTTCGTGCGCACGGTGAGCGGCGTTGGTCAAGGCCCCGGCAATAGATGTGTGAACGCCGACTCGCATGTTCAATTGTCAGGGGATAGCGATGAATTGTCAATTTTCGGAGTCGGTTGACCGGTTGTCTCCCGGCGCAGTAAAACCAGTCAGGGGGCACGACTAGCTGCCTCCGGTGCTGACAAACCGACAACCTGCAGGCTCACGACTCGCAACCAGCAACTGCCTAGCAGCTGGCTAATCCAGCGAGTCCAGCGCGGCCATGAGTTCGTTTTCGGCGTGCTTTTGGCCCAGCCGCCGCGTCAATTGTACGCCCTCACTTAGCACCCTGCGCGCTTCCTCGCTCCGGCCTTGGTCTGCTAGCAGCATCCCAGCCTGATAGTAAGAGGGTGCGTAGTCGGGGTGATGTTCCAAGAGATACCGGAAGTGCTCCCATGCCTCGTCCGGCTGGCCGCCACGTGCAAGTTCTATGGCCAGCCCGTAACGCGCAAAGGTATCGCCAGGGTTGGCGCTGATCGAGTCCCGAAGAAATTGGAGGCGTTCGGTGTCCATGGTTGTTCCAGCGAGCGGCGAAGCCCTGAACGAGACGTACGCGGCATCCCGAATCCCCGCTTTCACTTGCTACGCTAACGCTTCAAAAACTTCGACAACAAAACGTACAGAGCCCTGTCAAGGCATTGTTTGAACGAACCGGTCGGCATCACGATAATCTTAGGCTCCAGGGGGTGGTTGCCGTACTGGCCGGAGTACGAATAAGAAACACCGCTATTGAGATTCTGGAAAAGTGTTCCGGTTCCGACCTGAAAATTCCCAGAGGCGCCGTTTGTGATGTCCACATTGCCCGGGTGGGTTGGGTTCACGGCCTCGAAGATCGCATCGTCGAAGTGCAGACGCCATGGTACGCCTTGTTCTCCGGTCCAAGTGATCGTATCACCCGGATAAACACAGGCCTGGTCAGGGTGTGCTTTGGGCGAAGTGCCGCCGGACAAGGTAATCTGGTCTGTTGTGTTGGACGGTGTGCACGCCGAGCCGGCGACAAACATTGGGATGTTCTTGTTCTGCGCTTCTATCGCTAAGACGATGATCCCTACTGCAACGACCACCCCCACGGCCCAAACCATCTTTTTCACGCTTAAGTCCCCCCTCCTGATGAAGTTAGCCTTTCGCGCAACAGTGTCTGAAATCGCGAATCCCGGCGGAGATTGTTGAAGTAAGCGCTGTCCCGAACAAGGCCTGGATCGTAGCCTGCTCCCAGTGCTTTCTTCAACCACTCTATTGCCTGGGAGGTGTCGCCCAGTTGGTTGTAAATGTGAGCCGCATTAAACAAGACCTCAGCATCATTGGGGGCAAGCTTTAGAGCCCCGGTGATGTTCTGCGTGGCCGCGCCGAAGTCACCTAACATGGCATAGTAGGTACCGACCCAGCCGAGCGTTGAATAGTCTCTGGGATTGACCGCAAGAGCCTTCGTACCCCGTGCAATCGCTTCCCGATAGGCCTCCGGGGCTTTTTCGCGCTCTCCAGGAGCCCAGTTGTAAGCGTCACCCAGGTTGCCCCAGACGGAATAGTCTGTATCATTAATCTTTAAGGCCGCCTCACAGCTTCTTGCAGCTTCGGTGAAGTGGCTTAGTTGAAAGTAGAGTGTACCGAGATTCGAGTACGCAAAGTACGTTGGCCGGATGGCCAGCGACTTTTGAAATTCCTCCAGAGCTTTCGAATACAGGCCTTGATACAAATACACGGTCCCCAGATTGTTATGACCAACGTAGCTTTGGGGCGACATCGTCGTCACCTGGCTAAACAGGTCAGCAGCAGCTTTGAAGTCGCCGTGCTTTTCATAGAACATGCCCAGCCAGTTGTAAGGTGCGATGAGTTCCGGCCGGAGAGAAATAGCCTTGCGATAAGTCCTTATAGCGTCTTCGGTTTTGTATAACCCGTCGTACGCCTGAGCGAGTCCGACGTAAGCGTCATCGTTCGTTGGCTCAAGCTCGATCGCCCGGCGATACTGATCCACTGCTTGCTCGAACTGACCGGTCCCGTTATAAAGCATGCCCAAGCAAATATACGCCTCGGCTCCGCCGTTTCCGGAGTCGACGGCGCGGGTGCATTCCTCGCGAGTCCTGTTCACCAACCCGGAGTCCCGAGTGTAGAAAAATTTCCACCAGTAACTCTCGCCCAAGCCAGCATGTGCCAAACCATAGCCGGGATCGGTCTGAATTGCACTCCTAAAGGCACCGATGGCTGCCTCGACGCTCTCGGGCTTCTGCAACTGCTGCAGGTAGCCACGGCCTTTAATGTAATAGTCATAGGCTGAGGATTCTGTTGTGCCCATGGTTGCCGCTGGCGGCGATTCCACATCAAGCAGGCCCACGGCTGCTTCCACAACCTGGTTCTGCAGAGCGAAGAGATTAGTGGCGCTGCCGTGCACGATCTGGCTTCGCAATTGGCGGTTGGTACGCGTGTCCATTAAGGCTACCGTGATAACAATCGTGTCACCCAGGCGCTGCCACGTAGCCAGCAGAACTAAGGTGGCCCCAAGCACCGCACGGGCGTCCGGGACGTCATTTACGTGGCTCTTGCGAACCTCGGAATAGGGCACCACAGGCAGAGACGGCACTTCGGCAAGCTGGGTCGTCAGGGCGACAGTAAAGCCTTCGCAGTACGCGAGCTCGTCAGCCCGACCTCCGATAGCGCTGAAAGGCAGCACCACCAGATTCCCACCCTTGGGAGGCAGAACACCACGCTTCATGTAGAAGTAGCGCAGAATTCCTAACAAAAGTGCCAAAAGGATTAGGGCGGCGCCCATCCAAGGCCACTTGCGCGCAACCGCACTGCGGCCGGAACCCTGCCCTAAGGCATCCACGACCTGGCCCGCGTCCCCGTACCGCGCCCTAGGCTCCCTCTCCAGGCAGCGCATAATGACGGACTGCAAGCCGGCGTCGATACCTGGTGCCAGAGTGCGGGGTTTGGGCGGAGCCGCCTGCAGTCTTCTGTAAATCGCCGACAGGGGCGTGTCACCGGAAAACGGCTGGCGGCCCGTGACCATTTCATACATCACGAGGCCGAAGGCGTAAACGTCACTGGCTGTGACGGCCGCGTGGCCTTCCAGTTGTTCCGGCGCCATATAAGGAAGCGTTCCCACCAGATGGCCAGTGGTGTCAGAGTCGAGAGATTCCTGGATGGTTTCGCGCGTGATCATCGGGCGCATGGCGCGGGCGAGGCCGAAATCCGTTATAACGGCTCGCACCGTAGGTTTCGGCAGAGGAACCGCAGCACTGGCCGTCGGTGCCGTAAGAACGGCTTGCAACTCGCTACCGGACGCTGTTTCCTGGTTTGGGTCGACGCTCACCTGCCTTTCGCTCACCAGCATGACGTTGCCGGGCTTGAAGTCGCAGTGCACCACGCCTTGCTTGTGCGCGGCGGCCACCCCATCGGCCATCTGGCGGATCAGGGGCAGAGCTTCTTCACACGTCATCCGTCCCCGGCGCCGAAGCCGATCGGCGAGCGTCTCACCCTCCAGCAGCTCCATGGTAAGAAAGACAACTTCGGGCTTGCCGCTGCCTTCGGATGGCCGGTGGCGTTCCAGGTGATAAACACGGCAAACGTTGTGGTGGGTAACGCGCAGGGCCAGGTCGATCTCCCTCTTGAAGCGCGCCATTGTCTTCGGGTTCGAGGCGATCTCGGGGCGGATGGTCTTCAGCGCTACTCGCACATGGCGTTCCAGATCACGCGCCTCGTACACTTCGCCCATACCGCCGCGGCCGATGAAGCGCAGTATCTGGAAGCGTCCGGAGACGGTTTCGCCGGGAGAGAACGTGGCAGGCGGATGATCGTCGGCGAATGCGGCAGGCGGGATGTGGGCGACAGGCTCTTTCAGAAAGTCGCCGGCGTTCCTTTCGCCAGAGAGCAGGGAGTCAAGCTCGTGGCGCAACTCCGGGTCGTTCGAGCAGGCTTCATCCAGGAACGCTGAGCGTTCAGGCTCGTCGCGCTCCAGCGCCGCCTCGAAGAGTTCCTTGACGCGCTCCAAACGCTCGACGTCCATCAGCCGTCCAACCTGTCCTATTTACTGACTTCCCTCTCTTGCTGTCCTTTTTTCTCTTCCTTCCCAAAGCTGGCGTCGAGGGCCAAGCCCGCTTCGCTCCCAAGCCGGTCCTCACACGCCTCCCTAAAGGAGACGCGTCCTGCGGGTCCTACGCGCTTCGGTTAATCTCCTTGAACAGCCAAGCGCGGGCCACGCTCCAGTCACGCTTCACCGTACGGGTGGAGACGCCCAGCACCTCGGCGGCCTCTTCTTCACTGAGTCCGCCGAAGAACCGCAATTCCACCACGCGCGCCTGGCGCGGGTCGCATTCGGCGAGGCGGGTGAGCGCTTCGTCTACGGCCAACAGTTCCGTGGCCTTTTCCTCAGTCAACGCCAGACCTTCGCCCAGTTCTATTTTGATCTCATTGCCGCCGCGCTTCTCCGCCTTGTGCGCGCGAGCATGGTCTACCAGGATGCGCCGCATCAGTTGCGCGGCCACGGCGAAAAAATGCGCGCGGTTCTGCCATTCCACGTCACGTTGCCCCGCGAGACGCAGGTAAGCTTCATGCACCAGAGCCGTGGGTTGAAGGGTGTGGTCCCGGCGTTCGGCACGCATATAGCGCCGTGCCACCCGGCGCAGCTCATCGTAAACTAAGGGCAACAAGCGAGATTCAGCGGAGCGATTGCCGGCGCGAAACTCGGCCAGCAGCAGCGTAATGTCTCCGGGAGCGCGCTCCAATCCGGCCCTCCGCCAACTGTGTACGGGAACTACAAGGGAAGTCTACAGTTAAAGTTCAAAAGTCAACAGTTGAAAATGTGGAAGACGTGGAAGGCCAGGACAGAACAGCAAGGTAGCAAGGTAGCGCAGAGTTTCGCACTTCAGAAACTCTGCGGTTTCTCTTGGCCCGACGCTATGGAACTAGCCCAGGATATCGCGGCAGGAAGAGGTGCCGCAGAGTCTGAAAAACGACTCTGCGCTACCTCGCTTCGACAGAAGTCGAGGATGGTTCGGCCATGGTTACTGAGCTGTTGGCTGGTCTGGCCCGTGAAGCCTGCTTTCTTCTGGTTCTTCTCGCCGTGCTCGGAACGTTGGATAACCCCTTTGATATCTTATGTATCGTGGGTTATCAAAGATAAGTCAAGCAGTATCAACAACATCGTGGGTTAGGCGGGGACTTTTTGAAGCTTTACTGATTCTAAGAGACATTCAGGCTTCGGTCGTAGCTCTCGAAAAATTTTTGACGTCGGTTCCACCGCCAGCCAGGTAGCGCAGAGTCTCGCTTCCCAGAGACTCTGCGGCTTCTCTTCAAATGCGGGTCTGTTCGTCCGACGGCAACACAATCCGGTCGATACTCAAGTTCGGGTGGACACTCGCCGGCGCCTGCAGGGTTCCCGAATATTCCCGCGCGCTCGACCACAGCCAGTCTTCCGCCCGTTTCACCAAGCCCGCACGGACTGGGTTTTGATGGATGTAATCCACCTTCTCCCGGTACTCCTTGACGGTCCGCAAGACCCGGTCAAAGAAGCGCGGCTGCCAGAGTTTTCCGCTTTCGTGCCGGGCAGCGTTGATGCGAGCGGTGGAGCTTACCTTGATGGACTCCATCACTAGAGCAATGGTCAGCGGCGAGGCTGGGAAGAAAATCGCATGCCAGTGGTCGGGCAGAAACAGCCAAGCGGTGAGCACAAAACCGTGTTTGGCACGGCGTTCTGCGATCACGCCGGCATGGCATTCAAACTCCGTCCCCGCGAGCAAGCGGCGCGGCGGCAGAAGCCGGCACGTGATGAAAAAGTGGCGGTCCGAGAGCACCAGACGCCGTAGGCGCGACACGAGGTAATTATACTGCCAACCAAGAGAAGCCGCAGAGTCTCTGAGAAGCGCGACTCTGCGCTACCTAGCTCAGTTTAAAAGGGCGTCCACTTTGGATAGCCTCCGAGACCGTTAGGGGCGTTGGGGTCGACGGTAAAGTCGTACTCCCATCCCGTGGGTGCCATCTTCAAGGGCATGCCATTGGGACCGTAATCCGGTCCCTGGCGGAACATGTCGACGCTCTTGAGCGATATGGCGTCGAGGATCTGCCGCACCGTCACGTTGTGCAGATGAAGGGTGAAGCGAGGCGGTGGCATGTTGCCCGACATGATAGAGCCCGGAAACCCAGAGGATTCACCAGTCCTCTTCGCCCGCTCCTCAAGTTTGCGCCGCAGCAGACTCCGCAGTTCTGGCGCATCCTCCCAGACGTGTTCGATCGCTTCGCCTGCTCCGACCTTCGCATCAATTGTGTAAGTCTGGATTTCCAGGTTTAATAGATCACTAGGGTCGGTGGTTGCGTTCTGAGGGCGAACCACAACCATGGCGCCCTCAAGGACTTCGTATTCGTAACGCGGGTCTGCCTCACAAAGGCGCTGAACGATCTGCCCGACCGTCCCACCAGTGAGAGCGACCGAAATGGGTCCGCCCTTCTCACCCGGTAGATGTGGCATCCGCTCGAATCCGATGATGATGTGGTCTACGTCTGAACTGCGAAGGGCTAGCAGCGCCTCGGCCATGTTCGCATTCTCGACCGTGAAGGATCTCACCGGGACCCTCAGTATCTGCGCTTGAGTGCCAGCGACGGACCTGCTCCATGAAGCTCGGGCTCGAGCCTGGGCTGACCATAGCCCGGCGAATCCGGGCATCAGCCCAACCAGCAGCACGCTCCCTGCCAGCCTACCAAGCCACAACGCTTTCCCCTTGAGGCCCATGCCCTTTCACCTCCTACGGGCTTACGGTAACGCCCGAGCACGTCCAGTTGACGCTCTCGGTGGCCACGTTGAAGCCGTTTACGGTGGCCGTCTGTGTGGAGGAAACGCTACAGCTACCTTTGGCCTGGCACGTTGCACTGCAAAAGTAGAAGCAGTCCACGATGGTGTCGCCAGAGCCGCCCCCGATGCTCACCGGTGGGCCAGCGCACTGCCCCGTAGGTGTCGTGTAAGACTCCTGTATCTGGAGGGCATACCCCTGAATCCATTGCGGGGGATTGAACTGGTCCATTATGTGGTACGTTCGGGTGCGGAGATAGCTAGTGTAGCTGCCGCTTCCCCCGGAAAAATAGCTCTGTGTACACGTATTGTTGCCTGTACCGCTCACGCAGGTGTGGGTGCCGTTCGGGTCATCACTCTGTAGTGCCAGCGAGGTGGGCTGCTCCACGGTGATATTGGTCGTGGCTGTACCCGACTGGCCGTTGAGCTTGTAGGTCACAGTAATGGGTACATCCCCGATGCTGTTGCTCTTGGCCACTGCAGTTACGGTCACGGTGTATGAGGTGGCGCCGCCGAGGGTGACCTTTGAACTCGAGGTCGTCCAGTTGTAAGTACCGCCCGAGGGGCTACCGCTGGCCGTGAGATTCATCGAGTTCGGCCCGGTGGAACTGCCGGTGCGTAACGGCACGTTAGCACCACCACTTATGGAGACCGTCGGGAGCGAAGTCCCGCTCGCGACCCCCTGGGGATTGTCGGTGGGACATTGTGGGTGCGAGGAGCAGTAATCGCCGTTGTAGTCGGGAATGCCTATCAAGCCGGCGTATATAGACATGCTGCCGGGCGATACCCCCTTGGTAAGCCCCGCCGTCGACCCATTACCCACCGTCGCCATCGAGGTGTCGCTACTGTTCCAGTTTGCCGCCGAGGTGAAGTCGTCCACCTCTCCACTGTAGTAGGTCATCTGCATGTGCAACTGCGTGTTGCCACTTACCGCCACGGTGAAAGGATTGGCCGCCACTTCCGGGTTGCTGTAGCCATTGCAGTAAACGCAGGTGCAGGTGCAGGTGCCCCGGTGCGGGTTGTAGAAGGCGGCGCTCACCACCACCGTCATCCACTGCGCGTGGCCCTTGGGGCTGGAAATCTCCACGCCGCCCTCTTCTTCCAGTTCGGGAATGACGTTGCCGCCGGCGTCCGGCGTTAGCTCCATCTTTAACATGCCTACGTCAATCATGGTGGAAGCCTGCGGGGCCAGATGCACCGGCAGAATGTAGCGGCCCAAGCCGTCACCGTAGAACAGCGTCACCCGGAAATCCTGGGCTTTGTTCGTCGGATTCCACAGCGTATACATGGAGCTCATGGCGTTCGCCGTCGTCCAGTATCCCACCGATTTGCCGAAACTCCGCGCCACCCCTTGGGGCTCGACGGGGAACACCCAGTTGCCCGATGGGTCTACGCTGCCCGTCGCCACCAGCAACTCGCCCTGATGACCCGTGTAGGTGAAGCTGAGGTTGGCGTAGCCCCGCAAGCTGGCCAAGCCCGCCCGCTTGAGCATGGCGGCCAGATCGAGCCGCCGCGTCTCCTGCGGATTGAGACGCTGCCCGGGAAACGCCACCGAAACCGGATTGGTTCCCGACATGTAATTCACCACCATCTTCACCGTCATGAGCCGAGCGGTGGTATTTTCCAGCACCGCATAGGGCGTGAAGCTGAGCGTGGCGGGGAACCCCATCATGGGATTGGGCTGGCCCACCATCAGACCAACGCTGGCGTAGGTTATGGGAGCCGCCGGGGAGTTCCCTGCCGGCTCGTGAGGCCAGAAAGGAATATTGGCCGAATAGCCAATTCCCTCGCCGATAAGCCCACCGGCGGCGACGATGGCGCCCGGCTTCCCTTGGTATTGGAGGCGCAATCCGCCCGCCCGGGTTTCCTCCTCCGGAAGATCCCGGGTGAGCGCATCGAGTTCGAACATCCGCGTGGCGTGGGCGGGGATGCTGGCGGCCACCGGCGCCAGCGCCGTTCCCAGTGAGCCGGTGGCGCGCAAAGAAACCGGCACGGCTGCGGCCGTGGTATTGGCGAGGGCCACGAAACCGTTGACTTGCGGCGTGTGGCGCCACCATAAGCCCTCCACGGTCTCGGTTCCCGCGGCGGCATCCGGGGGACCTTCAAAAGGAGTCCCGTACGTCAGGCTCAGCGCGGCCTGGCTGATTTCCGTCAGCGCCTGCAGATGCCCGGGGCTCGGGTACTGATAGCGCAGCTCCACACTGCCGTAGTCCGAGATGTGGGCTGCGATCGCAGGCGGCGCGTTAGCCAGCGCGTCGTTCACCCGGAGGTCGTCGTTGCCGGCCGTGACCAGCCGCACGGGCGGCAAATCGTACTCGGTGCCATCAGCCATAAATAGGATCGGCGTCACGGTGAGCGGGCCCACCACCAGGGTGTTCTTAAGGTGGATGGTGGAAAGGAATCCGTTATCGACCCGCCAGAGTGCGCAGTGCTGGGTGTGGGTCACATTCGTCGAGCTGCTGTGGGAGGCGGCGCGACCGGCAGGTGAGGCTTGCACGCGCTCAACAGGTCGCCGAACCGCACGGCGGTAGGACGCGGGCAAGGTAGCAACGCTGGCGGGTGCGGCTTCGCCAACTGGTGTTCCAACCGCGTAGCGATAGAACGTGATGGCGATGGCAGGGAGAAGGAGAGATAGAGCTACGAAGGGAAGACCGAGCCGGATACGTCGCATGATTCCTCCTGAATGCGAGAATGGGGGCCCGAGTGCTGGGCAAGTCAAAGGGGGGGGACGCTGTCAAGCGAAATCTTCGTTATAGAACCCCGGATTCGGGAGAATACAAGGCCACGGGCGTGCTTCCGCCCTCAACACCGCCGCGCCGTCACCAGCACTGCTATAATAAACCACGTGAAGTGCATGCTTCGGCTCACCGCCGTTCTCTTAATCGCTTCCGGACTTTGGGCCGCTCCCTCTGAAACGCGCACCATCGTGGTGTTCCCGTTTGAAAACCAAAGTGCGAACTCCGACTTGGGATGGATCTCTGAGGCTTTTGCCGAGGTCTTTGCCGTGCGGCTGGCGGGCCCCGGGCGCTACGTTCTAGACAGGCAGGAGCGCAACGCAGCCTACGAGCAGCTCGGCGTGCCCCCGGAGACACCGTTGACATTGGCGAGCATTTACCGCGTGGCGGAGACGCTCGGAGTAGATTGGGCTGTGGTGGGAGACTTCCGCGTGGCCGGCGACCAGTTAACCGCCGGCTGCCAGCTTTTGGAAGTGCATCACTTGAAGCTGACGCCGCGTCTCGAGACCACGGGCGCTCTCTCGGACCTGATCGACGTCCAGACGCGCCTGGCTTGGCGCCTTCTGGCCACGCATGACCCAGGCTTCACGGCGGGCGCCGAAGAGGATTTCGCCAAGAGCTTTCCGCCCGTCAGACTCGACGCCTTCGAGAATTACATTCGTGGCTTGCTGGCGGCCGACGACGCAAGCCGGTTACACTTCTTTCAAGAAGCCGCGCGGCTAGACCCGTCTGATCATCGTGCCGCCTTCCAGTTGGGCCGCTACTACTTTGAACACAAGCAGTACCGGGATTCGGCGGCCTGGCTGGGCAAACTGAAGCCCGGCGATACCAACTACCGGGAGTCCCTGTTTACTCTGGGAGTGGACGAATACTTCGCGGGCGACGACGCCAAGGCTCAGGCCGCCTTCGCCACCCTACAGAAGGAAATCCCGCTCAACGAAGTGGCCAACAACCTGGGCGTGGCTGAAGCGCGGAGCGGTGATTACCAGAATGCCTTGGCCAGCTTCGAGCACGCCTATCAGGGAGACCCCCTCGACGCTGACTTCAGTTTCAACGCGGCAGTTTGCCTTTGGCATTTGAAAAGGTACAGCGACGCCGTTCCTTATCTCCAAAACGCTGTCAGCCAGAATGGCAACGATCCGGAAGTCCATACGCTGCTGGCGCTGGTGTTCGAAAAGCTCCATAATTCGGAAGGCGAGCAACAGGAACTGCATTGGCTGGACGCGAACCAGGGTGGCGCTGACCCTCGCCAAAACTTTACACCTGGACTGCGGCTGAAAAAGCGCTATGACGGCCGCGCTTTCGGCCTCCTCGCCTTGATGCTTCACAATACGGAGGAAGCTCGGCTCTCGGCGGAGAGCCCGGAGCAGCATGGCGAGACCCACCTGAGCCAGGGTAAGAAACTACTGGCGGAGGGACGCTTGGCGGAGGCCGAGCGCGAGCTGAATGAAGCAGTATCCCTGCTACCCGACATCAGCGAATGTCACTTGGTGCGGGGACAGATTTATGAGGCCGAGGGACGGCATCAGGAAGCGGCAGCCGAGTTCAGTCTGGCGCTCCAAATTGACAATAACGCTGTGACCCACCTGTGGCTGGCGCGAGCGTACCTTTCTATGAATCAATCCACGCTTGCCGCAGAGCAGGGACGCGCCGCGCTGGCGATAGATCCGGGCAACGTCGATGCCCAGCGATTCCTGGATGCCATTCAGAACCGGCCCAAGTGATTAGTTGGGCGATTGCACCAGACAGGGCACTAACAGCAGGGAGCAGGAGATGGGGAACAGTGAGTGGGGAGCAGGGAGTAGCGATTAGGGAGTAGGGAGTGGCTCCTGCTCTTCGAACGAAGCCGGAATGTTATTGACGGATTTGAGGTTGAAAAAATATTTCAGAATCGAGCCGCCGCGGAGGTCGGAGCGAAGGAACCAGCCAGCCTTAACTTGGCGTTCTGACTGCTGACTTCTGACTCCTGACTTCTGCTCTTCGAACGAAGCCGGAATCTTGTTGATGGATTTAGAGTTAAAAGGATATGTCACAAGTCGAGTTCGTGAGGACGTCGGGAAGGAAGGAACACGCCGCTCTTTGCTTGGAATTCTGACTCCTGACTTCTGACTCCTGGCTCCTGCTCTTCGAACGAAGCCGGAATGTTGTTGATCAACCGAGACTTGCAAAGATGTCTCACAGATTAGCGGGTCGTGGCCGCCAAGCCTGGAAATCAGAGGTCTCGTGCACCCCTTTTCGGGCCTTGAGCGGGCTTGCTGTCTTGATTTTGGCCTTCTTCGGGGTGCACGCGTTGTCGGCCGAGAACTCGTCCCAGACGGTGGTCGAAATCAACCTGGATGACATCATCGAGCCGGTTACCGCCGAATACGTGCAACGCGGCATCCAGACCGCCAATGACGAACACGCCGCTGCCGTCCTGCTCGATCTGAGCACTCCGGGCGGTCTCGACACCTCCATGCGCGAGATTATTCACGCGATCATCAGCTCACAGGTGCCCGTGATTGCATACGTATATCCCAGCGGCAGCCGCGCCGCCTCGGCAGGTTTTTTTGTGTTGCTCTCAGCCGAAGTGGCGGCCATGGCGCCCGGAACCAACACGGGCGCCGCTCATCCCGTGATGATGGGGAACGCCGACATCGGCAAGACCATGGAAGCCAAAATCGAGAATGACGCCGCCGCTTACATCCGCTCCATCGCCGGCAAGCGCGGGCGAAACGTTCAGCTTGCCGAGGAGGGTGTGCGGTCAAGCAAGTCCTTCACCGAGAAGGAAGCTCTCGACAATCACCTTATCGATCTCATCGCCGACTCGCCGGCCGATTTACTGAAGTCGCTGGACGGACGCACCATCAACCGGTTTGAGGGCGGCACGGCTGTGCTGCATCTCAATGGCGCTCGCCTTCAGGCCTACGATATGACCAGCCGAGAGCGCTTTCTGGCTCGCATCGCCGATCCGAATATCGCCCTGATTCTCGGCGTTATCGGCGCGCTGTGCTTGTACTTTGAGTTTACCCACCCGGGAATGGTGCTGCCCGGAGTCGCGGGTGCGCTCGCCATCGTGCTGGCGCTCTACGCCTTTCACTTGCTGCCCATCAACTACACTGGGGTGGCGCTCATCCTTCTGGCGCTGGTGCTCTTCGGGCTGGAGGTGAAGGCGAACTCACACGGTGTTCTGGTGGTGGGCGGTATTATCGCCATGGTGGTGGGCGCTTTGATTCTGGTGCAATCTCCCTTGCCCGGCGCCCAGATTCACTTCAGCACCGCGCTCAGCGTCACTCTTCCGGTGGCCATCATCAGCGTTATTCTGGTCCGGCTTGCCGTGTTGGCGCGCCGCAATAAGACGATCACGGGTGAGCAGGGTCTGATCGATCAGGTCGGTGTGGCGCGCACCGATCTCGCGCCCGAAGGACAAGTTTTTGTGCACGGCGAGATTTGGGAGGCCCGTGCCGCGGAACCGGTGGCGAGCGGCACTCGCGTCCGGGTTCGCAACGTGCAGGGCCTGAAACTGACGGTGGAACCGGACAAGAGGGACTAGCGTGCATTGACGATGGAGGTTGATCCGATCGGGTACTTTGCAATCGGCCATCATCAATCGTCAATCCTAAATTAGGAGGGGGCTGCTATGGATACGACTACGGGTATGGGTTTATCGCCGTTCGTCCTGGTTGTGGTGTTCATTGTCCTGATCTGGATCATCAAGTGCCTGAACATCCTGCGCGAGTATGAACGGGCGGTGGTGTTCCGGCTGGGCCGGGTGCTGTCACGCGATAAGGGTCCGGGCGTGATCCTGATTCTCTGGCCTATCGACAAGATCGTCAAAGTATCGCTCCGCATCATCACCTGGGACATTCCGCCCCAGGACATCATCACGCGCGACAACGTGTCCCTGAAGGTGAGCGCGGTGGTTTATTTCCGCGTGATCAACGCCACCCAGGCGATTGTGGAAGTTGAGAATTATCGCTACGCGGTGGAGCAGGCCGCCCAGACTGGCCTGCGCTCGGTGCTCGGCGAAGTGGAGCTCGACGATCTGCTCTCACAGCGCGAGAAGTTGAATGCGCGCCTGCAGACCATCCTCGACGAGCACACCGAGCCCTGGGGCATCAAGATCACTCAGGTGCAGGTCAAACAGGTGGATCTGCCCCAGGACATGCAACGGGCCATTGCCCGCCAAGCCGAGGCCGAACGCGAGCGGCGCGCCAAGATCATCGCCGCCGACGGCGAGTACCAGGCCGCTGCGAAGCTTTCGCAGGCCGCGGCCCTGATTGCCAAAGAGCCCGTCACCATCACCTTGCGATATCTGCAGACGCTCACCGAAATCGGCGCCGAGCAGAACACGACGATTGTCTTTCCGCTGCCCATGGACCTGCTCGCCGGACTTGCAGGCAAAATGCTCGCGGAGAGCCCGACGGCTGACGCGAAGGCGGAAAACAAAGGGTAGCAGCGAGTGTAAGGGCGGGGTGGAGCTTGCCCTACCCTCTCTCGGAGGCGAGCCACGGTATCGTGGTGGGGGAACCGGCACTTTTCTGAAGGGTTTAAGTAGGAGCACAGTTAAGGCATGGTTGACGAACAAGAAGGCGTTTCCAGCCGGCAACTTCTCGCGGCATTCTTTGCAGTGGTGGTGCTGTGTGCAGTCTTTTTTTCACTCGGATTCTTCCTGGGGCACCAAGAACGCTCCGGACAGAACACTCTGGCCACCGAACAGGTGCCTTCATCATCATCCGACGCTCCCCCAGTGGTGAACCCGCCCGAACCGGCAGCGACCTCGGGCGCGGCAGCAAGCCCTGCGGCCAGCGCTTCGAACGATCAAGGGACGGCCGCGGCATCGTTGCCACCGAATGCTTCGACGGGATCGCCGGCAGGGTCCAGCGCGGCAGCAACTCCGGCCGGCTCCGGTACTGCCGAAAGTCCAGCGCCAGCAGTCCCGCGCGAGCAGCAGGTGATGGGCCCAGGGGCACAACCCGCTAACGCCCAGAAGGTAGCGCTTCACAGTGCGCCGCCGGCTGCTCCCGTCCTGGTGCCGTCCGGACAGGTGCCGCCCGGACCGCTGGTCCAAGTGGCCGCCTTAACAAACCAGCAGGACGCCAACGACATGTTAGGAGTGCTGCAGTCGCGCGGCTACACGGCGCGAATCTTGACGCCTCAGCAGGCGCACGCCACCGACAGCCTGTTTCGCGTGGTGACCGGCCCTTACAAGAGCCGTGCCGAGGCCGAAGAGGCGCGCGGCAAGCTGGCGGCGGCCGGCTTCAAGCCGTTCATTCGTCCCTAGGGTAAGGACTGCGGAAGCTCAGGGTCGCGCTGATGAAGGCGAGTGTTCACGCAGCCAGCCCGATCGCTGTGCGAGGCTACATCGCTACGTGCCCGACGTCCGGCCAGCTCGCTCAAGTTCGCAAGATGTGACGCCGAGCGAAGGAAAGAATTTCGCCTCCATTTGGGCCTCGGTCCGCGTCCGATACGCGTCCGCCGCGCTTTCCGGCGTGCTATTCGCGCTTTCCTTTCCTAATTTCAATTTAAGCTTCCTGATTTGGATCGCCCCCCTGCCGCTGCTTCTAGCCCTCATCCATGAGCCTCGCCTGGCGCGCGCCTATCGGCTGGGAGCTCTGACCGGTGTCCTGTTTCTCGCCCTCAGCGTCTACTGGTTCGATTTCGTTATGGAGAACTACGGTCACGTGCCGCGCCCCGGGGCCATCGCCGTCATGCTCCTGTTTTTTCTCGTGGACTCCAGCTACTGGGGCGTTTACGGGCTGCTCATGGCGTGGGTCGCTCGCTACTCCCGCCAGATCGCACTAATGGTGGCACCGTTCCTGTGGGTCACGATGGAACTCGCCGAGACCTACGGCTACTTTGGAGGCTTTCCCTGGAACCTCGCGGGCTATGCCGTTCAGGCGGAGGGCCTGAGGCAGTTCTCGCAAGTCACCGGGGTCTACGGGCTATCGTTTCTTCCCTTGGGAGCTTGTACGCTCGCCGCCGCAGCGGTGACCGCTGAGCCCCAATTTCGCCGCCGCACCACGATGGTGCTGGTCCTGTGGGTGGTGGGGATGACCGCTTACAATTACCACCTGAAGCCGCCGGCGCCGGCCCAAGGTCATGAGCTCGCGATTCTGGTACAGCCCAACGTGCCGCTCAATGAGGCCGCAGATAACTGGGCGCCCGAACAGAATCCGGCGCCGCTTCGTCAACTCACGGACCTGTCGCTCGCGAAACTTCGGCAATCGCCTCGCGGAGCCGGCGCGCCGCTGGTGGTGTGGTCTGAAAGCTCGGCGCCCTTTTTCTTCGGCCGTGACCCGATCTTCCGCACGGCGATGGAGAACCTGGCGCGCGAGGCGCAGGCCTACCTGATTTTCGGAACGGTGAACTTTGTGGGCGGAGACACTGCGCGTCCGCTCAACAGCGCCGACGTGCTGGAGCCGGGGGGAAACCTGATTCTGCAATATGATAAGATTCATTTGGTGCCGTTCGGCGAGTACGTTCCGTCCTGGCTTGATCACTGGGTGGGAAAGATCACTTCTGAGGCGGGCAACTTTACGCCCGGCTCGAACTATGCGCCGGCAACCACGAAGCAGGGTTCGATCGGGCTTTCGATCTGCTACGAGGAGATATTTCCGCAGCTCGTGCGCCGTCTGACGCCGTCCGGTCCGAGCGTGCTGGTGAACATTTCGGACGACGGCTGGTACGGAAATTCCTCGGCGCGATACCAGAGCCAGGAGATGGCGCGGCTTCGGGCAATTGAAAATCACCGGTACCTGCTGCGAGCGACCAACGACGGGATCACGGCGGTGATTGACCCGTACGGACGTGTTCTGGAGAGCCTGCCGGAAGGGCAGCAAGGGGCTCTTGCCGTGCATTTCGATTATCTTTCGGCCGAGACGCCGTACCACCGCCAGGGAGACTTGTTTGCAGGCTTGTGCCTGGCCATATCGGGAATAACGGTGGCGGTGAGGGTGAGAGCGAGCGGAAGGAAGTCGGCGGCCGGCAGAAGGGAGTAGCGTAGGCAGTAGGCAGTAGGCAGTAAGCAGTAAGCAGTAAGCAGTAGGCAAAAACAATTGGTTGCTTCTGACGCCATTCCCGCGCAGGCGGGAATCCAAAAACTGGAGATACCGTGATCGAAGAACTGGAACGAGAGTTTGTAGGCCTCCGGCAGCGCACCGACGAACTGCGGAGTTTTCTTTGACGCCCCCGCCCGCCGCCGTGAGCTCGAAGCGTCCAATCCCGAGATCGCCCGGCCCGATTTCTGGCAGAACCCTGAAGCCGCCCAGCAGCTTCTAGCCAAGCGTAAACGCCTCGAAGAAACAATCGAAAAGGACGAGCGGCTCGCCCAGCACCTCTCTGACATTGACGCCTATTTCGAACTGGCGCGCGAAGGCGAGAAGGTTGAGCCGGAGCTCGAAACCGAGATCTCACGTCTCAGCGAAGACCTTGACCGCATGGAGACGGCGTCCCTCCTGAGCGGCGAAAATGACCGGCTGAACGCCATCGTGACCCTTCATCCGGGCGCCGGCGGCACCGAGTCCCAGGACTGGGCCGAGATGCTGCTCCGCATGTACCGCCGCTGGTGTGAGCGGCGCGGTTTTAAATTCACTCTCATGGACTTCCAAGCCGGTGAAGAGGCGGGATTGAAATCCGCCACCTTCACCGCGGCGGGTGAGTATGCTTACGGTCTGCTGGCCTCCGAGATTGGCGTGCACCGCCTCGTGCGAATTTCACCTTTCGACTCCGCCGCCAGGCGACATACATCCTTTGCATCTGTTTTCGTGAGTCCGGAGATCGATGAGAGCATAACGATTGATATTAGACCCGATGAGCTGCGCGTGGAGACTTACCGTTCCACCGGAGCCGGCGGCCAGCACGTCAATACCACGGATTCAGCCGTGCGTGTGATCCACATTGCCACGGGCACGGTTGCGCAGTGCCAGAACGAGCGCTCCCAGCATCGCAACCGGGACATGGCCATGAAGATGTTACGTTCGAAGCTTTACGAGCTCGAGTTGGAGAAGAAGCGCGCGGAAACCGAAAAGCTCGAAGCCTCCAAGGCGGATATCGACTTCGGTAGCCAGGTGCGGTCATACGTCCTGCACCCCTACCGCCTCATCAAGGATCACCGCACCAAGCTTGAGATCGGCGATACGGACCGGGTGCTGGACGGTGACATCGACCCGTTTATCAAGGCCTACTTGCTCTGGCGGCGCCCGGCAACCGCAGTGCTGAAAACGTAGGAGAAGGGTGGGATTGCAGCACCGAACAAGAGCGGCTCGACATTCTGAGCGAGAACAGCGTTCCGTGCTGTTATCGAGTTACCGCGCATCCTGGAGGCAACGGTGTCCGTAAACATTTTGGGAGTGCTTCCGCAACCGCTCGACACAATCGTCAGAAAAGTCCTGCATCGGGAGCTCGACGCCAGGCCTCAGGCAGTCGTCGTGGAGATCTCCCGGCAGCACGGCGATGTTGTCGTTCATCTCCTTGAGCCGTTCGACAAACGGCTGAAGTTCAGCCAGGCAGCGGAAGGCGAAATCGGCCGCGAGCTTTCCAGCATCCTCACCGACATTGTCGACGAGGAGTTTGGAGCCCCGCAGTGATCTCGACCTCGATAATTCCCCAAAATGTCAGTGGTAAGAGCCGGATCAAGATCAACTCCGGTTGCAATCTGCGAACCACGCAGAGTAGACTTCCCTGCGCGAATGTGAGCATTGAGGGAGGGCAGAGATGCTGATCAAGACGAAGACCGCCGAAGGGCTGCGGTGCAGTATCGGGCTACTGATTTTAGCCTGTGGGCTGAACCTGCCGGCGCGCGCTCAAACAGTGCCTGCCACGCCGCCGATGGGCTGGAATAGTTGGAACCATTTTGCCTGCAAGGTAAGCGACGCGGTGGTGCGGGCGGCCGCCGACGCCATTGCCTCCAATGGCATGAAGGACGCCGGCTACGTCTATGTGAACATCGACGATTGCTGGCAGGGCGAGCGCGACGCTCAGGGAGTGATCCATCCTAATTCCAAGTTTCCGGACATGAAGGCGCTCGCTGCCTATGTTCACAGCAAGGGCTTGAAGATAGGCATCTATTCTTCGCCGGGTCCCAAGACCTGCGCCGGATACGCCGGCAGTTACAAGCACGAGGAACAGGATGCCATGCAGTATGCGGCGTGGGACATCGACTATCTGAAGTATGACTGGTGCAGCGCCTCCCGCGTTTACAAGCCCGAAGAGATCTCGGCGGTTTACAAGAAAATGCACGACGCTCTGGTGAAAACGGGCAGGCCAATCGTCTTCAGCATGTGCCAATACGGGCTGAAGGCTGTATGGCACTGGGGCGCATCCGTGGGCGGCAATCTTTGGCGCACCACCGACGACATCTCGGACAATTACCAGAGCATGTACTTTAACGCTCACTCCGAGGACGGCATTGAGAAGTATGCCGGACCCGGCCACTGGAATGATCCGGACATGCTCGAGGTCGGCAATGGCCACATGAGCCACGACGAATACATTACCCACATGAGTTTGTGGTGCATTCTGGCCGCGCCGCTGCTGGCCGGCAACGACCTCGCCAAAATGACGCCCGAGACTTCGGCCATATTGACAAACTCCGAAGCAATCGCCGTCGATCAAGATCCGAAGGGCGTTCAGGGCCACTGGGTTTCGCATGACGGCCCTTACGAGATTCTGGCCAAGCCGCTCTCCGACGGCTCCACCGCCGTGCTGTTGATGAACAGCGGCGAAGATACCGAGCGAATGACTTTGACCCTTAAGGATATCGGTGTGTTCAAGCCCGCAGACATTCGAGACCTGTGGGCGAAGAAGGATCTCGGGAAGTTCAAAGGCACGTTCTCAGCCGAGGTGCCGAAGCACGGGGCGGTGTTGGTGAAGGTGCATTGAGGGAATAGCTCTTGCGGCGTGATCTGGGCCACGTGCCCACGGATGCCCTTTATTTCTTTCGCCGGCTCGCCGTGCCCAGTTTGTAGCTGAGACCCCAGACGCGAAGCAAGTTCCGGCATCCGCCCTCAAAGCTGGTGCTGAAGTCCACGAACTGAATTCCGCCGAGGGTCCAGGACAACGTCAATTGGTCGCAAGGTCTTAGCAGGAGCGGAACGATTCGATTATCATAGCGCGCGTCTCTCAACGCGAAACCGAGTTCGAGCCTGACCCAACGTGATTTGACGGAATTTGGTGAGAGCACGACGACGAACCAATCGCAGCGCCTGAGGGCTTCGCCGATCTGATCATGCCACTGCTGGGCACCGACAATATTGGTGCTGCTGTACCAAACAGGGACACCATGGCTTCGCAAGAAGGTCGCGACCTTATCAGCAAACCGGCGGTCTCGGGCAGAATGTGAGAGAAATACTTCGCGAGGCAGAGTATGCTCTCGTGGCGCCATAAGACAGCGATCAGGCTGCTCGCTTCAGAGCATTCGCGATGCGTCTGCTGACGGTTTGGGCTCTGCCGTCGGTGTGCAGGATTCCGAGTTTACGCAGAATCCAAGGGATGCCGTCGGTGGGCCGGATGAGGACCGGGAAGACCCGCCCTTCGTAACTCCGATTGGTGATGGCGTACTCAATTTCTCGGGTGACGGAAGCGGATTTCACCGCATCCGGGGAGAGCAAAACAATCATGGCTTGGGAATCTTTAAGCGCTTTTCCAAGCTTGAGGCCATAATTCTCGCCAGGTAAGAGTTCGGTTTCGGGATCCCAGACGTTGTAGCCCCTCCGGCCAAGATCCGACGCCAGTTTTTGGGCGAACTCACGATCGGGCGCTGCGTAGCTGAGGAAGACTTTCATGACACTTTCGATCCCACTGTCGAGTTTATCCGCCCGATGCGCTTCTCGTCAAATCTCAGGCCGTGCCCAAGTTGACTTCACTTTGCCTCAAAAACATACTGATTTTGAGGTCCATGAAGCCGGGTGGAAATGCGTAAGATGGGTCTCATTAGAGGAGACATCCCAACCGTCCGATGATCGAAGCTTATAACAACCGGGCGCTGCTCACCGACCTTTACGAATTGACGATGGCGGCGGCCTACTTTGAGCATCGCGTCCCGGTGCGCGCCACCTTCGAGCTGTTCGTTCGGCAGTTACCCCCGGAGCGCTCTTACCTGGTGGCGGCAGGCCTTGATTCAGGGCTGGGCTATCTTGAAAATCTCCAGTTCACGGAAGATGACGTAGCATTTCTGCGCGGCCTGCCAGGTTTCCGTACGGTATCAGACGAGTTCTTCAACTATCTGCGCAACTTTCGCTTCACGGGTGACATTCACGGCGTGCCGGAAGGCACGTTGATCTTCGGCGGCGAGCCCATCCTGCAAGTCACGGCGCCCATTGCGGAGGCGCAGATCGTTGAAACCTACCTGCTCTCGGTACTCAATTTTGAGACGCTCATCGCTTCCAAAGCCGCGCGTGTGGTGAGCGTGGCAGGCGGGCGGAAGGTGTGGGAGTTCGGAACGCGGCGAGCCCACGGGCCCCAAGCGGGCGTGCGCGCCGCGCGCGCCGCGTACGTCGGCGGCTGCGCAGGCACCTCGAACGTGCTGGCCGGCTACCTCTACGGCGTGCCCACGGCGGGAACGGCCGCCCATTCCTGGACGCAATCCTACCCGAGCGAACGGGAGAGCTTCCTGGCCCTGCTCGAAACATTCCCGGACGCGACCTTGCTCATCGACACCTACGACACATTGGCCGGAGCCCAGACGGCCGCCACCCTCGGGCGCCCGCTTGCAGGCGTCCGCATTGACAGTGGCGACCTGCTTGAAAAGGGCCGGCGAGTGCGCGAAATTCTCGACCGTCATGGCCTGCGTGAGACCAAAATCTTTGCCAGCGGCGACTTGAATGAGTACAAGATCCAGGAGTTGGTGGCGAACAAAGCTCCGATCGACGCCTTCGGCGTCGGCACGGATCTGGCCACTTCACGCGACGTGCCCGCGCTAGGCGTGGTCTACAAGCTGGTGGAGGTCGAGCACGACGGCCAGGTGGAATACAAGACAAAGTTCAGCGAGCAGAAAGCGCATTGGCCAGGCCGCAAGCAGATTTTCCGCTTCTCGCGGACTGACGGCGACGGCCGTCAGATCTTCCATCACGACCTGATTACCTGCTGCGGTGAGGATCACCCGGAGGGCGCGCCGCTGCTCGAGCCGGTGATGCGCGCCGGCCATCGCCTTGAGCCTCCACACCCTATCAGGGAGGCTAGGGCGCGCGCGCTAGCCGGCCTCGAACGGTTGCCCGAGCGCTACAAGTCACTTCACGACGGCCCGCGTTACCCTGTCGGCTACAGCGCCAGGTTGGAGCGCCTGCGCGAAGAGGTTCGCCGGCAGTACGTGACTGCGCCCGAGGTGCCCGATGAGTTCGCTGCCCACGCCAATTCAGACGCAGGCCGTCCAGTGGTCTTCCTCGACGTCGACACCCAGGTAGATTTTATGTCGCCCAGCGGAGCGCTCTACGTCCCTGGAGCCGAGCAGATCATCCCCAACCTCAAGAGACTGATGGAACATGCGCGGGAGCAAGGCATTCCTGTGATCTCTTCGGCGGACGCTCATGCGCCCGATGATCCTTCTTTTTCGGAGTGGCCGCCTCACTGCGTGGTGGGCACGCCGGGCCAGCACCGGATTCCTGCGACCCAATCGCCGTCCGCGCTGCGTGTTCCAAATCTGGCCGGCGCCTTTCGCCCGGCGCTGGACCGGACCCGACAGATTGTTCTCGAAATCGAGAAACAGGCATACTCCGTGGCGGCCAATCCCAACTTCGAAGCGGTGCTGGCGGCGCTCGGCGCCAGCCGGTTCATCGTATTTGGGGTGGCGACGGAGTATTGCGTGAAAGAATCGGCTCTGGCGCTGCGCGAGATGGGGCTGCCCGTGGATTTGGTCGTGGACGCCATCCGGCCTATTACTGAGGAGGGTGGAAGAGACGCGATCAAGGACATGCTGACGGCGGGCGTTCACCTCGTGACCACTGAGGAGGTGTGTGCCCAAGTGCTTCAGTTGGCTGGCGCTGGATCAGCTATCCCGCCTGCTTAGCGGCCAGCGGACCGATAAACGGCAGCATAAAGCGCTCATTGTTGTAAGCCTTGTACATCATGAAGAGCCAGAGCAGAAAGAAGGCCAGCCGCAACAGCGCCCAGAGGAGCAGGAGCACGCTCCACAAAAAGCCCAGGCTCACCACGAAGAGAGTTCCCGAAATGACGCCCCAAATCATAAAAGCGGCGACGTAGGCAACACTCAGGAAAATGGATTGGAAGGCGTGAAAACGCACGTACGAGTCGCGCTTGTAGGGCTCGATCACCAGGAAAATAATGCCTGTGATGAACCCCACCAAGTAGGCTAGTGCCGCAGCGCCGTTCGAAGGGATGGGTTTTTCAAATGACGTGCCGCCGGTTGGCTGCCTGAATTCTACTCGCGTTCCCCTTCCAGTGGCGCGGGCTGTCCCAACCGCAGATCCGCAAGCGCCGCAGTAAGCGGCCCCTTCGTTGAGGGATGCTCCACATTTCGCGCAGAAAGCCATCGGCGCACCTCCGAGCGTTCAGATTCAAAAGCGCTCGCCGCCAAGCCGGCGGTCCGGTTAGTATGCCACAACAGGGAGCAACGGAGTGCAGGAACTCGATGTGCGGCTCGATGTTAGGGCTCAGCGGCGCATTTCATGAGCTATCGATTGAAGTGATTGGCATCGATGGTGGATGCGTGAAACCTCTCTCGATACTGAAGAAGGTCACCTCGCGTCTTTCCTGGATCAGATTCTCGAGGATTGCAGCCTGACAAAATTACACAATAAAAACACTTGACAATCAAATTGGTACGCAATATCGTAGGAGGCAATTCCAACACTTATGACTACCTGGGGGCACTAACGGCAACGTTGGTGCCCTTCCTACTAAAGGGCTCGGTATCAGATTTCTGATTACCTTTGGGAGCGCGAGGAAGAGATATGCCTGGCCAGGCATTCATGTTGGCGAGCAGCGCCCGGCTATACGAATAAGGGGGTCTCGTCGGGGCCGACATCGGCAGCGGGTGGCGTGCCCGTGCGAGTGAGGGGAAGGGTCAACGCCGCAACCAACAGCACCGCTGCGGTGGTTACCGTAAGGGGGTGCTGACGCGCCCAGCTCCAGGCGCGTTCCAGGGAATCTCGCATGGCGTCTTTGCTCATGACAGGCTCACTTGTCATCATCATCATACCGCCCTCCAGTACTATCGGCCACTCAAATCGACCCATTAGGCTCGCTGAAGGGCTGAACGGCGAAATCTTTCGCCTGAACGTGCCTTCAGTTCTTGGAGACCCCGGCCGCTAGCGGCGCTTGCAACACTCATACTACGTAATCTTGTGCCCCGCTGAGACCTTACCAACCATGCTAACCACGAGTTGGGTAGACGAATGCACAGGCCTCACCTTCGGGTGCCCTTTGTGAGGCGATGGCACACGCGAGGATTGCGGATTCGGATTCGTCCAACTTGACCCTATGCAGCTTTTCACCTAGATTTGGAGTTCGATTCCCTTGCCGCATTACGCTTGAGTGCTAGAGACCGGACTGGCCGCAACTCGGCCTGCCGACTGGATATGATCACTCAACGGAAAGACCGGACCTCACCGGTCCTGAACACGGCGCGCCTGACACCGGCGACGTTTGTCGCGGCACTGCTGCTTGTCTGCACCACGGCGAACGGGTTGCAGCCCGTAGCCAGACGGCACGGAATGGTTGCCTCCAGTGAACCGAACGCCACCGAGGCGGGCGTCGAGATTCTCAAGGCCGGTGGCAACGCCGTAGATGCCGCCGTGGCGGTGGGATTCGCATTGGCCGTCACGCACCCCTTTGCTGGCAACATCGGCGGGGGCGGGTTCATGCTGGTGCGGCTCGCATCCGGAGATTCGGCTTTTGTCGACTACCGCGAGGAAGCGCCGGGCGACGCCTCGCATAACATGTATTTGGACAGCTCGGGTAATCCCATCCCGGGAGCGAGTCTCGTCGGTGCCCTCGCCTCGGGCGTGCCCGGCACGGTGGCAGGCCTGGCGCTGGCCGAGCAGAAATACGGAAAGCTCGGCCTCCGGCGCGTGATGCAGCCGGCCATCCGGCTGGCTTCAAGCGGCTTTGAGGTTAGCTACGCGCTGGCGCAGGGACTGCGCGGCGAGAGCGAAAAGCTCACGAAGTTTGACGAATCTCGCCACATTTTCCTGCGCGACGGAAAGTATTATGAGGCCGGGGAGATCTTCCGGCAGCCCGAATTGGCACGAACGCTTGAGGCGATCGCCTTGCACGGTCCTGACGCCTTTTATCATGGCGCCATCGCCCACCAGATAGCGGCCACCATGGAGAAGTACCACGGCCTCATCAGTCTGGCCGATCTCGCCCAATATCGGGCGAAGGTCCGAGAACCGCTGGTGGGGCATTTCCGGGGTTACACGATTCTCACCGCTCCACCTCCGAGCTCAGGAGGCGTTGGCTTGATCGAAATGCTGAATATCCTCGAGCCTTTGGACCTGGGCCCGCCGGATTCCTACGCCTCGATGCACCCGATGATTGAGGCCATGCGGCGAGCTTACGCCGACCGCGCGCAGTACCTGGGCGACACCGACTTCGTCCAAGTGCCGGTGGAGGGCCTGGTCAGCAAGGACTACGCTGCTGGATTGCGCCAGCAGATTCTGCACCAAAAGCCGGACGCGCCCGTACGCGCCGGCCAGCCCACGCCTGCTGAGTCCAGCACCACCACTCACTACTCGGTGGTCGACGCCGAGGGCAATGCCGTTTCAAATACTTACACTCTGAATGCGGGTTACGGCTCCGGCCTCACGGTGGAGGGCGCAGGCTTCTTGCTGAACGACGGAATGGACGACTTCGCCGCCAAGCCGGGCTCGCCGAACATGTTCGGTCTCATTCAGGGCGAGGCTAATGCCATCGCGCCGCGCAAGCGTCCCTTATCCTCTATGACTCCGACGATCGTGCTGGAAGACGGCGCCGGCGGCAATCAACCCCAGCTCCGGCTGGTGCTGGGCTCGCCCGGCGGCGGCACCATTATCAACACCGTGCTGCAAGTGCTCCTCAATGTGCTCGTCTTCAAAATGGACGTTCAGCAGGCTGTTACCGAGCCGCGCTTCCACAACCAGTGGATGCCGGACCTGGTGCTGCTGGAAAATACGATTTCACAAGACACGGTGGAGCGGCTCCAGGAAGCCGGCTACAAGGTGAAACAAGTGGGGGGCATCGGCGACTGCGAGGCCATCGCGGTTGACCCGGCGACCGGTTGGCGCTTTGGCGCCTCCGACCCGCGCGGCGGCGGACGGGCCGATGGATACTGATGGAATACGGGCTCTCAACACGTCTTTTTACTGCTGAACGTCTCAGTTCGCGCCTGCTGGACCGGATTTTCGAGGCCGGCTTTCGCCAAATCGAGATCTTCGGTGCGCCAGAGCACCTCAATTACCGTGACGCTCACCACGTGCGGGACGTAGCCCAGTGGTTCTCGGACCTGGGAATCGCACTCCACTCCCTGCACGCCCCGCCTTATTCGGAGCCAGGCTCGGGCCGCCGAGGGGGCTTCGCCATTTCCGTCGCTTACACCCAGCGCAGGCTTCAAATCGACTCCATGGATGAGATCAAGCGGACCCTCGAGGCTGCAGAGCGTCTGCCCTTCCGCTTTCTCGTATTGCATCTCGGGCTTGAGAACGACGAATACGGTCTCGACCGTTTCGATGCCGCCTTTACCTCGCTCGAGCACCTGCGCATCTTTGCCAAAGAGCGCGGAGTGACCCTGCTTCTGGAAAACGCTCCAGGCGAGATCAACACGCCCACGCGGCTGGTGGAATTTCTTGATTACACTCACCTCCGCAACGTCGGGATCTGCTTCGACGCCGGCCACGCGCACCTGGCGGGCAACGCGCGCGAGGCGTTCGGCATTCTGCGGGAGCGAGTGTCCTCCGTTCACCTTCACGATAATCACGGTGAGAAGGACGACCATTTGCTCCCTTTCGAAGGCGGCCCTGGCGGAATTGACTGGCCCGGTTTGATGCTGGATCTCTCAGCGGCGAAGGGCAGCAGCGGTGAGAGCCCGTGCGCGTTTCTCGAGTTGCAGGATCACGGGCCTAAATCTACACAGTTGAAGCAGGTTTGCGAGGTCGCGCGCAAGCTGGAAGAGTTGGAACAAAGGGCCGCTGGCGAATAGCGAGTTGCGAGTGGCAATGGAGGGTGCTGGGTCATTTTGACGTAGGGGCGGCCCTTGTGGCCGCCCATTTCGGAGGTAGGTCTCTTACTTGGGCGGCCACAAGGGCCGCCCCTACGTCAAAATGACCCACTACCGAACGGACGGCGTCGAACACAACTCACTATTCGCTACTCGCATTCCGGTGTAACTCGTCCGTAGTTCAAAGGAAAATCATGGAGCCACTCGTAGTTGAAATCCGCAACATATCAGCTCACGCTGGCCAGGATGTCGTGATCCAAGGCTGGCTCTACAACCTGCGCGAGAGTGGGAAACTGCTGTTCCCGCAATTCCGCGACGGTACCGGTGTGATCCAGGGGGTGGTGGTGAAATCGGCCGTGCCACCGGAACTGTTCGAGAGCGTCAAAGGCCTCACGCAGGAATCATCCGTACGAGTCACGGGCAAGGCTCGTGCTGACCAGCGAGCTCACGGCGGCTTTGAGCTGGACGTTTCCGGCATTGAGGTGCTCCAGCGCGTACCGCCCGAACACCCTTATCCGATCACACCTAAAGAACACGGCGTCGACTTTCTGATGGACCACCGCCACCTGTGGCTGCGGTCCGCGCGTCAGCGGGCCATCCTGGGCGTACGGCACGAGATCATCAAGGCCACGCGCGACTTCTTCGACAACGGCGGCTTCACGCTGGTGGATACGCCCATCTTCACGCCGGCCGCCTGCGAGGGTACTACCACGTTATTCGAGGTAGGCTACTTCGATGACAAGGCGTATCTCACCCAATCCGGCCAGCTTTACAACGAGGCCGCGGCCATGTCCGTGGGCAAGACATATTGCTTCGGGCCCACGTTTCGCGCCGAAAAGTCTAAGACGCGCCGCCACCTCACCGAGTTCTGGATGGTGGAGCCGGAAGTCGCCTTCGCGCACCTGGAAGACGTGTGCGTGCTAGCGGAAGAGCTGATCGCCTATATCGTTCAGTGCGTACTCGAAAAGCGGCGGAGCGAGCTCAAAGTGCTGGAGCGTGACGTCAGCAAACTCGAAGCCATCAAGCTTCCTTTTCCCCGGCTGACCTACGACGAGGCCGTGAATATCCTCAACGAAAAGGGCAGCGCCATCAATTGGGGCGGCGACTTCGGTGGCACCGACGAGACGATCCTAAGCGAGCAGTTTGACCGGCCGGTAATCGTCACCCGCTATCCCTCGGCCGTGAAGGCGTTCTACATGGCCACCGATCCGGCGCGGCCTGATGTCGCGCTGTGCGTGGATGTGCTGGCGCCCGAGGGTTACGGTGAAATCGTGGGTGGCGGCGAGCGCCTGGCCGACTACGAAGAACTCTTGAAGCGAATCGACGAAAATAAACTGCCCCGCGAAGCCTTCGAGTGGTACCTCGATCTGCGCCGCTACGGCAACGTGCCGCACGCCGGCTTCGGCATGGGCATCGAGCGCGCCGTGGCCTGGATCTGCGGCCTGGAACATGTGCGCGAAACGATACCCTTTCCACGCATGTTGTATCGGCTGACCCCTTAGCGATCAGAGCGCGAGCGGCACGAGCGGGAGCCGCGGATACGCCGGTCTCGGGTGAGCAGCGGAATTTTCTCAACGAAGTGAATCGCTGTGCTTTGCTCTGCGCCAGCCGGCCCATCATTGAGGTCGGGTGACTCTCGCGTAGACGATGGGGAGGTCGGGGGATTTATCGCCGACGATCGTGATTGTGACGAGGAACCCATATCCGTACTGCCATTTTGGCAAGGGACCCTCGGGGCGGATGGAGGCGACGAGGCCGCGCTCGGTGTCCCGGTTCCAGGTTCGGACGTCACTCGAGGAGACGCCTGTCTGGCAACGCTTGTATTGATCTCCCAGCCGGGCGACATCCTCGGTGCGGTCACCTTGCGCAACGGTAGCTGCCATTTGAGGCGTGATCTGGGCGCAAACGTTCACGGTATCCAGGATCAATGCGATTTCCTTGTCGAAATCATGCGGATTAAGACCGCTCATAGCGGCCGCACGCTCAACAGAGGCCGGAAGATCGGCGGCGATAGCTTCCTTCGTGCCATTGAGGAGCGCCGGATAGAAAGGCCTGCCGATTCGCGACGTGGCATCCATCGGATTTGCCGGACCCAGCGCGGATAAGCCCGCCCGCTGAGGCGGCTGGCTCTGGGGCGCGGAAGAAGCCATTTCGGCACGGTCTCCCAACGTCACCGCGATCTGGATCGGCCTGCCGTCGTGAAGCACGCCAAGATGGACCATAGAGCCGGGCTTCCGCGAACGGATGGCGGCCGTCAAACCCTCGGAGGTGTCGACCAATTGCGCGTCGAGAGCCGTGACGACATCTCCGGCCCTCAGCCCCGAGCGCGCCGCCGGTCCGGCGGGGTCCACCGCTTCCACCAGAGCGCCGCGCTCCGCGGCGACACCGGACTGGCGGGCCAGCTCCGGGGTCAGGGTGTGAACCGATACGCCCAGGTAGCCGCCACCCGGGGCAACTCGCTCAAAATCCGCCGCACAGCGGGCAGCGAACTGCCTGAACGGCGGTTCGGTGGTGGCGAGTGACACCACACTCGTCGTTCCATCGTTCAGGGGAAGTTCCACCAGAACCGTGTCCGCGTTCAGCAAATCTTTCAGCGTGGCATCGTACCCTTGGTGGCTGATCACTTCCGCGTCGGCATACTTGCCAATAAGGGACATGAGAGAATTTCCGAAGGCATCTACGCCCGGATTGTCCGGGTGCGAGTTCGTAAAGTTTGGAAGCATCTCGCCCGCATTGGGCCGGGAGGAATTGAAGGCGATTCGCAGCACATTGTCATTGCCGCACGCTCCGCCGGCGACGTGTCCGTAGAGCATATCCCCCACTCGCATTCGCACGTAGACACAGGACTCGCCCCCTCGCACCTGAACGGCGTCAGTGCCGATCTTATTGCCGAAAATCTCCGGAGCGCTGTCCACCTCACCGGTGACCGGTGTGGCGGTGCGGGCAAGCTGCTGGCCTGCGCGAGACAGATAATGGATCTCAAAGTTCATCGACTCGGTCGGCGAAAGCCGCGTCCCCGTAACGGCAGAGAAGGGGTTGTTCCTGCCGTTGTCACTCGAACACGTCGCTCTGACCACCACTTGTTCCCGCCGGTCGTCCTTGGCCACAAGCTGAGCATCGTAGACGTCCCTGCCCGTCATCGGATCCTTCTGATCGCGCGGCTTCCACGTTCCAACCGCCTCGGAGGTGGCGAGGCGTTCGGCCGCAGAAAGGGGCTGACGTTCAACGGCTGTCGCTGGAGGGGTCGCAGTGGAAGGAGCCGCAGAGGCAGCGCGCGCCACCATGGCTTGGAGGACTTTGTCGGAGACTCCCTGTCGCTTCAACTGGATGATCGCGTCTGGCGTGAGCGTAAATCGCGTGGGCATGGTCTTGATCATGTCGAGAATCACGTTCTCGCCAATTTTGGCTCTGACCAGTTCGACCACCGCCTGGTTCGTCAGCACATTCTGGCTAGCGGAGCTTTGGGCAGCCGTAACTTGTCGCGAAACCAAAAACACGACTGACACCAGGAGTAAGGAGCGCGTGAACGCAAACGGGAGGTGCGAGCGTGGCGTTTTCAAAGGCCTCCGAAATACGTTGCGTGTCACTACGTCCTCCTCCCGGAAAACCACCGTGCAGCGGCCTAGCGGTCATCAATTGGCATCAAACTGTTGAGCCCAGACATTGCGAAATTCTACCGCGGCACCAACTGCCAGTCAACGAACCCATCTTTGTGTCAGAGCACATCGCTGCGCATCCATCGGCGGTTCCGATCGCTGACCGCACGCAGGCGGAGAGGTGTCGCTTCGCTCAGTTGTGCTTGGCAACGCCGACGCCATTATCGATCCGCTACCGGCCTCGAAAATCCCCTGCACGCTTCTAATCTAACAGCATGATGAAAAACGGCGTGCGGTTCATGTCATTTCGAGCGAAGACTCCATGAGCCTTCGGCTCGCCACCTACCCATGAAAATGCCTTATGACGATAAGTCCTGTATTTTCAGCAATGGCTCCGGCTATTTTCATGGCAGCGAGAAATCTCGCTCTGAAAAGAGAAGACTTATGAGATTTCTCGCTTCGCTCGAAAATGACATGAACCGGGTTTTTCATCATCCTGTTAAGATGGTCGGTCGTTACCTTAAACTCGAGGTCGTCATATGGGCTGGAATCAGTTTCTTTTGGCCGCGGGCGGAAGCTGCGCAACGTCATCTCGTGTTGCCGCCGTCTCTCGGATCCCGAACAGCATGGAGTTGTGGTACGTCGGAGCTGAGGGATCCATAGAAGATTCCTTCTGGTACGACGGCAGTAACTGGCAGCATTTCCAACTCGCTCCACCAGGAAGTGCTTCGCCCACCGGCGGCATCGCCGCCGTCTCCCGAGTCCCGAACAGCATGGAGCTTTGGTACATCGGAGCCCGGGGTTCGATCGAAGATCGCTTCTGGTACGACGGCAGTAACTGGCAAACTTTTGAGCTCGCTCCACCGGGAAGCGCGTCACCCACGGGTGGCATCGCTGCCGTCTCACGGATCCCCAATAGCATGGAGCTGTGGTGGATTGGCGCAGATGGATCGGTCCAGGGTGCGTTTTGGTATGAAGGCATCAACTGGCAGCGCTACCAACTCGCTCCGCCAGGAAGCGCGGCAACGACGGGCGGCATCGCCGCCGTCTCCCGGATCTCGAACAGCATGGAAGTGTGGTATGTGGGAGCTCAGGGATCCATCGAGGATTGTTACTGGTACGACGGCGGCACCTGGCAACATTTCCAGCTCGCTCCGCCAGGAAGCGCGGCAACGACGGGCGGCATCGCGGCCGTCTCCCGGATTCCGAACAGCATGGAAGTGTGGTATGTGGGAGTTCAGGGATCCATCGAGGATTGTTACTGGTACGACGGCGGCACCTGGCAACATTTCCAGCTTGCTCCGCCAGGCAGTGCCTCGCTCACCGGCGGCATCGGCGCCGTCTCCCGGATTCCAAACAGCATGGAGCTGTGGTACGTAGGAGCGCACGGGTCGATCGAGGATTGCTTCTGGTACGAGGGCGGCGACTGGCAACATTTCCAGCTCGCTCCATCCGGCAGTGCCTCGCTCACCGGCGGTATCGCCGCTGTCTCCCGAATCCCGAACAGTATGGAGCTGTGGTGCGTCGGTGAGCCGGGGTCGATTCTGGACGAGTACTGGTACCAGGATTCCGTCCCGTTGCCGACCCTGAGCAGCGCCAACAACTCTCTTTTGATCAATGGCTGCGCCAATCTCCAAAACTTGTCCGTGAGCCTCTTCGTCTGGCAGGATTTAGTGACGTACCAGGATGTTGGCTTTTCACTGCAGTTGAATTGCTATCCGCCGGCGGGACAACTGAGTCAAGGTCAGAACCTGAATTGGTTGCAGTACATCATTTACGTCGAGAATGGCCAGCTTTACTACGAGATTCAGTATTGGTCGATCGGCGCACCTTCAAGCTGGCCGCCCGGTTATACGCCTGTCCCGAACACCACCCCCTGGCTGCCCGTATTCCCGAACGACTACTTCCTCACGCAGTTTGGTTCCGCACCATCCAATCGGATTCCGCGGGGCTCGACACTCACAATCAAATTGACCACAGATTCCAATGGAAACGTAGTGAACGCGTATTTCCAGGTAACCAGTCCGCAGGGTCAGGTTTCGAGCGCCAATTTCCCGTTCCCGCCGGGCACACAGTACCCGATTTGTGCCTTCGAGGTGAATGTGGTGGGGCCGGGCAATTTTTCGAACTCGACCTTCATCTCGGGCGCCGGCTACCTCGCTTACACGGTTTCCTCCGGCTCGATGTCCGTGCAGGATGGTGGTCCCGGTGCGGCCTGCGGCGAAGTCTCCGTCGGCACGGGCGAGGGGTCGAACATTGTGTACGGCCCGGTTACGCTTTCCCCGGGATCAACCGTCGGCCAGACTCTTTCCTTTATGTGGCAGGGCACTGCGGCGGCTTCAGGCAGTGCACTTGATGGCTACTGGGGTAGTGACAGCAGCCAGCACGTCAACTACATCAGCATCGATGGTCACGTGCACGAGCTGTACATCCACCCCGGTGCCGGGTGGGTTGACAATGACCTGACGGCTATGGCCAACGGCACTCCGGCGATCTCCGGCAGTGCGCTCGACGGCTACTGGGGCAGCGACAGCAGCCAGCACGTCAACTTCATCGGCACCGACGGACACGTGCACGAGCTGTACATCCACCCTGGCGCCGGATGGGTCGATAACGACCTCACGGCCATGTCCAATGGCGCTCTCCCGGTGCCGGGCAGCGCACTCGATGGCTACTGGGGCAGCGACAACAGCCAGCACGTGAACTTTATCAGCGCCGACGGGCACGTGCATGAGCTGTACATCCACCCCGGCGCCGGATGGGTTGACAACGACCTTACCGCTTTCGCCGGGGGCACTCCCGCAGAGTCGGGCAGTGAGCTTGATGGCTACTGGGGTAGCGACAACAGCCAGCACGTGAACTTCATGAGCGTCGATGGGCATGTGCACGAGCTGTACATTCATCCGGGCGCCGGATGGGTCGACAACGACCTTACCGCTTTTGCCAGAGGCACTCCCGCAGCCGTACCCCGTTCGAATCCCCGTGGGCGATTCCACAGTGTCGCCACGGGCAGTGCGCTCGATGGCTACTGGGGTAGCGACAACAGCCAGCACGTGAACTTCACCGACATCAACGGGCATGTTCACGAGCTGTACATTCATCCGGGCGCCGGATGGGTCGACAACGATCTCACCGCGATGGCTAGAGGCACTCCCGCAGCGCCGGGTAGCGCGCTCGATGGCTACTGGGGCAGCGACAACAGCCAGCACGTCAACTTCATAGACATCAACGGGCATGTGCACGAGCTGTACATCCACCCTGGCGCCGGATGGGTCGACAACGACCTCACCGCTATGGCTGGGGGTACTCCCGCAGCCGCGGGCAGCGCGCTTGATGGCTATTGGGGTAGTGACAGCAGCCAGCACGTCAACTTCCTCAGTGTCGATGGGCACGTGCACGAGCTGTACATCCACCCCGGTGCTGGATGGGTCGACAACGACCTTAGTGCGCAAACATAGGAGACAGACCCTGAATTGGAATAAAGAGACCGATAGCCCGAGCCAGGGTATCCCAATGTAAGCCACGCGGAGTCGATCTGAATCAGCCACGCTGCTAACGCCGGCCGGCCGTGTTTACTCGAAAGGGCCCGACAACCTGGCCCTTCTGGGTAACAGCCCTGATGTAGCCTACCTTTGAACGCTATGATGGCAACGAACCTCCTTTGCACAAATGACTTGACACGTGACCCCGGGGTGGCGACGACATCGCCCTGTAGGTCGTGGCCACTCCGAATTCTGAGGGAAGCGCGGGTTCGGTGATGCAGCCCTAGCCGAGGAGCGTCGCAAATCCGGCCTGCTGGAAGTGGCGGTCGGCAGTGAGGGCCTCCGTGAGACCGCGCTCTTCCATCACCACAAATGAGAAACAATCCGTCAACGACCAGTCTTTATCCGGCCGCAGACGATACCGCTCGAAGCCTCGATGGAAGAGTTCGGGTGAGGGCAGTACGATTTCGGCGTCGGAAGCGCTCTGCAGAGTCTGCCAGAGGCGCACAACCGCGTGTCGCGACGCGCGGTCGCAGAGCCCGTCCGCCACTTCGGTCAGAACCCAAGCTGTCGTGAGAATGGGGAGGGTGGCTTGAGCGGCGTAATGCTTGGCACGCTCGTGTATTCGATCGCGTGCGTTGAGAAGGGCGAAGAAATAAACGGAATCGGCAAAGACGGGCTTCACGGAATGCTGCGCTTCGGAGCTCCGTGGACGTAATGATCGTGGTTTTGGGCAAAGTCCTCGGGCAGGTCTTTCAGAATACCGGCCAGCGCCAGGAGCTTCTTGCCGACAGGCTCAAAAGCACCCTCGATCGGCTCCACGAGCACTTCGGCACCGTCAGGCAGCTCCGCCTCCGAGGGCAGCATAACAACACCTTTGGAAACGGTACCTCTATAAGTCACGTTGAAGACCTCCCCTTGCTTCAAGCTCCATCTGGCAGCGCCTTGCTAGTCCTGAACGCATCAGCTTAAGTTACCACGGCCCGGATGGCGCGGCAAGCATGCACGCGTCTGGGTAGTGTCTCAGTTTGAAGTGGCATGGCCATCTTGGCCATGAAATAACACGGGCAGGATGCCCGTGCCACCTCAAACTGAGACACTACCCGCGTCTGCGGCATTTCTTCGAAGTCTCACGCAAGCCTGCCGAACACGCAATCAAGGCGTTTGCGAGGCTCCGCCGTGCGATCGAAGGTCTCTCGACGCCGAAAGGAATTGAAGAATGCCTCATCCTCTTGAGTGTCTACCAAACGTGCAAATACTCGGGTCTGGACTTCATCGGATTTCTCCGATCAGGCGAAACCGACATCGGTAGTTTCGCGGCGAGCCAACATTCGAGGGCCGCCGATGCGATGAATCTGGCGGAGCTGCAGAACCGGTATGACCGCCCGTAATGTAGCCTACTTTTGAACGCTATGATGGCAAAGAACATCCTTCGCACAAATGACTTGACGCGTGAACATCCCCGTGCTATATGAAGGTGGCGCGGCCTTGATGGCGTCTTTGTCGCCCGGACTCAACCTGGGGATTAAACTCCCGGGACTAAAGGGGAGATCAGCGCACTCTGCGCGACGCCCGGTGTGAGAGGAACGATACGCGGGCGCGGCGGGTACGGCTGCTCGGTCGATCGATCCTACGTCTGGGGCTTGCCCCCGGCCTTGGCCCGGCGCGCGGGGCCCTGGGGGCGGCCCTTGTGGCCGCCCAAGTGATGGAACGGCTTCGAGACGGGCGGTCACAAGGCCCGCCCCTACGTCAAACTGAGAAACTGCCGCCCCGGGGACGTCGAACGAACCCGGAATGTGACGGACGCGTAAGGGGTTGAGAATTTGACTCGGGATCGGGACTCGCTCACGGATCGCTCCTCTGCGGTGCCAGGGCGCGGGCGCGTGTTTACGTAAACAGGCACGCTTCCGGAGAGCGAGCGGTGACGAACGAACCCGGAATATGATTGATATGCAGGGGCATCCAGACTTATATCGGAGCCGGGGAGCCAAAGAGAGGGATGGTGGGAACCAAATCCAGCCTTCACGTCCACAGGACGGTTACAACCGGAAAAGTACCGGTTACAGCGGCGGCGCGGAACAAAATCGGTAGCAGGCCGGAATGTCCAGTCTAATGAGCGATGTACGGAGTTATGTGGGCGGTTACAGGCAGCGCGTTTACGTAAACGCCGGAATTCTGAAAGAGAAGGCCGGGAAAAGTGAGAAATACCCGTAGCACCCCGGAATGTCAAAAGGAATGAAGATGTTGGCGGGATATGTGGCGGGCGGCGGAAGAGACAATTGGGATTTTTGAGAAATTCTGCATCGAACGGTGTCGGAGGTCTGGCGTTACACTTGCTAGGGACGGGGCCCGATGAAGATTCGAATTCTCGGCGTACCGCTTGACCTCGGCCAGGAGCGGCGCGGTGTTGATATGGGTCCCTCGGCCATTCGAGCGGCGGGGCTGAACTCTGCCCTTAAGGCTTTAGGTCATCAGGTGGAAGACGCCGGCAACTTGTCTGTGAAGATTCCTGAGGAGCAGCATTTTGGCGACCGGCGCGCGAAATATTTGAACGAAATTGCCGAGGCCTGCCAGGAGGCGGCGCAGCGTGTGTCGCAGACGTTGGAGGACGGGTTCTTTCCCCTTTCCCTCGGCGGCGATCACTCCATGGCCATCGGAACGCTGGCGGGCGTCGCCAAGCCTTATCACGATCGCGGCCAGAAGATCGGCTGTCTCTGGATCGACGCGCACGGCGACATGAACACGCCGGAATCAAGCCCCAGCGGCAACATTCACGGAATGCCGTTTGCCTCATTGCTGGGCGTCGGGCCGGAGGCCTTGACGCAGATTCTCGGCTTTGGTCCCAAGTTGCTCGCCAAGGACTGTGTCCTCGTGGGCGTGCGGGACGTGGACGCCCGCGAACGCCGCCAAATTCGTGCCTGCGGTCTGAATGTGTTCACCATGCGCGACATCGACGAACTCGGAATGCGAACCGTGATGCAAAGAAGCGTGGACCTGGCCACCAGCGACACCGAAGGCTTTGCAGTTTCCTTTGATATGGACGTGGTTGACCCGGACGAAGCGCCCGGCGTGGGAACCGCCGTGCCCGGCGGAATCACATTCCGCGAGGCTCACCTGGCCATGGAGATTATCGCCGACAGCAAGAAGATGCTTTCCCTCGAGATCGTAGAGGTGAATCCGATTCTTGACACGCTCAATCGCACGGCCGCTCTTGCGGTGGGACTCGCTAGTTCCGCGCTGGGCAAAAAGATTCTGTAGCGGACGCGGAAAGGCATGCGATGAGGCGCCAAAGCCTACCGATGTTTGCGACCATTGCCCTCCTTTTGCTTCAACCTGCCGGGGCCCGGCCCCCAGCTCCGGAGGCGCTCCGGTATGTGGGCTCAAACGCCTGCCGGGCCTGCCACCCCGCTATCTACGACCGCTGGAAAGTAACACGAATGGCCAATGTTGTTCGCGACCCGAAGGAGCACCCGGATGCATTCGCGCCTGACCTTTCAAAACCCAATCCGCTTTTGACATTCCGAAGGGAAGAGGTCGCGTTCGTCTATGGGAGCAAGTGGAAACAACGGTACTTCGTGAAGACCGGTGACCAATACTTCGTGCTGCCGGTCCAATGGGACATCGTTCATCAGACGTGGCTGAAATACCATCCCGAGCCAGGCGAGGACTGGTGGACCTCGGACTACCCGTCCGATCCGATGAAACGTCCAACGGGCCCGCTCTGTGATGGCTGCCACTCGGTTGATTACAACATCCAATCCCGGTCCGTGGCCGAGTGGAACGTCGGATGCGAAAAGTGCCATGGCCCCGGAAGCGAGCACGTGAAGAATCCTGCCGGCTACGCGCACAATATTGTGAACCCCGCTCGTCTCGACTTTGTTCGCGCCAACGATACGTGCATCCAGTGCCATTCCCAATTCCGGCCGCTCTCGAATCCGATCGATGGCCTCTATTACGACTGGGCAGTTGGTTATCAGGCTGGAGCTCGCCTGAGTGATTACGTTGCGATGGAGGAACATGTGCCGGGCACAAACACGTTCTTCTATTGGCCCGACGGCTCACCTCACAAAAATCGTATGCAGGGGAACGACTTTGTGACCAGCGCGATGTACACACACGGTGTCACTTGTTTTGTCTGCCACGATCCTCACGGGTCTGTAAATGACGCGCTGCTCGTCAAACCTGCGGATGCCCTGTGTCTGCAGTGTCATGGCCCGCGTTCGCCCAACGGGCCGCGCGGCTCAATCGAAGAGCACACGCATCATAAGCCCGGAGGTCCAGGGAGTGATTGCGTCACTTGCCATATGCCTCAAATCGCGAAGGAGATCGCGTCGTTCTCCGTTCACAGCCACACGTTCCGGTTTATTTCACCGGCCATAACTATGAAGTACGGCACGCCAAATCCATGCACGTCTTGCCACCATCATCAAACCGACGCATGGGCATTGGCTCAACTTCGCAAGTGGGAGAACGAATCACCCTGGAGGTTCGACGGACGAAACTGACTGAGCCCAACCCCTGCGCCCTCGCGCCACGAGCGGAGCGACTAACGCGCGCGAGCACGAACGGCACAGGAAAAATCGGTGAGCAAACGAGAATCCTGCAACCCAGGCTTGTGCCGCGGGTTCGATGATGTTGCTCCTTTGGAGCCAAATCATGCTGCGAAACTTAGGGCACGCGACACTAGCCTCGGGGTGAATTCATATGGTTTCGGACAAACCGTTGCTCTACGACCGATTTCCGCGCTCCGCCAAGTACAACCCCGAATGGGTTCTTGCCAGCATCAGCGGTGCGGCCAACGCCCTGTGGATGACGGAGTGGCTGGCCGCCGCGCTGGACTTGCGGCCCGGAATGCGGGTGCTGGATCTCGGGTGCGGACGGGCAGCGTCGTCAATCTTCCTGCGGCGCGAATTCGGCGTGCAGGTGTGGGCAACTGACCTGTGGTTCAGCGCTTCGGAGAACCTGCAGCGAATCCGCGACGCGGGCGTCGACGATGGCGTATTCCCTATCCATGCGGACGCGCGGTCGCTGCCGTTCGCCGCGGAGTTCTTTGACACCGTCGTGTGCATCGATTGTTTCCCATACTTCGGAACGGACGATTTGTACCTGAGCTACCTCGCGCGGTTCGTGAAACCTGGCGGTCAAGTGGGAATTGCAGGCGCCGGGCTAATGAGAGAAATCGAAGGAGCTCCTCCCGAGCACCTTCGCGAGTGGTGGACCCAGGATCTCTGGTGCCTTCATTCGGCAGATTGGTGGCGCCGGCACTGGGAGCGGACCGGCATCGTAGACGTGAAAGTGGCGGACTCCCTACCGGATGGCTGGCAACTTTGGCTCGACTGGCACAAGGCGAATTTCCCTGACAATACGGTGGAAATTAAGGCGATTGAGGCTGATCGTGGTGGCTTCTTGGGCTACGTACGCCTTGTGGGCCGCCGTAGTGATGTGAAGCTGTCGGAGCCCATTGTTTCGCTGCCCGAACAGTACACGAAGCAGCCCTTACTTCGCGCCGAAGGCGGGGGTGGCCTTGAGTAAGCGAATCCGTCTTGGTGTGTTGTTCGGCGGCCGCTCGGGCGAGCACGAGGTTTCGCTCATCTCGGCGGCCTCGTTACTGAAGGCGCTTGACCCGGCCAAGTACGAGGTGGTTCCTATCGGCATCACGCGCGAAGGCCGCTGGCGCGTGGGCTCCACTCCTCGTCAACTCGCGCACGAGCCCGAGCGCATGCTGGCGCGCGTCCTCGACCAGGGACAACTGGTGACCGCCTCGTCGGACCCGAGCGGGCCACAACTGGTCCCGATGGAAAGCCCGACGCGAAGCCCGATGCACAGCCGCACTACGGCCAGTCGCGCCTCGGACCGCAGTGTAGACGTGATCTTCCCCGTCCTTCATGGAACGTTTGGCGAAGACGGCACCGTGCAGGGCTTGCTGGAACTGGCTGATATTCCCTACGTCGGTGCAGGCGTACTGGCTTCGGCAGCCGGCATGGATAAGGACGCCATGAAGCGGCTGTTTCGTGACGCCGGACTGCCCGTCGTGCAGTGGCTCCTGGTGCTGCGATCCGATTGGGAGCAGCAGCCTGCATCCTTGCGCCGCCGCATCGCCAGCGAGATAGGCTATCCGCTGTTCGTCAAGCCCGCGAATCTCGGATCCTCAGTGGGCATCAGCAAGGTTCACGCATCGCGAGAGCTCGACGCCGCCATGGACCTTGCCGCGCGCTACGACCGCAAGATCATCGTCGAGAAGGGCCTGGACGCCCGTGAAATCGAGTGCTCCGTTCTCGGCAACGATCATCCGGAGGCCTCGGTGCCAGGTGAAGTGATCTCGGTGAACGAGTTTTACGACTACGAGGCCAAGTATCTGAAAGAGGGCTCAGAACTGGTGATCCCTGCCAAGCTCAGCAAGAAACAGACCCGCGAGGTGCAGGCGCTGGCGGTGCGCGCCTTTCGAGCCATCGATTGCGCCGGCATGGCGCGTGTGGATTTCCTGCTCGACCGGCAAACCGGCAAACTCCATGTAAACGAGATCAACACCATACCCGGATTTACTCCCATCAGCATGTATCCGAAGATGTGGGAAGCGAGCGGCGTGCCGTACCCGGAGCTCATCGACCGCCTCGTGAAGTTGGCCCTCGAGCGCCACTCCGAAAAGCGGCGGAGTTCGTTCGAGTATGCTATGATGAGCATCTAAGTACATGTTCGGGGGCGCACCGGTTTCGACGGAAGCCCTTTACGATTAGAAGGCATGCCGGGGGCCACACCGCCCGTAAATGGCGTGGAACATACAACTGCCAACACGCAGTTTGCTCTCGCTGCCTAATTAAGGTAGCGCGTCTACTTCGTTCGGCCCGCCGGACGAAGCAAGATGTCATCAAAGCGGGCTGGTCCCGGGTTTCCCGCCTGAAAACTCGGGGCGAGACTCTCGCGTAAGCGAGGGGATCAGGCTAGCTGGCGGCTCGTTATTGCTCGTTCCTTAGGCCCGCCGGCGAAAGCTGAAAGCGAACGGGACAAGCATGTAGGCTTCTAACCGTAAAGCTTTTCGGACGGGGGTTCGACTCCCCCCGCCTCCACCATCGTAACATATGCAGATTGAATAAGTTGACAAGCAGCTCTTTGCTGTGTACCTCTAGTGTACCCTTCGTTGTGTGCGGGCGGACTCTCTGACCCGAAGGAGTACCGACAAACCTTGACCGCGAACCAAGCAGACAACTCAGGTGCCGAAGGTCAACCGGAAACCGAGGTGTGGGTTGGGGACGCACCCTCGCACCTTATTCACTCCAACGGTGAACGTTTCCTTGGCCCTTACGCGCTCCGCCGTCAGCCATGCTTGAGGAACGCCGAGAGGGGGAAACTAAAGAATGTCTACTGAAACAGTCGTAGGAATTGCAAGCATTGCCGCCATTGTTGTAGGCCCGATCATCGCCCTTCAGCTGCAGAAACATTTAGACACGCGGCGTGAGGCAAGAAACCGAAAACTGACGGTTTTTAAGACCCTGATGACATATCGTGCGACTACTTTGTCCCCTTACTTTGTTCAGGCCCTCAACCTCATAGACGTTGAGTTCGATGCCAAAAGCGAAAAACCAGTCCGTGACGCATGGAAGGTTTTGCTAGACCACTTCGCCGATCTGGGCCGCCTCGCCGAATCCAACACCACTTTTCCGTCAAACACAGCCGACAAGTCCGCCACGCTCACCACCAACCTCTTAATGGCGATGGGTAAGTCACTCGGGTACGATTTCGACGAGGTGCAGATCAAGAAAGGTGCTTACTATCCGATGGGTTTAGGCAACGTTGAGCAAGAGCAGCACACCCTAAGACACGAATTGCTTGACGTGCTGGAAGGCCGACGCCGTATACCAGTCGGGATTTTCGAAGACAGGTTCCCTGAGATTATTTTACCGCACCCCGGAACAACAGCAGAGACAGTGACCGCGCCAGAAGCGGGGCCATTGCCCGAGCGGTCACTCAAGAAGCTAACCGGGTAAATCGCTGACCCTCGTCAGCTTCACAACCAATCCTGCTACTTGCTGATTGGCGACACTCGCCCCCGCCTTTATCGTTTGCCCCTCAACAGTTCCCTTTAGGGTCAACTCAAAATCACCCTGAACACCTAAAACACTCGCTATTCCGGGCAGAAAGTTGCGAACCAACACTCGTGCGGAGATCGTCTTTTCGTCGGTCTGATAGGTGCCGGTGTAAATGAAGCCCGTATCGCCACCGAGAACATGCCCTTTCAAAAAGATGACCACACCGCCCCCGTTGCCCTGGACACCTTCGTATTGAACAATCCAGAAGCCTTCAACCATCGCGCGTTCCCTCCCTTGCTTCGACCGATCCTAGCACTTCTCTTTCCCCCACCAACTTTCACCTTGGAGCCGTTTCAAAAAGGGTAAGTTGTGAGACACCTCTCCAGCCCGCTAAAATCAAGGGCTTGCGAGTCTCAAAGCTCTGTCTCAAAATGACGGCATGAAATACGGCTAAGGTGATTTACCCAAGGCGGAGAAACTCCGCAATCCGTTGCCTCCCTTTTCAGCGTCAGCCGCGCGACCATTTACCGGGCACTTGGACCCGAGCCTAAGAAGGCTCGGCTTCGGCTCTTAAACATGAGAAGCAACGTTTATACTGTCATACAACACAGCCAGATTCTCAGCGTCCTTGTCTCCGCAAGCAGGGTTGGCGAGGAGCGCCATGACCAGAAGTCGGAGATCGTGGAAGTACCAGCCGGGCAATTCCTCAACATTTTTCTTGCCTACAAATTCCACATACGCTTCTGATATCACCCGGTGAGCTTGCGAATTTGCCGCTTTCGCGGCGTCGACTAGCGCTTCCCGAATGTCCGGTTGACCTACCCAGTTGGCCCCGTATGATTTTTCGAATCCCCACTCAAACGCCCCACTGATTATCGGACTGAATTCCTTTGATCCCTCAAACCTTGCTAGCCCCGTCAGCAGCGCGATCACTTGGGCTGTCGCCGTTCGCAGTTCAGGCTTGTCAATTCTGATGAGGTCCTTCAGCCGATTGACCAGCAGGAGCTTCTGCCCCCTTGGCTTTGACGAAAAATCCTCCGCCGACATCTGGCGGAGAGCCGCAACCACTTCGTGAAGTCTGGCCTCGGTCAGGAGCGTTGATAGAGGCACGTCAGTCCGAAATGCAGATTGCAGGCGCTTGATGAACTCCCCTGCTGACTGAAGCCTCGCATTTCGATCTTGGGCAAGACAATCTCTAATCAAACTGTCGATGCCGGGCGGAATAGCCTCATTTGCATCCGACAGCGCTTGGTAGCCTCCCGCGTGAGGCAGGTGACCAGATAGTGTTTCGTAAAGAGTGATGGCCAACGAATACAGATCGGACCGACCGTCCAGTTTTTCGCCCTTGCTTTGCTCGGGAGACATGTACGCCGCTGTGCCCATCACATACTCGGTCCCGGTAAGCCTTTTGACGTCATCGGCAGTGAGTGCGATGCCGAAGTCTACCAGAAGCGCGTTTACATCGTCAGCGCTCACGATGATGTTATCCGGCTTGACGTCTCGGTGAACGATGCCCTTTGCGTGGGCGTGCTCTAACGCCGCCGCGACCTGCGTAAACCAACGCTTCGCCTGATCCATCGAAGGAATTGCACCCTGATTGATGATGTCTCGGAGTGCCCGGCCCTCAACAAATGCGAAATGGATTTCCATCCGATCATCCGAGAACCGAACGTCGTAAATTGCCGGAATATGCGGGTGGCTCATTCGAGCGAGCGCTTTTGCTTCTCGGCGAAATCGCTCTTTAGCTTCTTCCTCGTCGAGCAGTTTCAATTGCTTCACGGCCACCAAACGATCCAGAAGGTGGTCTTTGAGTTTAGACACTCGCCCAAAACCGCCTTCGCCATGCGCTTCCTCAATGATTTCGTACCGCTCGTCTGTCATAATGTTGATCTCCCGCAAAAGCTCAACTCAACCCGATAGGGTTGATTCTCTCACGCCCTGAAGGTACAGTCACTTTGATAACAGGAAATAACGTCCTTGATGTCCGGCTGTCTGGCCCGCCCTTTCCGTGCCCCCCGCCGCTAGTGGTCCCTTCCCTGTTATTTCACCGGGTTCGTCCTGGCCTCTCTCCGCGCGACCCCAAAGACGGACGGGGGCCGAAGGCACGATGGCCGCCGCTTGCCGTCAATGACGTTGTTTTGGCTCCCCCCAAAAGCTATGACAGCAGCGCTCAGTTGCGCCGCGTACGGAAGAAACACGGCGAGTGCTTCAGGCTACCGGGGCGTTCCTGGCGATCCGGGCTTCAGTTCGGGATAGCACTCCGTTGAGCGGTCTTTGCTCCGGAACCTTGTTTCTGAAGGAGTGCGACCGGATCTTCGCTCCAAACCCGTCTCACATCAGCCTCCAATTGGGCTTGCCGGGCGTGTACCCAAGGGGCGTAATGTTTCTCGGTGATCTTCACACTCTGGTGCCCGAGCAGCATAGAAACTCGTTCCAAGGGAACATCGGCCAAGAGCAGCTCGACGGCGAACGTGTCTCGGAAGCGGTGGGCGTGCCCGCTCGACACTTCAGCTAAGCGAAACAGCTTTGATAAGCTCCGCTGCCAGTCCCCCACGGCGCTTTTTACCTTTGAGTCCCCACTCCAGAAGAAATAACGCCGGCTCGTTTGCGGTGCGGCATCGAGCGCCTGAATCAGGAAATCAGGCAAAGGGCAGTATACGGGCGTGCCCGTTTTGGCCGTGTACAGCAGCAGCTTGTTACCGGTGATGCGTTCCCGTTCGAGCGTGACCGTGTCCCCGATGCGCATTCCGCTGTAGCGGAGCATCAGGACAAGGGCCCGCAGACGGCGGGCGTTGGCTTGCCCGGTGCGCCCGTAGTTGTCCCCGTAGCGATCACACGCCGCAAGAATCCTGATTACCTCTTCACGTGTAAATGGCATGGTGGGCCGGTCGCTGATCTGCGGCCTCGCGACGTGCCGCGCGGGGTTGTCGTCAATCCATTTGCTTTCGTGGGCAAAGCGGAAGAATGCGCGAAGGCATTCCAGTTTCTTGAGGGCCGACAGGTTGTGATTCGGCCAACCGGCGCGAAACTTGCGGAGCGCGCCAAGGTCGAACTCGCGGAGAAACCGAAAGCCCTCTCCTTGGGCAAAGCTCTCCATTTGCCGGAATAGCAAGCGGTACTTGTAGAGGGTCGGCGGTCGAAGCCCTCGGGCCTCAGCATCGCGCAAGAAATCTTGAGTCGCCTGGGCGATGGTCACAGGCTCGGGGTCTTTGGTCTGCTCGCCTTCGGCCTCCCACTTCCGGATGATTCCCTGCGCCTTTTCCCAATCTTGGGTGTCTAGGCTCTTGCGGATTTCGTCACGGCCAAAAAATCCGTCCGCCCAAATCGGGCAGCGGCACCGGCGGTATTTCCTTCCTTCGCTCCGGTGGGGACACCTCTTGATGTGCCTGCGGTACGCAGTAAGCATGAAACGGCCTCGATTCCCTGTTCGAGGAGTTGCCAAAAATGGGCGGGTCTGAGTAGATAGGTGTTAGCCATCTTCGGCCTCTCATACAGGCTGAAATGGTCAGGGGCCATCGGTTGTTATCAGCAACCGGTGGTCCCGACTTGAGTCGAGGCTATCCTTCTCGCCCGCCCGCCGTCAAGGCGTAAACCAGCTATTTACGGGTTTCGCAATCGCCGATGAACGCGCTCAACGACTGATTGAGGTAACCGTAAGGTCCGGTATGGCCGCTTGCCTCGCGGGGCGGGATCGCCGATCACGATCACGCCCGGCTCTCGCTTGAAGAGCTTCCTTACAGCGTCCGGGCTCAGGTTCCAAAGCTCGCCGATTTCAGCGACGGAGTAGTGGCGCTCTTGGACGCTCTGGTCATATCCCATGCTGGCTCCCCTTGCCTCTCAAGCTAGCTTCAGTACCTCACCCCTTGCCCGTCCCATTAGTTCAAAGAATCGGAACACCCTTGGGAGTCGGATTCGACGGTTGTTAAGTCTCACTCTTGCATCGGATGCCCGTCCTTTTCGCTGCGCCGACTTTTGGAACACTCCTTGACGACCCGCTGGACCGTTCCTATGCCCAAGCGCATTTCACGCGCTACGCGCCTCAGCGAGCCGTATTGCTCGTAGAGTTCGACGACCTTAAGGCGGTCGAAGATCTTCCTTGGGCGGTGCGCGGGGAGGTCACGGCCCGATCTGCTATGCACTGTTCTTCCCACCTTGCCCGCATCGAAGTCCTCCAGATACCGGACGCGCCCGGCCTGCGTTCTCTCCAGAATCAGCGACCGCTCAAACTCAGCAGCCGCTCCGAGAAGCTGAATTTGGAATCGCGACGTGGGGTTCTGTTCGTCGGTGTCGATTCCTTGCGTGATTGCGATGAATCGGACCTTCGCTGACTTCAGGGCTTCGAGGTTGTTCAGGCAGTCCCGCAGAGAGCGCCCGAACCTGTCCAGCTTCCAAACCAGAACGCAATCAAACATGCCGGTGCGCGCGTCGGCCATTAGGCGGTCAAGCTCCGGGCGACGTGCTTTGGCTCCGCCGATCACGTCTTGATAGGTCCCCGTGATCGGCCAGCCGCATCGTTCTGCGTACTCGCGCAACGCGCGAAGTTGGAGCTCACAGTTTTGATCCTGCGTCGAAATGCGGACATACAACGCGCACTTCATAGAAAACCTCGGATCACCCCATCGTAGAAAGGCGCCCAATGTGCCGAACGAGGCTCCATGCGTCACTTATCCGTATAAAGAAATCGCACAGATGGCTTGTGTCAACCTTCCGCTCGGCAATGGAGACCCACCAGCACGCTAAGAAGGCTCTCAACAGCCCGTCAGATGAACCCAAGACGTTTCGAAGTCCCGGTTGCTCGCGATTGGTTGCCCCCAGAGACACACCAAACCCAGAGCACTAATTTCGCAGGGGAGAAATCTGTCAACCAAGACAGTCACGGCCCCTGACCCCATCCGAATGCGCGAGCTCGCCGAATCGCCGCATCAACCGTTCGCCAGTCTCGCCGGCCCTCAACCTCAAGGTCTGCAACCGGTCTGCGCTCGCTTCTGCGCCACGCCCTCAGATTCACCGGGAAGGCTTCTCCACACTTCGGACAGCGAGGACTGGGAGTATCTTTTTGAGACTGAGGCAAGCGGTAGAAACATCCAAGGGCATGCACTCGACGAATCCCACTAAAGAGGACCTCTAGCGCCGCAATCCTTTCCCCTGAGACAGCGGCCGGTTTCATGATGTAACCGAAGTGATGCACCAGAGCTCGGCGCACGGCTCGTTCCGGGTCCTTCCGCCACCCGGAGCACTGCTCAATTCGGAAGCCCCCGCTGTCGCCCAGCAACTCTCGCCATAACCTCAAGCCCTCGGTTTGATCCAGGAACGGCCCGTAATACAAGGCGTGAACGTGAAGATTCCAGCCATCCGCCTGTCGGCCCGGATGCTTAGTTGCCAACTCGTGTCCTGTCTCTATCGCGAAGATGCAGCCCCACACCACGCCGTGCTGCATCATCCGCTTGAACCATTGACGAAGCAATTTGTTGAGGCGGCGAGGTTCCTCGGATGAAGGCATTTGATCGTAGGCCCGCACTGTGAACGTCAACCTTGCGAGAGTTCGTCTGTACTGAGACGGCTGCTCGCCGATGCGGTGCGCAATCTGAGCACGGTACTTCCGCATGAGTCGTGAGAAATGCCACGGGCCGCAATGTTCGCAGTAGCGGAGTGTGCAGCGGTAGCGAGAGTAGTACCGTTCGCCGCAAGCAACGCAGTCCACCGGAATTCCGTAGACGTGGCAATCCCGATAGCGGCTTCCTTTCGAGGAGAACCCCGTCGCCGTAAGCACTCTTGCCGCCTTCTCTCTTTCCCCCAGTTCTTCCCACAACCGACCGTCTAAGCACTCAGCCTCAACCTTGGCTTGGGCCAGGCCTGCCGCGAAACGCTCGGCAAGAGTTTGTTGCTCTTCGTCTGCTGAGGTACCGGAACACCGAGGCTGATCTTGACCTAGCTCCGAGTCCTCGACTTCGACACAGTTATTCGTCATGGATAAATAAATGGGGCTCGCAAAGAAACGCGAGCCGCTGAGGGCTCTGCCCTCAGACTCCCGCACAGACTCTTTCCGGCCTCGCAAGCATGAAGGGCACAAGCGAGGTGGAGAGAGTCCGTGGAGAGCGCGGCCCCAGCTTGGTGCTCGCTCGGCCCGCCGGGCCTTGGTCTGTGAGTCCAGGTTGCCGGCAGTTATCGTGCCCTCAAGCACAGGGTCGCGCCCATGCAGAAGCAACTTGATAGAAGCGTTGGGCTCGGGATAAGCTGGAAGTCCTACCAGGGACTGGTCAGCAAACCTGGCCCGTCTTGAGAAGAAGCGGCGCTCTCCGCTAAGGGGGCGCCGTTTCTGTTTAGTGCGAGTGCGGGGGGCAACTGTCCGCACTTCCTTACATCAACTGCGCCTGCGATCTGGTCCCGCCGACGGCGAATCTCCCAAACTTGGCGGGTAAACTCCGAGCGGCGCGCGGGGTGGTGTGGCTTGGATCATCGCGGCGGCGGTTCGAGTGGCCTCGGAGGGCTCCGTTTTTAGTCGTCCTCTTCACTCTCGGTTTCCTCTTCCTCACCGGAAGCAACGTCTGAAATCTCCTTCACTTTTGCCACGAGTTCTTCCCGAGAGAGCTCCGGGTCCAAGGCCTCGTCCACGAGGTCACTGATACTATCGACCCGGTCCTGCAGATCGTTCACAGTTTCACGGAGCTGACTGGTTGGCGTGGGCATATGGATGGTTCTCTCCTTCACTTTGAATTCATCAACGGTGAAATGGTAAGTGCATAACGGAGGAAGTGAAACGTGACAGTTTTACGAAGAATCTCCCCCCTTATCGAAAACTCATGTATTGACCGATATCATATTATCTGTAGTTGGCTCGTTGACTTGTGAGTTTATAGGGGAAGGCGTCGTTCCTTTACCATATCCCGCGCCTCTTGCTTGCGGTGGCTGTTCCATGTGCTTGCGTAGCGCGGAAATACTTTGGAAGCAATCTCACCGTCAGTGAGGTGTAATCCCTCAGCTCGGGCTCTCCGGTCAAGATCACGAATCAGACGCGTGAGACGATCGGGTGTAGGCCCCGGTCGCTTAGAGGCGAACGCACCGAGGTTCGCAAGAAGCTTCTTCGGGTTGACGGCGGACGGGCGATTCCCGGCGATCAGCTGGCGCGCAATAGGAATCAGCTCGTCGATGGCCCTCAGATGACGCTTGGATAGATCGTCAGGAAAACTGTTGGGCGGTTGCGGTAGCGGCGGCGCTGGAAAGTACATCCTTACCTTTTGATCGCACCAAAGAAACAATTTCAAGTCGTGCTGACCGGCAGGCGTCTTACTCAGGTTGCGAAAGTGACGCTTCACAATCTGCAGGGCTTTGTCCGAGAACGTCTTCGGTCGGTTTCGGTACTTTTGGGCCAGAGGCTGTAAGCTCTCTCGGAGAGGACCAAAGATCGCGTAGAGACCTGCCCAATACGCGAACAGGAGCCAAGTCACATCAGAGGCAAAAACATCCGGACCAAATATGCCTTCAGCTTCTCGTGCAGTGTCTGAAACACTTGGCGACCCGTCGGCTGTGTGCTTGGCGGTTTGCCGAGACTTAGCCGGGCTTCTCATTGATCTTTTTTTCCGATTGCTGCGCTGCAACGGTTTGAGTGGGCGCAGGGAACCTCGGGGGGAAACTTTGGCCCTGCCGCCTCTGCGCTGCCCCGCTGTCTGCGGGATGCACACGGTTCCGACAGGGCCTCTACCGAACCGCGCCGCTATTCTAGCCCTGCCCACCGCCGAACCGCAAGCCCCGCGTGCTCTACGTGAGCTACCACGTGTCAGGATTAAGCCTCACCTATCAGGTTCAGCTGGCGAATCCCCGCCAATACGTATGCCAGCGCGTCCCTTACGCCCTCCTCCTTCACACACACAAATTTAAGTCACCTGTGGTCCCGGGTCGCTTTTTTATCCTTCATGGTGCTCCCACCTCATGCTGTGTGGTGACGAAGCCGATAAAAGACGTAGAGGGACCAGGCACCCGCACGCGATGTGGCGGCGGTGACGCCAGCGGAACCGGCGGACGCTTGTCTCCGGTTCAGAACCGGGGTCGCCACCAATAGCAATCGTTCTCCGACGCGAACGCCCATGTCTCAATCCTGATGAGTCAACAATAGAGGGAGTCCACTTGGAACCAGGTTACAAGTCTTGTCCACACTGCGCGGAACCAATCCGAGAAGGAGCCGTCATTTGTCGGTTCTGCAATCGTACCGTCGTCCAGGAAACGGCCGCTCGGACGCTAACCAGCGCGGCTGAGTTCAAAGCCGGACCCATTCTAAGACCGAGCTCGCCTCGTCGTCGGGACTGGCTGCCGATTCTAGTGATTGCGGTTGTTGGCATTCTTATCGCAATCATTGCCGCGTTGTGGAAAGGCCCACTGAGTGCCACGCCCGGAGCCGGTCATGCTCCAGCGCGAGCCGCCGAGGCCGCTCCGATTGACGCCTCAAAGAGCGCTCTCCCGGGGCCCTCCTCTGCTCCACCACCGCGCGAGCTTTCGACTGGCGAGATTTTCACTCAGGCTAGCCCCTCAGTTGTCTTGATTGAAGTATTCGATGACGAGGGACACAAGCGCGCGCTCGGCAGCGGTTTCCTGGTGTCGGCTAGCGGATCGGTGCTGACGAACTACCACGTGATACGCGGAGCGTACAGCGCCATTGCCCACTTCCAAGATGGCACTTCTGCATCGGTTCTCGGAGTAGTTGGCTATGACCCTGGCCGCGATGTTGCCGTCGTTGCCCTTGGATCAACAAACAGCCAGCCCCCTCTCAAGATCGGGAACCCTGGCCTGCTCAGCGTAGGGGACAAACTGGTGGCGATCGGTTCTCCCGAAGGGCTTCAGAACACGACGAGTGAGGGAATTGTCACGGCTTTTCGCGGCGCCGTAATTCAGATGAGCACCCCGATTTCCCATGGCTCAAGCGGTGGCCCCGTACTCAACACGCGTGGCGAAGTTGTCGGTGTCGCGGTGGCGATGGTGGCGGCTGGGGAGAACCTGAATTTTGCGGTGCCAATAACCTGGGCAGCAAGCTACATCGACGGAACTCCCTCAAAGTCCCTCACCGAAGTGGCGCAAGAGAACACTGTGGCGGAAAACGTTCTTGATGGGCAAGTTGCGATACCCGCGCACGGAAACCGAGAATTGAACATTCGGCTAGACGCGAACCGGATGAGTAACGCCGAGATTCACGGCGACTTCCAATCATCAGGCGGCCTGGGCGGGTTGATCAGAGTGGCTGTGGTGTGCAACCCCGGTGGCATGCTGTTTGACTCAGGGCGCGTTGGGTTCGGTCAATTGCACGTTGACCTTCCTGCTGAGGGGACATGCCAGTTGGTCTTCGACAACTCTGCCTCCCCGATGTTCGGTCGAAACGTCACGGGAACGATTGCGCTGCGGTACGTGAAATGATGATTCGATCAAATCGCTGCGTGTGACTGGAGGCTTTTCCTTCAAAAACCCTTCCCGTTCCCGATGGTGTTGCGCATGGCGTTTAGTCAGTCAACCGGTTCACCAAGCCGTGTACCCGCCGTGTACCTCAAACCGGCGAATTGACCGTTTTTCGCGCTTCTGCCGTATCGTATAATCAGTAAGTTGCGTGGCGTCAGTGGGGTCATAGGGTTCGACTCCCCCCGCCTCCACCATACAAGGCGCTCATGCTCCACCACGTACACGGAGACGTGATTGACATAGAGCGGGCATCTGGGATTTTTCCAGGTCGTACTTGCTAAAAGGTATAGTCGGTTTCACATTCTCCGATCTCAAGAGTGGGGATGCCCAAGGCGGAAAGTTCCTGCACCACCTTCTCTCGATAGGCTACTTTAATATGCACCGCCATCACGCGTGTCGAAGGCGGCAGCTTGTCGACTTCGGCCGCGAAGGTCTGGGGCGTCAGGTGAAGCGAAACGTCAGCCAGGCCTTGCATGGAATTGGGAAAGCTGGCTTCCAGGAGGACGCCGCTCACGGAAGACAGTTCCCTCGCGAGCTCCCAGAGTCTGTCGGTGGGACCGGAATCGGCAGCAAAAATCACAGTGGCCTCGCCGTCGATCACCACGTAGGCGAGCGTGGGAACTGCATGATGCACCGCGACAGGAATAATGCGAAGGCCTGCAGCCTCGACCGGTTTTTCGGCCTCTAGCGCTTGCAGGCGCAGGAATGGCCGGGTTTCGGCCGACATCTTGATGAAGTCAGGCCAGACTACATCGTTGAACAGGTGCCTCTGCAAGCTGTCGAGAGTATGCGCCGAGCCGTAGACGACGGGGCATTGAGGCGCGAGCCCGTAACGGTTCTCCAGAAAAATGGGAAGGCTGGCGCAGTGGTCGTTATGGCTGTGAGTGAGGAAAACGTGATCCACCGCGGCCTGGTCTTGCGGCGATCCATGCATTCCCAGGCAGCCCGCGTCGATGGCCACGCGGTCGTTGATCACATAGCTGCTCACGTACTGCCGAACGGCCGGATTGCGCGCTGCGGAACCTACAATGCGGATCTTCATGATGCTTTCACTCCGGCCGAAGCTTCGGCGGCCACCCCGTCTTCACGCAGAAGCCAGGCCGGCAGTTTCCCTTTCCCCTTCACCTCGATCAGCCCCCGCTCCTCGAACTTGTACTCACTTCGGAGTTCCCGATACACACTCTCGCTCACCTGGATCGCGCCCGGCACGCCGGTGGATTCCATGCGGCTCGCCAGGTTCACCGTGTCGCCCCATAGATCGTAAATAAATTTGATGGAGCCGATCACGCCCGCCACCACCGGTCCCGAGTTGAGACCGATGCGCAGTTGCAGGTTTGTACCCCGATCGCGATTGAACTGGGCCAGCTCGCGAACCATATCTCGCGCCATTTCCATCATGGAGCGGGCGTGGTCGGGCCGCGGGGTGGGCAGCCCGCACACCGCCATGTAGCAATCACCGATGGTTTTGATCTTCTCGATGCCGTGCCGCTGGCTGGCAGCGTCGAAGCGGCTAAAGAGGTCATTTAGCAGAGAAACCAGCTCGGCGGCCGGCGTGTGAGCAGAAAAGGCGGTGAAGCCCACTACATCGGCGAAGAGAACCGTGACGTCCGCAAACCCGTCGGCAATGCTTTTCTCACCCTGCTTGAGGCGCTCGGCGATCACACCCGGCAGGATGTTGCGCAGCAGGAGCTCGTTCTCCGCGTTCTTCTGCTCAATCAACTCGGTCTTCTCGCGAACGCTCCTCGTCATCGAGTTGAACGTGTCGGAGAGCATTCCCAGTTCGTCCTTCCATTTCCATTCCACCTTCGCCGTAAGATCCCCGGCCGCTACTTTCCTCGCCGCCCCAACCAAGGCATTAACCGGACGCAAAATCTGGCGCGTCATCAGCCAGGCCGCCAAGACCGTCACCAAAAGCATGGCTGCGCCCCACCAACTAAAGAGCCGGGTCATGTCGGCCACAGGCTGCAGCGCCTCGTTGAGGTCCATCTGGGACTCGATGACCCAGTGAAGACCTTCGATGCTCAAAGGCCCGAATGACACCAGGCGGAGGCGTGGGCTAAACAAAGACCTCCCGGTCAGGGTTCCTTCTTTGCCTTCGAGGCCTGCGGTCACGGAGGGAAGTCTTGCTTCCGCCTGAAGGATGGTCATCTTGTAAGTTCGAATTCTGTTGATTTTCTCTTCAGGAGCGGCGTCAGCCTTGAGCCCGGCAAGAAACGCTTCCGGGTCCTCGAGGAAGGGACGAACGTTGTTGCGAAGAAGGTAATCCGATCCGAGAATATCCGTTTCCCCCGATTGGCCCAAGCCGTCTTTCTGCCAACCCCGATGGCCGGTCAAGACTTCGTCAATAGCCGCGGTCGAAAGCTGGAGGGCCAGTATCCCAAGCCGCTCCTGGCCGTCGAAGATGTCACTGGCCACCCATTGGGTAGGCTCTCCCTCGGAGGCTTCATCCGGTTCGAAGTCGGAGAAGAAGACAGCGTCGGGATTGTTGGCGGCCAGGCATTGCCTCATGACTTTAGCCAGGTTGCTCTCCCGGTAAGGGCCCTCCCGGAGGCTGGTGCCGAAATCCCGGTCCTTATTGACGTCGTAAACGACACGCTCAGTCTTGTCATCGATCAGATAAAGGTCATAGTATCCGAACTTGTCGATGATTCTGCGCAAAGAGCGATGGTACCTGGCGTGGACGCGGCTATAATCACTGCCGTCCTTGGCGCTGATCAACTCGCGGTGACGCCCGGGAGGATAGGGGTTCTTGACGATGTATTCGTACTGAAGATGAAACGCCGCGGGTGTAACCGGGAAGTAATCCTCGGCGCGCGGCCGGGCCACGTTGAGCTTCTGCACTTCCGGATAGAAGCGGTAACGGTAATCCGCAAACACCGCGTTCATGACGTCCGGCGGAATAGGTTTAGCGTTCAGCTTCCGGTACGCTCTGCTGAATTCCCGCATCGCGTCGATGAACATTTGGTCTTCGCTGAGAGTCAGGACGTGGCTGTGGATGGTCTCATAGTAGGCCTCGATTTCGGACGCCTTCGCGCGGCGGATACCCGTAAGCTGATTCGTCACGTTCTGCGTGACCGTGCGAAGGTTCTTGAGATACGCGATGGTGCCGGTGGCGGCAAAGGTCATGATGCCCAGCAGCAGAAGAAGAGCCAGCAGCTTATAGCGGATGCTCCAGTGGGCGAAGCCTTTCATTTTCTTCACGCTTTCACCGCCGCAGCTTCGCTGGGCACGCCTTCTTCCCGCAGAATCCAAGCCGGCAGTTTTCCTTTGCCCTTCACCTCGATCAGCCCTCGCTCCTCGAATGAATACTCGTCCTTCAGTTCCCGATAGACGCTCTCGCTGACCTGGATCGCGCCCGGCACCCCGGTGGACTCCATGCGGCTCGCCAGGTTCACCGCGTCGCCCCACAGGTCGTAAATGAATTTGATGGAGCCGATCACTCCCGCCACCACCGGCCCTGAGTTAAGGCCGATGCGGAGTTGCAGGTTTGTCCCCCGGTCCCGATTGAACTGGGCGAGCTCGCGTTCCATTTCGCGAGCCATCTCCATCATGGCGCGCGCGTGGTCGGTCCGCGGTGTGGGGAGGCCGCACACCGCCATGTAACAATCGCCGATAGTCTTGATCTTCTCGATGCTGTGCCGTTGGCTGGCCGCGTCGAACCGGCTGAAGAGGTCATTCAGCAAAGAAACCAACTCCGCGGCCGGGGTGTGCGACGAGAAAGCCGTAAAGCCCACGACATCGGCGAAGAGAACCGTCACTTCCCCGAAGCCGTCGGCGATGCTCTTCTCGCCCTGCTTGAGACGCTCGGCGATGACGCCGGGCAGGATATTGCGCAGCAGGCGCTCGTTCTCTGCGTTCTTCTGCTCGATAATCTCCGTCTGGTGGCGAATGCTGTGCACCATTTCGTTGAAGGTGCCGGTCAACTGTCCCAGTTCGTCGTTCGAGGTTACGGGAACCTCCACGTTTCGATCTCCCTCCCCGAATCTTCGCGCCCCGTCCCTCAAGGCCCGAATAGGTTTCACGAACACCCGTGCCATGAGAAGAGCCAACCCCGCCGCCAACACCACGATGATGGCCGTCGAGAGGCGGAAGTGTTTGCGGAAAGCTTGAATGGGCGCGTTCGTCTCGCTTACGTCTTGCTCAGTCACCAGCACCCATTTCAGGCCTTGAATGCTCAAGGGCGAATAGGAGCTCGTCACCTTCTCGCCGGAGGGACGCGTGATCACCACGGTGCCGGATTTGCCCTGGAGAGCAGCCTCCACCGCCGGCGTCTTCACCTCCTCTTGCAGGATGGACGTGTTGAGACGCTGGATCCTCTTTACGGTGGCTTCGGGTACCTTCTCGGCCCGAAGCATTTCCCAATAGCGCTCGGGATTCTCCAGCAGCCACCGGTCATTCGAGCGCATCCGGTAATCCGAACCCACCAGGTAGCTCTGGCCGGTTTCGCCCAAGCCGGCTTCCTTCCAGTGCCGGTCGTCGGTCATGATGCGGTCGATGACGTCCACACTCAGTGCGAACACCAGCTCGCCCACGTGCCGCCCCTGGTAAATGATGGGACTGGCGATAAACGCCTCCGGCGCTCCCTCTGCCGGTAGATAGTGTCCGAAATCCTCGATCTTGACGAAGTCGCTGATCGCCGATTTATGCGACGCGCGGGCTGCGATCGCCAGACGCGTATCGCGGAAAGGTCCCGAATCGATGTTAGTCCCGAAATCGACCTGCTTCTTCACCGTATAAATCACGTCGCCAGTGTCGCCGTCCACCAGCATCATGTCGCTGAAACCAAACTTCTCCATGTAATCCCTCAGCAGGCGATGATAGAGGGCGTGTACCTTGCTGTAGTCGCTCCCGTCCCGGGGAACATCAAGCTTCAGCCGTTGATCAGCCGGATTGGGATTCACAACGATGTACCAATACTGGAGGTATCGGGCCGCTGCGGACTGGGGAACATAGGTCAAGGGTGCGTCCGCTTGGCCCACATTGGCACGCAACGCAGGCACGTAGGTGTTGGTGTAGTACCAATTGAGCTGCGGCAGGTAGGTGCCGGCAGCCTTCCGGGCGTTGAGTTGATGATAGGCCCGGCTGAAAGCGTCCGTGGCCTGCATCAGCATCAGGTCATTGCTCAGCGTTTGAACCTGCTTCTGAAGTTGGGTGAAGTATTGCTCGATCGCCAGCGACTTTGTGGCTCGCGTGCTTGCGAACTGGCTCAGGAGCCGCTCCTGCAGGGCGGTCTGACCGGTTCGAAGACCCAAATATCCCGCCACCAGCACGGCGCCGATGGCCACGACCAGGATCATCAGGAGGAGCCGGGTGCCGATACTCAGGTTGCGAAGCGGACGCATAAGGGTGCAGAGCTTCATCAATCAGTCTACTCGATCGAGCGGGCTGTTGCCGCTCCCCAACAGGATTCCAGGCCTCCTCAGCAGCATTTGTGGGTGGATTCGAGCCTGGTTCGAACTGCACCCTCAACGTGAGCGCCTGAGTTCTAGCGAAGTCTTCGACCTCAAGCAGCGAGCTCACGCTCAATCACCGGGCGAAGCTTGGGTTCGTTTCTTGAGTTCGTTGGGTTCGTTTCCTGATTTTGCTCCTTTTTTCCCCCGAAACTCGGGTTCGTTTAGGTTCGTTTTCGAACGCCAATTTGGCCCCTTTTTAGCTCTTATCCATCCTTGAATCTGCGGGTTAAGGTTTAGGTTTCGTTTTTTTGACACATTTTGGAAATAGGCCCCCAAATCTCCATTAACATACGCTGTAACAACATGATACAAGTTTGGGTTCGTTAGCGCGCATAGGTGATACCCCGAGGGGGTGCTTTGTCAGGAACCTATTTTTCCCCCGTCCGACTCACGCAGCCCAACGCACACAGGGTCAGGGGTGGTTGCGGGCTCCGACTTCACACCCTTGCCATATTCGTTCAGATCCTGCTCCGATCAGACGTCTCACGAAGTCTTCGACCTGAGACCAACGAACCCTCAAACTACCGGGCGAAGCTTGGGTTCGTTTCTTGAGTTCGCTGGGTTCGTTTCCTGATTTTGCACCTTTTTTCCCCCGAAACTCGGGTTCGTTTAGGTTCGTTTTCGAACGCCAATTTGGCCCCTTTTTAGCTCTTATCCATCCTTGAATCTGCGGGTTAAGGTTTTGGGTTCGTTTTTTTGACTCATTTTGGAAATAGGCCCCCAAATCTCCATTAACATACGCTGTAATAACATGATACAAGTTTGGGTTCGTTAGCGCGCATAGGTGATACCCCGGGGGGGTGCTTTGTCAGGAACCTAATTTTCCCCCATCCGACTTCACACACCACAACCGAAGAACTGTCGGGACCGCTCTGGAAGGCGGACTTTGAAGCGCCACCCTCTCGGAATCCTGCCGATAGGCACGAATTAGCGGCAGCGTCGTGCTCATAGCGAGTTTTAATGCTAAATTATTTAGAATCTGTAATATATTGGCTTTAAACTGCTAAATAACTTAGAATCAACAACCTATTGGCTTCGTTTTGAGCTCGTACTGATAACAAAGGAGTCTTAGGCTTCGATCGTATGTTTTCCGAGCGACGAGCGACTGGGTCGCCAAGAGACAAGAGCCGGAAAACAAGAGGCAATGCGGGTTCGGTGAGCGAAATCCCTCGGCGTTGAAAAAGTGCGACTTAAACGTCGCCGAGGCTCTGGAGTGCGGCAGCTCGCTGCCGCTTTGTTTTCGCGAGCTTGCTCGCGGCCATCCTCCCACAACGCTTGAAAGCCAGGCACCGGCCAGCAAGCTGGCCTGGGAAAAGCGGTAGCAAGCTACCGCACTCCAGAGCGCTTCGCGCATTTCATGCAAAGTGGCGAGCCGGAGCCCCGTGAAATCTGCGCTGCCGCCCGGCTCATACCGTTTCCAACCGCTGCATCCGGCCTGTTGCGGGAATCTCTTTGGCACCTATATGCTGTAAGTCATTGCCCATCATCAACATCGTGGCATTGTCCGCTAACTACCTTATTTATCATAAACATCGTGGGTCCCGAAAACCGATCCTTTATTATCAACAACATCGTGGGTTCTTCCTTCATTTCGCGATTTTCTCAGCGTCCTCTTCCGGGCCCTTGAGGGCTTTTCGGATCAGCAGCAGAGCAGGGAATCGCGTCACGTGGAGAAGGCCGGTCTTTGTCATTCGCAACACCCGGGAGGCGCAACGGAACTTCTGATGATCGGCGCCGTCACCCTGCGATCCCTGTGAGTCGCCGAGCCCGTGGGAAGACGCCGACGGAACCGCAATCGGATACCTTATCATAAGCCTAAGCCATTGTCAATAGTAAAGTTGAGGCCATATCTACGCTCACGGTCTAGCCTACTTGTACGCAGGCTGCGGAAAAACGGCTGGGGCAACGTAAAGGCGGCCCGCCGGCTCGCCGCGGGCGGGCACAAGGCCAGGCACAAAGCCCGCCCCTACGTGGCGTCTGGGCCTAGCCCTCAGCGCCGCCACTCATCGATGAGCGCCGCCACCAGACCTGTCCAGCCGGTCTGATGGGATGCGCCCAGGCCCGCGCCGTTGTCGCCATGGAAATATTCGTGGAAAAGAATCAGATCCTTCCAATGCGGATCTTGCTGGAACTTGGCGAGGCCTCCATAGAGCGGCCGGACGCCGGCTTCGTTCCGCGCAAAAATCCCGATCAGCCTGTTCGCCAAATCGTCTGCCAGTTCGGGCAAAGTCTTCGATCCTCCGGCTGACTCCGGCAGGTCAATGCGGAAGTCGGTCCCGTAACCGGAGGCTAGCTTGCGTAATGACTCGAGGATCAGAAAGGAAGTGGGAAACCAGATGGGACCGCGCCAGTTGGAGTTGCCGCCCTTGATCTTGTTCTCGGACTCGGCCGGATCGTACCGCACCTCGTTCCCGCTATAAGTGAACGGATGATCTCGATGGAACTTGGAGAGGCTACGGATGCCGTAATCGGAGAGAAACTCCGCCGGATCGAACACCCGTTGCAGGATCACCTGCAGTTGCTGCTCGTCCACGATGGTTAGCTCGTAGAGCTGTTTGCCGTCGCGTTCCAGGTAGTGGCAGCACGCGTCCGTGATCTCGCGCCGATTCTTGATGAACCATTCGAAATTCGTGTGAAATTCCTGGAAGGGCTGAATCCAGTCGAGTTCGATCCGTTCGACGGCGTAAAGCGGAATAAGGCCAACGAGCGAGCGCACGCGGAACTTGTTGAAGCTGCCGTCCGGGAAACGGAGCACGTCATAGAAGAATCCGTCCTCCTCGTCCCACAGTGAATAGTGCCGCCCGCCCATGTGCTTCATGGCCGCGCCGATGTAGATGTAGTGCTCGAAGAACTTTGTGGCCAAACTCTCGTAAGCCTTGTTCTCGTGGGAGAGCTCAAGGGCAATTCGCATCAGTTGCAGGCAGAACATCCCCATCCAGCCGGTAGCGTCGGACTGCTCCAGGATAACGCCGCCCGGCAAACGGTCGCTGCGGTCGATCACCGTGATGTTGTCGAGCCCCAGGAAGCCGCCTTCGAAAACGTTGTTGCCCTGGCTGTCGACCTTGTTGATCCACCAGGCGAAGTTAATCAGGAGCTTGTGGAAGCACTTCTCCAGCCAGGCGCGGTCTGCGCGGCCGGAGTGCAGCCGGTCCATGTTGTAGACCCTCCACACCGCCCAGGCGTGCACCGGGGGATTGAGGTCTGAGAACTCCCACTCGTAAGCCGGAATCTGTCCGTTGGGATGCTGGAACTGCTCGAACAGCATCAGCCAGAGCTGCTCTTTGGCAAATTCGGGGTCGATCAGCGCGAAGGCAACGGTGTGGAAGGCCAGGTCCCAAGCGGCAAACCAGGGGTATTCCCACTTATCGGGCATTGACAGCACGCGCATCGAGTTCAAGTGCCGCCAATGCCGGTTACGAATGTATTGGTGGGAAGCCGGCGGTGGATTTCCGGGATCGTCGCCGTCGAGCCACAGGCCCACGTCAAAGAGATAGATCTGCTTGGTCCATAGCAGTCCGGCGAGCGCCTGGCGTTGAATGCGCCGCTCGTCCTCACTGGCTTTGGGAGGATGGACAGCGTTGTAGAACTCGTCCGCCTCACCGTGCCGCCCGGCCACGATGCGGTCAACGTCCTGCAAGGGCGCCGTAAGCGGCTGGGGCGTCAGGCGTAGGCGCACCACGAAGGACCCACCCGCGGGAACCAGGCTCTGATAGTGAAGGCAGGATTTGGTGCCGGCGCCCGCACTGTTGACGGCATCGCGCTCGCCGTTGACGATCGCGCGGTGAAAAGCGTCTTTAAGGAATTTTCGATGGTTGGGCGCGCCGTAGAGGCGCTCGCGATTGGATTCGTTGTCGGTAAAAAGGAGGTCGGCGCCGGGCGAGCCGTACAGGTAGCGCTTTCCCAGGTGGTACTCGATCGGGAGGTTAGCGAGGGGCGAGGCGCTAGCGTCATCAGCTACGACACAAACCGAATCCATTGCGGCCGCGTCTCGCCCTATCGACGGTTCGGTGCCGGGCGGGTGAGTCCAAGCCCAAGTGTTGCGGAACCACAGGTGCGGAATCACATGCAGGGGCGCGGGATCGGGCCCGCGGTTCACGGCCTCGATGCGGACGGCGATGTCCTCCTCGGAAACCTTGGCGTACTCGACGAACACGTCGAAGTAGCGGTCCTCGTTGAAAATCCCGGTATCGAGCAGTTCAAACTCGTAGCCGCGGCCGGCTCGCCGACGGTTCTCCTCCACCAGCCACTCGTACGGATACCTCGCCTGCGGGTACTTGTAGAGATACTTCATGTAGGAGTGGGTGGGCGTGCTGTCGAGGTAGAAGTAATATTCTTTGACGTCCTCGCCGTGGTTCCCTTCGGCCGGTGTCAAACCGAAAGCCCGCTCCTTCAGGATGGGATCCTGGCCATTCCACAACGCGAGTCCGAGCACCAGCAACTGGTAGCGGTCGCAGATGGCCGCCAGGCCGTCTTCACCCCAGCGGTACGCTTTGCTGCGGGCCGTGTCGTGGGACACGTACCCCCAGGCGTTGCCGTCGGCGCTGTAGTCTTCGCGCACGGTTCCCCATGATCGCTCGCTGACGTAGGGTCCCCAGCGCCTCCACCCAAACACACTGCTGACGGCCTCCTTGAGCCTGCGGCCTTCCTGTGTTTCTGCCGCTTTCGAGCCTAGCCCGTTACTCATGGTCGGATTCCCCTCCGCATCTGGGTTTTCCCAGTCTTACCAGCCCGCCAGCATACGCCCGACGGCGGCCCAAGCGCAACGAGATGCAACTCGAGCAACTCGAGCAAGAAGGTTTTTCAGGCTCACGAGACAGCTCCCCGAGGACAACTGCCACAGCCGTCAAGCCGCCAAACCTCTCCTTGACAACGCCTGGAAGCGAAGGCATTCTAGCTGTGCTCGACTCGCTGGTTATCCGTGAGACGCAGGAGGTCCGCTGTGGCTCCTACTCGCCGGGACTTTCTCAAGATCAGCACAGTTGGCGGCGTTATGACTTCGATGCTGGGTTTTGACCTGGCGCCGGCTTACGCCGAAATGCGCGCGCTGAAGATCGCTCGCGCCTCTGAGACGCGTTCCACCTGCCCTTACTGCTCGGTGAGCTGCGGTGTGATTATCTACACGCAGGGCGACCGGGCCAAGAACACTACGCCGTTCGTGGTGCACGTCGAGGGCGATCCCGACCACCCCATCAATCGCGGCACGCTCTGCCCCAAGGGCTCTTCGCTCGAACAGGATATTCTTAACGACCGGCGGCTGCTGAAGCCACAGGTGCGGCGCCCTGGTTCCGACCATTGGGACAATATCGCCTGGGACGACGCCATCAACGAAATCGGCGCCTGGGTAAAGAAGTCGCGCGACGAAACATTTGTGGGGAAGGATGCGCAAGGCCACACGGTGAACCGCTGCGAAGGCATCGCCTTCACCGGCGGCTGTACCGACACCAACGAGTTCAACTATCTGGTTGTAAAAACCATGAGGAGTATGGGCCTGTGTTATCTCGAAAACCAGGCCCGGGTTTGACACGGCCCCACGGTCTCAAGTTTGGGACCTACCTTCGGACGCGGGGCGATGACCAACGGCTGGATCGACATCAAGAACACTGACATGATGTTGATCGAGGGCGGCAACCCAGCCGAGAACCATCCTTGCGGCTTCAAGTGGGCGATTGAAGCCAAGCGCAACCGCAACGCCAAGATGATCGTGGTCGATCCGCGATTCACGCGCACGGCCGCGGTCGCCGACCTTCACCTGCAGATTCGCACCGGCACGGATATCCCCTTCCTGGGCGGACTCGTTCGCTACGCCATCGAAAACAATCGCATCGCCAAAGATTACCTGGTGAACTACACCAACGCCGCCTTCATTATCAAAGACGGCTTCAAGCTTCCCGAAGACGGTCTCTATTCGGGCTTCGACGCCGCCACCCAGACCTACGACAAGTCCACCTGGAATTACGCCGAGGGCGGCGACATGAGCGGGAAGGCGGGTGAAGGGCGGGGCTTCAGCCCCGCCGTGGCGACGCCTTCAAAGGAAACTGTTGAAAATTTTGGAGCGCACTCGTCGGCCGGGCTGAAGCCCGGCCCTTTCCCTGCTCCGCTGCCTGCACTGCCCGAAAACGTCGCCTACGACCTCACCCTTCAGCATCCCCGCTGTGTCTTCCAGCTTCTGCGCCAGCAGTATTCGCGCTACACGCCAGAGGTGGTTGAGAAGATCACCGGCATTTCGCAGGACGATTTCAACAAGGCCGCCGACCTCTTCACCTCGATCCGCAAAGACGGCGACATGAAGAAGGTGGGCACCATCATTTACGCCGTGGGCTGGACGCAGCACACGTCCGGCACGCAGACCATCCGCACTGCCGCCATGTTGCAATTGATGCTCGGCAACGTGGGACGCGCCGGAGGCGGCGTGAACGCGCTGCGCGGCCACTCCAACATTCAAGGCGCCACCGATATGGCCGGAATCTTCGATATCCTGCCCGGTTATCTGAAGGTACCGAACCCAAGCGACACAACCTTTGACGCCTATTTGAAGCGCATCACGCCCAGTCCTTCCAAGCCCGGCCCGTGGCAGTCGATGAACTACTGGTCAAACACGCCGAAGTTCGTCGTGTCCCTTCTCAAGTCGATGTACGGCAGCGCGGCCACCAAAGAAAACGACTGGGCCTTCGATTATTTGCCCAAAGTGGACCGCAACTACTCCTGGACCGAAATCTGGGACAACATGTACAAGGGCCACGTAAAGGGTCTCTTCGCTTTCGGCATGAACGGCGTGATGATCGGCCCTGATTCGCAAAAGAATATCGACGCGCTGAAGAAGGCAGATTGGCTGGTGGTGGGTGAGATTTATCCCGACGAAACCAGTGAGTTCTGGAGGGCTCCGGGCACGACTGCTGACGAGATGAAGGCCATTCAGACGACCGTCTACCTGTTGCCTTGCGCGGGATTTGCGGAAAAGGACGGCTCCTTCACCAACTCCGCCCGCTGGCTGCAATGGAAGAACGCCGCGCTGCCGCCGCCCGGTGATTGCCGGCTGGATCAGGCTATCGTGGCGCAGATTTTCCTCAAGGTCCGCGAGCTTTATCAGAAGCAGGGTGGAAAGTTCCCCGACCCGATTCTGAATCTCACCTGGGCGTACACCGATCCCACAAATCCATCGCTTGCCGAAGTCGCGAAAGAGATCAACGGCAAGGCGCTTGCCGACATCACCGATCCGAAGCTAAGTCAGACCATCAAAGCCGGCCAACAGCTCCCGTCGTTTGCTTGGCTCAAAGATGACGGCACCACCGCTTGCGGCAACTGGATCTACTCCGGCTCTTGGACAGAGGCCGGACCCCAGCTCGCGCGGCGCGGGACAGAAGATCCGTCCGGGCTCGGGATCTATCCGAATTGGGCGTGGAGCTGGCCGGTGAATCGGCGCGTACTTTACAACCGCGCCTCCTGCAATCCCGAGGGTAAGCCGTGGGACCCCGACCGCAGCCAGATATGGTGGAACGAGGCCGCGCAGAAGTGGGTGGGGAACGACGTTCCGGATTTCAAACCGGATTCGAATCCCAAGGACCACATGGGACCCTTCATCATGAACCCGGAAGGCGTGGGCCGAATCTTTGTGCCCATCGGCGCCGTCACAGATGGTCCCTTCCCCGAGTTCTACGAGCCCATCGAGAGCCCAACCGCGAACCTGCTGCACCCAAACCAGTCGAATAACCCGGTCGTGAAGAGATTCAAAACTCCGCTCGACAAGTTTGGCACCGTGGAGGAAGGATTCAACATCGTTTGTACCACGTATCGGCTGACGGAGCATTACCACTACTGGACCAAGAACAACCCCGCCAACGTGGAGCTGGTGCCGGAGCCGTTCGTCGAAATCCCCGCCGAGCTGGCCGACGAAATTGGAATCAAGGGCGGCGAGCGCGTGAAGGTGTCGAGCGCCCGCAACGAGTACATCGCTAAGGCCATGGTGACGCGGCGAATCAAGCCCATGCTGATCAACGGCAAGAAGACGTACCAGATCGGTATCCCAATTCACTGGGGCTATCGTGGGATTGCCGAAGATGAAGGTCGCACGGCAAGGACGCCGGCCAATATGCTTTCGCCCACCGTCTTCGACCCCAACGCCTACACGCCGGAGTTCAAGGGGTTCTTGGTGAAGTTGGAGAGGGCGTGAGGTAGGTGCCAGGTATTAGGTGCTAGGTGCCAGGTGTCAGTGCTCGTTGCCTCAGGATGTTTCGTTTCGGTGAGTCCGGCACTGTTGCCGACGGTCAGTCTAACAGGACCGCTTCTCTCGCGCCGTGGCGAATCGTTAAGATGCGAACAGCCTTGTCGGTCTCGTCAATTTCGAAAACGACCCGATACACGTGAGGCTTACGGCCGTAAAGCAAGTGGCGCAAGGGGCGGTTTGCGTCTAATGCCTCGGGAGCGGCAGGGCAGCGGCGGGGAAAGTGTTCGAGTGTGCCAATTGCCTTTTCGAGACCGTTGTACCAGCGGATCGCGGCGGTCGATGATTCCGCGTGGATGTACTGGTAGAGATATTCGAGATCACGCGACGCGCGGCGAGACATTTCAACGCGGTATGTCATATCGGCGACGGATGTCGTCAAACACATCCCGGGCGGGCTTCGTACGTCCGTGGGCAACATCGTCGAGACCTTGGCGGATGGCCTCGTGCACGTCGGCCCGGGCGGCGGTGTCGAGCAGTCGTTGGTATGCCGCGGCGTCCTGCACCACCGCTTGGGCTTTGCCTCGAACCGTCAGCACCAACGGTCTCTTGCTTTTTCTGAGATGTCTCAACATCTGGCCGGAATTTCGCCGGAATGTTGTGAGTGATTGGATATCCGTCGTGATGTCAAGCATGTTCCCGTCCTCTCTCGAACTGAATATAGCACCTAAAAAGGTGCTGCTCAAGTGCAGTAGCCGGCGATTGGGTCACACTGCTTTCGTGGCGCCGGTCACTTGTCACTCGTCACTTGTCACTGCCGCGAGGCCCTCATGAGCCAAGCTACACTACGGGTTCAGAAAATCTCGGGCCACGCCGGTCCCATTCCTGGGCAAGGCATGCAGCGCGAGGAGCAGGTCTGCAAGCTGGTGGATACCACCACCTGTATCGGCTGCAAAGCCTGCGAGATCGCCTGCCAGGAGTGGAACGATCTGCCTTTCGCGCAGACATCGTTTGACAACACCTATCAGACGATGCCGCACACCGAGTGGAACTTCTGGAACCTAATCAAATTTAACGAGCAGCCCAAGGCGGACGGCGGTTTCATGTGGCTGATGCGAAAGGACCAGTGCATGCACTGCGCTGATCCAGGGTGTCTCGCGGCCTGCCCGTCCGATGGCGCCATCGTGCAGTACGCCAATGGCATTGTGGATTTTCAGCAGGACCATTGCATCGGCTGCGGATACTGCATCACCGGATGTCCCTTCGACATTCCAAAGTTCAACCCGGCCACGAAGAAGGTTTACAAGTGCACGCTCTGTTCGGACCGCGTTAGCAATGGTCTGGAGCCCGCCTGCATCAAGGCGTGCCCCACCGGATGCCTTCACTTCGGTACCAAGGACGACATGCGGGACCTCGCCCAGAAGCGAGTCGATCAGCTTCGCGAGCACTACGGGTTTGAGCAAGCCGGCATTTACGATCCGCCTGGCGTGGGTGGCACCGGCGTGATCTACGTGCTACACGATGCGACGCAGCCCGAGGCTTATGGAGGGCTTCCGGCCAATCCATCCGTCCCGTGGGCCGTCCGGCTTTGGAAGACGCCGGTCAAGTGGATCGGCAACCTGGCCATGCTCGGCGGCCTGATCGGCGTCACGTTGCACTACCTACGTTTTGGTCCGAAGACCGTGAAGGAGGATCAGGCGGACAAGAAGCTGTGAAGATGAGCCTTCAGCATTCAGCGGTCGGCTCTCGGTTTTCAGTTATCCGTTGCGGCTATTAGAGTCTCAAAAACCAAAAGCAAGAACACTGAGGAGCCGAACTGACGACCGCGAACTAAAAACTGGAGGGGAGGATGGTGACTGAAGGCTGACGGCTGAGAGCTGATGGCTGAAAGCGGAGGATGGTTATGTCGACTTCTGTCGTTCTACCCGCAGATCGAACCCAAGGTCACTCCGACGAGCGCATCCTGCGCTACACGTTCGGCGAACGCGTGATGCACTGGATCGCAGGCCTCTCCTACGTTTACCTGCTTGCCACCGGCCTGGCTTTCTGGTCTCCATACTTGTTCTGGATTGCGGACTTCGTGGGCGGCGCGCCCACGGCGCGCTTCTGGCATCCCTGGATGGGGCTCGTGTGGTTCGTGGCAGTCATCTGGATGTACACCGCATGGCGCGGCGACATGCGGACCACCGACGCGGACCGCGTGTGGGCCAAGCACATCGGCGATTACATCCGAAATGAGGATGAGAATCTGCCGCCGATTGGCCGCTTCAACATCGGTCAGAAGCAGTTCTTCTGGGTGATGTTTTGGGGAGGCATTGCCCTGCTGTTCTCCGGCATTGCGATGTGGTTCGTCAACGATATTCCGTGGGATTTCCGCTGGATTCGTTACCTCGCGGTTCTGGTGCACGTGGTGGCGGCGCTGCTCACCATCGGCGCCTTTATCATCCACGTCTATATGGGCACCGCCATGGTGCGGGGTGGGTTCTCATCGGTGATCCGTGGCGAAGTTTCGGCTTCATGGGCGCGTATGCACCACCGCTTGTGGTATGAGCAAGTGCGCGGTAAGCAGGCCGGAAAGCAAGAAGGTGCCTGATTGCCGCGGACTGGCAACAAGTGGGATCGGCGCATCTCCCGCGCTCGTGAGCTCGCCACCCGCTATCCTTTTGCCGCAGAGATTCTGACTTTCTATTCGAAGCTTTCAGCTTTTCAACAAGGCTTCTACTCTCGTTTTGAATCGACTCTTGGGGCAGGGCGAGTCAGCGCTCGCAATGGGCATCTTTCGACCGAGCTGACTCCCCACGAGCGAGATGACCTTGTGCCGCAGTTCAAGGCCTTCCTCTCCTTTCTCATGCTCGAAGGGACGTCTGCCCTAGCCGGCTTTGCTCACGGTTTGGAAAAAGGCACGCACGGCGAATGGGCGGAGCTTTTGATGAGGTTCTGGCCCGGAGACGGGCGCAGGGGCAACGAACCCGTAGGAGCGAATGAGACAGAGCGAGAACCCACTCTGGTGGATTCCCGCTTACGCGGCAATGACGATGATTGGAAGCTGGGCAGGTTCGTCGCCTTGGCGCTCTTGCAACCTTACGTGGAATACCTGGCGGAGCACGCCGGAACCCGTCAGCCCGTTGTTCGTCGCCCGGTTTGCCCCTTTTGTGGGTCGAAGCCATTGGCGGGCGTTCTGCGCCCTGAAGGCGACGGCGCCAAACGGTCGCTGGTGTGCTCGTTTTGTTACCAGGAATGGGACTACCTTCGCATTGCGTGTCCCGCCTGCGAAGAGTCCCGCGATGATAAAATGTGCGTGTACGTGGCCTCGCAGTTTGAGCACGTGCGTGTGGAAGGCTGTGAAACCTGCAGGGCTTACATCAAGACAGTTGATCTCACCAAAGACGGCCTTGCCATTCCAGAGGTGGATGAACTCGCCGCCATCCCTCTCACCCTTTGGGCTGCGGAGCACGGCTATGCGAAGGTTTGCTGCAACACCTTGGGTGTGTGATGATCGGCGATAGATGCGAAAAGTCGGCCCTTCATTGCTTGCGACGGCGCCCTGACGGGCTCTTGCGCGCCCTCGATCGGTTTTTGGACTTCGAGACCTGTGCTTCCAACTCTTCGAGGCGCCGGCGAAGCTCGGCAACCTCGCCGGCGGGCGCTTGTCCAGACTCATCGGGCGGGGCCTGAGGGGCGGCGGATTCGGAGCCTCGAGACTCCTCGAATGGAGCTGCATTCGGTTCCCGAGGCCGGCTCATGAAATCGAACGGATTCACACCCGGCGCCATGGCCTGGAGCGCCGTTTGGTACATCTCGAACGCAGCCTTGATGTACTTCACGGCGCTCTCCTGGGTTGCACGGCCGGAGGCGACGACCATCTGCCGTAGAACGTCGAGAGGGAACACGGAATTGGGAGACTTGGCGTGCTCTACGATGATCTGGGTAAGGATGAGGCGCGTGATGTCCTCACCGGTTGCGGCATCCAGCACTTGGATCTCATTCCCGTCGCGGACCAACTGGGCCACTTCGTCCAGGTTCACGTATTGACTGCGGGTGGTGTCGTACAAACGGCGGTTTTCGTACTTCTTGATCACGACTTTTTTCGGCTTCATTTTTGCCTTCATTTTTTGCTTGACACGATCCAGCACAGGAGTACACTGTAGTTGAGATGTTGCAGTGCAGCATATATTGCAGCATCTGCAGACGAAGCTCAGAAAGGAGCAGATCATGACAACAGCGACGAAGTCAAGCAAAGAGACATCCAAGGGACCGCTCGCAACGGCCCGAAGCGAATTTGCCGACACCTTCCTGCCTCTGTATGAAAAGGGCGTGGAGCACCTGGCGGAGTTCCAAAAGAAATCCCTTGAGCTTGCCGCGCGGCAGAATACAGAGTGGACGGGAGCCGTGAAAAAGGCGTTTCATTTTCAACCCGACACCCCGGCGGCATTCTGGATTGACGCTGCCGGCCGGACCTTTGAGAAGTATGTGGACGTCCAGAAGGACTTTCTCGATCACGTGGTCGAGCAAAGCCATGCCGTGGCCAAATTCAACCGCGAATACCGCGAGGTTGAGCCCAGGGAAGCGTAGTCCCCGCCGGGCGGTGCCTGTGAAGATGCAGGAGATTCTTCTTGGGCACCGCGGCAGAGCGGGGGGCCGCTTCCACTTGCAGACGCGGTCCAGTGATGGCGGTCACAGCCGCAACCATGGACTCGGCCGCAGGATACTAAGTGGGTTGGTGGCACCGGGGCAGCCCCGGGGCGTCAGAGCAATGATCGCTCCGGTGCTGTCTCGGGGGCTACTTTTCAAGGTGAAAGGAGCCGCTCATGGCGGAAGAGAAGACGAATAATGGAGCACGCTTCGACCCAATGAGTGCCTGGCGTGAGATGCGGGACACGTACCTTGACAATTGGGCCAAAGTCATGGTGGAAGCCGTGAATACCGACGCATACGCTCAGGCGACGGGCACGCTGCTGGATAACTACCTCACGGCGTCGGCGCCGTTCCGCGAGGCGCTGGAGAAGGTAATGTTGTCCACGCTCGCCCAGCTCAGCTTGCCTTCGCGGGCGGATTTCGTGAGCGTCGCCGAACGAATCACCAACCTTGAAATGCGTCTGGATGATATGGATGCCAAGCTGGACCGCATCGAGCGGTATGCCGCCCAGTCGGCCGGCGCGAAAGGCGAGCGGCGAGGTAAGCAAGGGGGGCAAAAATGACGACATTCGCGGAAGCAACGGCAGAGCCGTTTGCCGGGTACCAAAGGCAGTTCACGATCATGACCAAGGTGCTCACCACGCGCGCCGCTATCGCGCAGACGCCCAAACAGCTCATCTGGACGCTAAACAAGGCCAAACTCTATCGCTACGTCCCGGTGCTGCCGGCCGACCAGCGACATCGCATTCCACTTCTGCTCGTATTCGCGTTGATGAACCGGCCTTACATTCTGGATTTGCGGCCCGGGCACAGTTTCGTGGAGTTTATGGTTCGCCAAGGCTACGACGTGTACCTTCTTGACTGGGGATCTCCCGGCCCGGAAGACAAAAACCTGAAGTTCGACGATTACGTGCTCGACTATCTGCCGCGGGCAATCCGGAAAATGAAGACCGTGAGCGGTGCGGAAGAGTTCAGCATGCTCGGCTGGTGCATCGGCGCTATTCTGACTACGGCCTACGCGGCATTGCGTCCGAACGACGGCCTGCGTAACCTGCTGCTGCTGACGGCGCCGCTGGATTTCTCACAACCCGAGAAGATCACGTTCGCCCATTGGGTGGACGAGCGCTATTTCGATGTTGACAAGGTGCTGGCCGCGTTTGGCAACATGCCCGGCGAGATGATCGATTACGGCGCGAAGGCACTAAAACCAGTTGAAAACTATATCGGAAACTACCTCAAGCTCTTCGACAACCTGGAAGATCCCGCGGCGGTTGAGTCCTGGCACGCCATGAATACCTGGGTGACGGATAACATCCCCATGGCCGGCGCAACATTTCGGCAGTTGATTGTGGATCTTTATCGCAACGACCGCCTCATGAAAGGAACTTGGGTGCTGCGCGGTGAGACCGTGGACGCGAACCAGATCCGCGCCAATCTCTTCACCTTGATTGCCGGCGCTGACCACATTACGCCACCGTGCCAAGCCGAAACCATCAATGAGCGCGTTGGTAGCGAGGATAAGGAGTTGTTCCGTATTCCAGGCGGGCACATCGGAATCATGGCCGGAAGCGCCGCGGCACGGACCACTTGGCCCCATATTGATGCGTGGCTTTCGGCACGCTCAGGGAAGATTGGCCAGCAGTAAGGCGGGCTCTCAAGACTTGCCGTGGCCCGACGCGGGCGTTTGAACACAAGCCGCCAAAGCATCGACGTAACTAGCGGAGGTTTATTATGGAAATCCAAAACGGAATCGCAGTTGTTACTGGAGCCGCGAGCGGCATTGGCAGTGCAGTGGCCCATGAACTGGCGCGCAGGGGCGCCAAAGCGATTGCGCTCGTCGACAAGTCCGAAACGGTGATGGACACGGCTAACCGGATCGAGCGCTTTGCGCACACGGAGGTCCAGCCCTTCATGGGCGATACCACTGATCCGGAGTTTCGCAAACGCGTCTTCGATCGGTTTTGCGACCAGTATGGCGCTGTCAATCTGTGCATTCCGGCAGCCGGGATCACCCGTGACGCGCTCGCCGTGAAGATCAATCACGAAACGGGTGAACCGGACATCTATTCGTGCGAACAGTTCCGGCTGGTGGTCGAGGTGGACCTCGTCGCCCCGGTCTATTGGGCGCTCGAAACTCTGGCGCGGATCGCAAAGTCGCGCAGAGCGCGGAATCTCGCGCGGTGGAACACCGAGGAGGGCGTTCAGGGCGTGATTGTGTTTATCGGCTCGGTCTCCAGCAGCGGCGTGAAGGGCCAACTTGCCTACTCGGCCTCGAAGGCTGGGTTGGAGGGAGCCGCAGCGACCCTTGCCAAGGAGGCCACGTTTTACGGCGTGCGTTGCGGCGTCATCCATCCCGGATTCACCGATACTCCCATGGTCAGGGCCCTCGGAGACGAGTACATTCGCACGCACATCTTACCTGACACGCAGCTTGGCCGCTTGATCCGGCCGGAAGAAATAGCCGATGCCATCTGCTTCATGATTTCGAATTCGGCGGTGACCGGGCAATTGTGGGCCGACGCCGGCTGGCATCCCTCGGCGGCCTAGCCGTCCGACGCCGATAACGTGCGCGGCGGTTTGGCCCGTTCAGAGTGGCGGGAGAGGGGACGTTCATGACGACAGCCGCAGGAGTCACCGAAGGCAGTCTTATTGAGAACCGCACCTTTGAAGAGATCACGATTGGGGAAAGCGCGAGCATCGTCCATCGCTTAAGCCGCGCCGATATCGAGCTCTTCGCGGTGATGTCGGGCGACGTGAACCCGGCCCATCTCGATGAGCAGTTTGCGGCTCGCAGCTTGTTTCACCACGTTGTGGCGCACGGCATGTGGAGCGGGGCGCTCTTTTCAGCCGTACTGGGAACCAAGCTGCCTGGTCCGGGAACCATCTATCTCGGTCAGGACCTCCATTTCTTACGACCCATACAAATCGACGACACCGTGACGGTCACAGTAGCGGTTCGCGAGAAGCACCCCGAAAAGCACATCGTGGTTTTCGATTGCCGCGCCGTCAATCAGGCAGGCGTTGAGGCCGTACGCGGTACGGCCGAGGTGAAGGCACCCACCGAGAAGATTCGCTTGCTGCCTGCGGAGCTGCCCGAGGTCGAGCTCCGCCATCACGACCGCTTCCGCAAGCTGATTGAACGGTGCCACGCTCTGGCGCCGGTGGTCACTGCAGTCGTCCACCCTTGTGACGGCGCCACGCTCGCGGCCGTGCGCGAGGCCGCCGAGGCAGGTCTCATCCAGCCGGTACTGGTAGGTCCGGAGGCCAAGATTCGCGCAGCCGCCGAGGCCGCGGGCATCAACGTCACACCGTTTCGCCTGGTTTCAACGCCTCACAGCCACGCGGCCGCGGCGGAGGCCGTTAACCTTGTGAGAACCGGCCAGGCTCAAGCGATCATGCAAGGCAGCTTACACACCAGCGAACTGCTACCCGAGGTGACGGCCGCCGCGTCGGGGCTGCGCACCGGACGCCTCATGACTCACGTGTTTCTGCTGGACGTACCCTCCTACTCGAAGCCGCTCCTCCTCACCGATGCTGCGATCAACTTTTTCCCGACGCTTCCGGACAAGAAGGAGATCTGCCAGAACGCGATTGAAGTGGCGCAGGCGATCGGCATTGCGGAGCCGAAGGTCGCGATCCTGGCCGCCGTCGAAACGGTGAGTGAAAAGCTGCCTTCCACGCTCGACGCGGCGGCGTTGTGCAAGATGGCAGACCGCGGACAGATCACGGGTGGAATCGTTGACGGGCCGCTCGCCTTTGATAATGCCGTGAGTCCGGAAGCCGCCCGGCTGAAGGGCATCACCTCGCGAGTGGCCGGCAACGCTGACATCCTGGTGGTTCGTGATCTGGAGGAGGGCAGCTTGCTCGTGAAACAGCTCGCCTTCTTTGCCGGTGCGGAGGCGGCCGGAATCGTCGTCGGCGCACGCGTGCCGATTATCCTGGCAAATCGGGCGGATGGCCTGCGAAGCCGACTGACCTCTTGCGCCGCAGCCGTTCTGCTGGCAGAGGCCGCACGATGCGGCACTGCCCTGATTTCTGGAAACTCCTCAAGCTCTCTGGACCAGGCGGCCTAATCAGCCGGCCGATCCCGCCGCGGCGGCTCTACCAATAATCCCAGCCGAAGAGGCCGCCAACGCGGCCTCCGGTTTTCGTGGTGCGTCCTGCACTGCGGCCAACGGTGGGCAACATTCTTCTGGGCGCGCACCGAGTTGTGCGTGGGTTGTTGCAATCGCCGCCATGTTTACGATTTCCTCCACACTCGCTCCGCGCTGCAGAACGTGAACAGGTTTGCACAGGCCCATCAGAATCGGCCCCAGGCCTTCCGCGCCGCCGATACGTAACATCAGCTTGTAGGCAATGTTCGCGGCACTCAAATCCGGGAAGATCAGCACATTCGCTCCGCCTTTAAGCGCGGAGAAGGGATATTCTTCCTCCAGCAGCTTGGCGTCAACGGCTGTGTCCGCCATCATTTCTCCCTCAACCATAATCTCGGGATGGCTTTCCTTCAGAATTTCGGCGGCCCTGCGCATTTTTTCAGCCGAGGGATGTTTAGTGCTGCCGAAGTTTGAAAATGAAAGCATGGCGATACGCGGCTCAAAATCGAAATCACGCGCGACCTCGGAAGCTAGCAAGGCGATCTCTGCCAGGTCTTCGGCAGTGGGGTCGATGTTGACGGTGGGATCGGCGAAAAAGAACACCTGCTGCTTGGTGATAATCACGTAGATGCCCGACACCCGATGGACGCCCTCGCGGATTTTGATAATCTGGAGCGCCGGGCGAATGGTCTCAGGGTAATGTTGCGAGACGCCGGCGAGGAAACCGGCGGCATCGTCCATGTGGACCATCATGGCGCCGAAGTAGTTAGGATTCAGCATCTGCTCGCGCGCCTCGCTTCGCGTCACGCCGCGCCTCTGGCGCAGCCGGTAATACTCCTCCACGTAGGCTTCGAACCGGGGTGATTTTTCGGGCTCAACGATTTCGGCGCTGAATTTATGCAGACCGAGCGCCGCAACTTTTTGCCGAATGACGTCGGGACGCCCGATCAGAATGGGCTGAGCGATATGTTCCTCCATCATCTGATAACTGGCGCGGATAATCTTGTCGTGCTCACCTTCGGAGAAGACAATGTGTTTCGGCGTGGCTTTCGCCCGGTGCCTCAGTTGCTGCGTCACCTCATACGTGCGGCCTAATCGTCTTGAAAGCTGGTCCTGATACTCCTCAAGGTCGAGCCTGTTGCGCGCCACACCGCTCTCCATCGCCGCCCTCGCAACTGCGACGGGCTCCCACAGAAGGACGCGCGGATCAAACGGTTTCGGAATGATGTACTCCGGGCCGAACTGCAGCCGGCCCACACCGTACGCCTGCAACACGGAGTCGGGCACATCTTCCTTGGCAAGGGCTGCAAGCGCCCGGGTGGCGGCAATCTCCATCTCATGGTTGATCGTCTGCGCTCGCACATCCAGGGCGCCGCGAAAGATGAAGGGAAATCCGAGCACGTTGTTCACCTGGTTCGGATAATCGGACCTGCCCGTTGCCATGATGGCGTCCGGGCGCGCCGCTTTCGCGTCTTCGTAATCGATTTCCGGCACCGGATTGGCCATCGCAAAAATGATGGGAGCTTCCGCCATCGAGCGCACCATGTCCGCAGTCACGCAGTGTGCGACGGAGAGTCCCACGAAAACGTCAGCGCCGCGCAGGGCGTCGGCCAAAGTTCGCGCCTCCGTCTCTGCGGCCAATTGCTCTTTGTACGGGTTCATCCCAAAACTCCGGCCCCGATACACCACGCCCTTGGTATCGCACAGGATCAGGTTCTCGCGTTTTACGCCCAAGCGGATATAGTGCTCGGCGCAGGCGATCCCGGAGGCTCCGGCCCCGTTGAACACCACCCTGACCTTCGCGATGTCCTTGCCCGCCACTTCGAGCGCGTTCAGGAGCGCCGCGCCGGAGATGATGGCCGTGCCGTGCTGATCGTCGTGCATCACCGGGATGGAGAGTGTCTTCCGCAGCGTCTCCTCAATCACGAAACACTCGGGAGCTTTGATGTCCTCCAGGTTGATCCCTCCGACCGTCGGTTCCAGAAGCTGGCAAAATCGAATGACGTCGTCGGGGTTCTCGGAGCCCACTTCGAGGTCAAAGACGTCGATGTCGGCGAATCTCTTGAACAACACGCCCTTGCCTTCCATCACGGGCTTTCCGGCCAGCGCGCCGATGTTGCCGAGGCCCAGCACCGCTGTGCCGTTTGAGACCACAGCCACCAAATTGCCTTTGGCCGTGTAATCGAACGCGAGGTCCGGCGTCTTCTCGATTTCCAGGCAGGGTTCCGCCACGCCGGGCGTGTAGGCGAGACTGAGGTCCCATTGGGTGCGGCACGGCTTGGTGGCGGTCACCTCGATCTTGCCGTGCCGGCCTTTGCGGTGATAGTCCAATGCATCTTGTTTGCGAACCTGCATAAGCCCTCCTTGCGCACAGCCGCTGGAAGCCCGACGCTGGCGCCTCTACGCTGGGCACACGGTCACACGTTACAGAACGCATCAAAGTCACGACACATGGTCTAGCCCACAAGGGCACGGCCGAAGCCGTGCCCTTATGGGCTGCACACGACTTCGTGCGTTCTCTATCCCGCATTTCTCACCACGACCCGAAAAGGGCGGGGCTTCAGCCCCGCCGATCCTGCGAAACTGCGCTCCTTCTGTCCCGCTCTCGGCGCAGCTTGCTGTCAGCAAGCTGCGCCGAGAGCGAAGGTTGGCAAATATCCGATGGCCGTTGTAACGGCGGGGCTGAAAGCCCCGCCCTTTTCGGATCGTGGCGAGAAATGCGGGCTATAGTCACATTGTTACGGTACGCCAACGGCGCAATGAATACGTGTGACTCCAGCCACGGTTGGCTGTGACGGATGTCACAAATCCGGGTGACCCGTCTTGGCCCCGCCCTTTTCGAATCCTGGTGAGAGGTGCAGGCTAACATGGTTTCTTTTCAATCAGTTGACGGCTTTGCACAAATAACACCCATGTTTTGAGTAACTTGACGGCTTCGGCAATCTCGATCCTTTGTTTTCATACACCTGACGGTTTCGTTTCGTAATTTTCACTGGTTAATATAGTAACTCGTGAGTAAACTTGTCATGCCAAGGAACCCTTACCGTGGTGGCCCGGACACGAAGTCCTTTCCCCACGCCGCCTTCATGGCCTCGGTCAGTGCCTTGTCCTTCGCTGCCGCCTTTGCCCGGATTATGCGTCATGGCCTCAAGATCCTCTTCTTCGGCATCGGTCCCATCGACGAAGCCTGGTGGCGTCCGAGTGGGCCTTCGAAGCAGCGCCGTTGCCCGCTTTCGCTCCTTTTTGATGGCCGCTTGGGAAGCGTCACCCGTCGCACTCCAGACCCCAGCGCCTCCCGAGGTAACCTCGCGCCCCGCGTCTGCTCCCGGCCCTGATGAAGCTTCCCGCGTCAAGGGTTGGGGCCGTCGCCGCCGGCACGACCAGCACCGGAAGCCCGCCGGCTTCGACAGTGACTGAACTTTGCCGTTCTCTTCTGGATTTCGTGGTCATAACCGCTACCTCCACTCGCGGGTCCGCCAGAAGGCGGCTACCCCGCTGTAAACAATGTTTATAAATATAGAATTACACTAGCTAATAATATAGGGTGGGGAGGTAGGGTTGTCAAGCGCGGGTGGCGCATACGTCGTTTTTGTGATGTATGCGCCACCCGCGTCTTCCGCATTTTGAAACTTACCCAATACATCGGCGAAGCCACCGTTATGCGCGTTGCCCTCCAGGAGAGTATTCGCAAGATGCTCGTCTTTCTTTTTGCGGTCCTTGCCATCGTCATCGTCGTTGGAGCGATGATGTATGAGATCGAGGGCGAGGCGAACGGCTTCACCAGCATTCCTACCGCAATGTATTGGGCGATCGTCACGGTGACCACCGTGGGTTATGGCGATATCTCGCCCCGGACGGTCATCGGGCGCGCCCTGGCCTCGATGCTGATGATCA
>DATJYK010000151.1:0-3584 GCA_035578005.1 Terriglobia bacterium
GATTCGGGTTGCTCGGAGTGCGGGGATGAACGAAGCCGCGCAGGCCACAAAAGCGAGCACGATGATCGCAGCCGCAAATACGAGTACATTATGCGGCGACAGGCCAAACAACAAGGCGCCGAGCAAGCCGGTGACGCCAAAGGCCAGCCCCAAGCCAATCGCTAGGCCGACCGAGGTCGATACCAATGCACGTGCCATCACTTGGCGGAGGATGATCGGGCGCGTCGCTCCGAGAGCCGTCCGGATGCCGATTTCCTGGGTGCGGCTTCCGACCATGTAAGAGGTGAGACCGTAAAGGCCCACGGCAGCTAGCAGGAGCCCCAGCGCTCCGAGTGACGCGATCAACTCCGCACTAATCCTCTCATCCGCCATGGCCAGACGAACGTGTTCGCGCAGGGTCTTGAAGTAAACGATGCCGATGTCGTGGCCGAGACCGAGCAGCGTGCGGCGCACAGCGACCGCAAGACTTGCCGGATCGGGCGCCGTCTTCACCACCATCTCTAGCTCGCCATAGTCGCCAAGTCCCATCGGAGTGTAGAAATACGGCTCCGGCGGTTCCAGAAAATCCTGATTCACGCAGTTCTCTGCGATGCCAATGATCTGATATTGGTCGCCGCTGGGTTCTCGCAGCGCGATGTATTGCCCAATAGGATCCTGGCGCGGCCAGAAGCGCTGCGCCATCATCTGATTGGTGACAATGACGTGCGCGCCGGTCTGAAGGTCGTGCGTGTCGATTGCGCGGCCCCGCAGGATGCGGGTACCCAACATCTGAAAGAAATTGTCGCTCACCGGGTCGTAACGGATCGGGATGCCGTCGGTCGCAGCGCGCCCCGTTGCGCCGGCAACGAACACCTTCTGCGTAGCTCCGGCGCCGCTCAGCCCGAAAGGTATTCGCATTGTAACGGCGGTGCCAACGACGCCCGGGATGGCTTCAATGCGGCGGCGCGCGTCCTCCACGAACGAGCGATACGCCGGTTGCATCCTGAAGCTCGCCCCGAAGTCCACGACGAGCATATTCTGATGCGCGTCGAATCCGGGATTAGCGCTTTCCACATTCATCAGGGAGCGGACCAGCAGCCCCGCGGCGACGACAAGCACCATGGATATTGCCGCTTGCGCGGCCACCAACACGCTCCTGACGGAGGCGCGCGAGGTCGCACTGCGCCCCTGCTGCTTCAGCGTCTCGGAGAGCGAGGTCCGCGACCCTCGCCTCGCCGGAATAGCCCCGAAGGCAAACACCGAAAACAAGCCGGCGCCGGCCGAAAACCAAAGGACACGCGCCGTCAAGTGCGCGTCGATTGGCGTTGTGAAGGCCATACTTGGAAGGACCGCCGGAAGCAATCGATCCACCCCGCCGCCGAGTGCGACGGCCGCCGCGGTCGCCGCCCCGCCCAGCAGCGCGGCCTCCGTCAGGAGTTGCCGCAACAGCCGACGACGGCTTGCTCCGAGCGCACTTCTCATCGCAAACTCGTGCCGGCGACGCTCGCCCCTTGCAATCATAAGCGAGGCCACGTTGGCGCAGGCAATCAACAGAACCAAGCCGGAAATCGCCAGCAGAATCAGCGAGTAACGTTGGACCCCTTCGCCTTGCACCTGGTCTTCGGGCAGGCACATCATCTTGCGCCCGGCGTTCGTGTCCGGATGCTCGCGCGCCAGGCGGGCGGCAATCACCGCTAGTTGGGCGTTGGCCTGCTGGAGGGTTGCGGTCGGTCGAAGGCGTCCGAAAAGGTCGGATGGGTTGGACCAGCCTGTCGCCAGCGTGGCTCGCTCTCCCGTGAGTTCGCTCCAAGTGCTCCAGGGAATCCAGACGTCGGGCATGTCTATGGGGTCTGTGCCGCGAAAACCGCGCGGCAAGACACCCGCAACGATGACGTGCTGTCCGTTAAGGATGATCGTCTTGCCGGGCAAGGCCGGGTCCGCGTTGAACTGATCGTTCCAAAACGGATAGCTGAGCATCACGGCGAGCGCGCCCGGCGCGCCCGCTTGCTCCGCAGTCAAAACGTGGCCGGCGGCAGCCTTGGGCTCCAGCAGATCGAAGAAATCATCCGAGATGACCGCAGTGTTGAGGAGCTTCACATCCCCATGCGTGTTGAGCAAAGAACCGCGCCTCTGCAAAAAGGCGACTCCGGAAAACGACTCGACGCCCCGGCTGATGTAATCGTAATCGAGGTAGGAGTTTTCCCCTTCCGGAATCATACCGCCGCTGGTCGGGCTGCTCGTGAAGATTCGGGCCACCCGCTCAGGGTGGGGCACCGGGCGAGGCCGTAACCATATCTCGTCAACCAAGCTGAAGACCGCCGTGTTCACCCCGACGCCAAGCGCCAGTATCGTAACCGCGACAATCGTGAAGCCGGGCGACTTGGCCAGGGTGCGAAATGCGAGACGGACGTCCCGGACGAAGTCTTCCAGAATGCGCCCAGCCCGTACTGCACGGACCTCCTCCTTGACTTGCTCGATGCCGCCGAGTTCGATGAGCGCTTGCCGCCGGGCTTCCGACGGCGAAAGCCCATCCTTCATCTTTTCCTGCGTCAGCAGTTCGACAGAGGACCGGAGTTCGTCGTCCAAGGCTTGCTCAGCTTTATTTTTGTGCACGAGGTTCCGGAAGAAACTCAGGATTCTGCTTGACATGGCGCCTCCCGTCTGCGTTCAGCTGGATTCAACCGCCGCCGTCATAATCTTGACGACCTGCTTCCAATCCCGCTCTTCGACCTTGAGTTGCGCATGCCCTGATGAAGTCAGCCTGTAGTATTTAGCCCGGCGATTGTTTTCTGACGATCGCCACTCGGCTTCCACCCAGCCCCTCTCCTCCATGCGGTGCAGCGAAGGAAAGAGCGAACCGAAACTTACCTGAAAGGCTCCCTTGGTGATTTGTGCGATGCGTCGGGAGATAGCGACTCCGTGCAAAGGTTCCAGGGAAATTGCTTTCAACACCAGGAGGTCAAGAGTTCCACGCAGAAGATCAGTACGTTTTTCACCCATGGCATCCTCTTATCGGTATACGATAGGAGTCTGCCAAAAGTTCCAAGAAATTTCAAAATCGCTCGTCTGGGCGGGACGGGGGGGTTCGAGCGCCTGTCCACTACGTGGCCGTGGAGCTGGGTTAGATCGAGATTTCCCATCTGAACGGGCTGGTGCCTAACGTGTCTTGGGCGGAAGTTCCGCTGCTCGCACCGTTAGCCGGTGAAATTGTCGAACGGCTGGTCTCTCGCGGCCAGGCGGCACAGGTCGGCGCCACTAAGTGCTTCACGATTTCTAATCCCGAATTTCCTTTTTCAAGGCGCACCCCCCCGAAACGGCAAGGTTATGGGTCCAGTGACAGCGGCGGCGTGCGCGGAGAAACGAGGCAAAGATGAGATTCCTTGGGAAAGCTAAAATGGGATTTTACCCGCTGCCGGTCGTCGAGGCCGAGCGGATTCGAGCCCTCCTGCGGTTTCCTGGAAACTCCTGCGCTGCTCTCGATCCGTGCGTCGGCGACGGTGTCGCCTTTGCAGCGGTGACGAGCGGCGCCCCGGTGCTTCGGTATGGCATCGAGTTGGATTCGTACCGTGCCGAACAAGCCCGAGAGAGGGTGCCGAACATGCTCC
>DATJYK010000152.1:0-3251 GCA_035578005.1 Terriglobia bacterium
GCAGGACATGCTAACCGGCGGAGCCGAGCCTCTCGAACCCATGCTTCGCGTTGATACCCCGCTATCCAGTCGAAGCAAGAAAAGATAAAACTCTAGATACTCGACCTATTTCACCTCTCAATGGTCCCGACATTCTCTAAATAGGTTAGATCGTAAAAAACACGACTGCTATTGAGTTTAATGTTTTTACATCTATCTCGATTTGAAAAAGGCTTTCTTTTTCTACATCGGAACCAATTTCTCTAATGCACTATGCCCACGTCGTAGTGAAATTCTTTTTTCTTTAGGGACATAATAAAATATTTTTAAATATTTTATTTGTTACCGTGAATAAAGGATTTCATGTAGATGTAATCTTTATTCATTTGGGTCGTCGCAGAATTTTTTTTCTTTGCATCCTGACATAAAGCTGAGGACCGGCATGGGCGAGGCTGCGCTCCGCGAGATAAAATATTACTAAAAACGTTTAAATTTCAATAATACATTTTTGTAATGATAAAAAAAAAAAATTTTGTTTTCACACCAGGCAGTGGCCCCTTGTTACGATTACACAACAAGGCTATCCCCCGAGACGAACCTCTTTGCACTTGTGCATATTTTCTTTCACGTTCTGATTTAGCATACATGCGAGCCTCCTGCATGCATGCGGGTGCAAGAACGTATTTTTGTCTCTGCGTGAAATTTCTAAATTAATATTTTTGATAAAATATTTTTTTATCAATTCACTTGAAATTTCATTTACAACAAAAACAAAATATATCGCAATAGTGTCAATGCTATAGATTTATGCGAGACGACGTCCAGTCGTATGGAGCTAAATAAGATTGAGTGAGACCTATCGCATATTTTGCTTTTCTCACATTGAAAATGGTGAAAAGTATCAAAAAAAATTGAATGCGCTCTATATCATGGGGTCTACGTTGTAGAGCTTATTATTTAGAGCAAATTTAATTTTTGATAGAAAAAAAATTCCCACACAAGGAGCCAGCTCGGCGTATTTAGCGCTCGTGGATACATCCAAGACTGGATCCCTTAGAACTCGTTCAGATCGTAGAGCCTCACTCGGGATTTTTTCACCGTTTTTACTTCGCGGCAAGTGTAAAATTGATTTTTTTTGACAAAAAAGTAAAAAAAACTAAATTTTATGCCTTAAAAGAAGTAAAACTCAAAAATCGGAAAAAAGTTGTACCAAAGTTCGATCTCTGTCTAGCATTGGATTACAAGAACTTTTTTACAGGAGCCAAAAACCCGGAGGGTGGACGGGCGGGCGTGTGCCTGCACACTGTGCCTGGGGGGGCATCTTAAATACTATATAAATTGGCGGGAAATTTGTCTGATTAGCGGTGAAAGCCACTTTCGTGAAAAATTTCGGCGCGAAAATGCACATTTTTGGCACTCTAAAAAAGGGGGGTTTTTTCGCTATTTTTGGCCTTTTTTGGGCTATTTTGTCGAGACGGAAAAATACCCTTTACAAAAAAGAAAAAATAATTATGCTGACATCAGTAAGCATTTTTTGCTCAAAAATGTGTTTTAACAAATTTTTGCTTAAAAAACATTATTTTTTGCACATCTGACGATTTCCGACCCATACCACATTGTTCTAGCGAACTACCCGCCCAACCTTCCGACACTCCCACGTGTCAGCTGTGGGAGTACAAAAACATTTTCACCGCATAGTGCTCCCTCGCTTACAACTCTATCGACGTCTTTGTTTAATGTTTTCGTACGAAACTATATATTATAACATATATTTTGTAAAAATATATGTTATTCTATATAGTGTCTTCTCCCACACGCATCCTCAATTCGCTAGAAATCTCATCTCCGGGTTGATATCTCCTCGACGCACTAACACACGGTAGGATACTCTAGCCGACGGCTACTCGGCACCTCTAGAACCCATGCTGCACGTTGATACCCCGCTATCCAGTCGGTGCAAGAAAAGATAAAACTCTAGATACTCGACCTATTTCACCTCTCAATGGTCCCGACATTCTCTAAATAGGTTAGATCGTAAAAAACACGACTGCTATTGAGTTTAAGTTTTTACATCTACCTCGATTTGAAAAAGGCTTTCTTTTTCTACATCGGAACCAATTTCTCTAATGCACTATGCCCACGTCGTAGTGAAATCTTTTATTTTTTTTAGGGACATAATAAAAATATTTTTAAATTTTTTATTTGTTACCGTGAATAAAGGATTTCATGTAGATGTAATCTTTATTCCATTGGGTCGTCGCAGAGCTTTTTTTTCTTTGCTTCCTGACATGAAGCTGAGGACCGGCATGGGCGAGGCTGCGCTCCGCGAGAAGTAAAATAGTTATGTCAGAAATAAAAAATAAAATGATAAATTTAAAAATATAAAAAAAAAAATTTTGTTTTCACACCAGGCAGTGGCCCCTTGTTACGATTACACAACAAGGCTATCCCCCGAGACGAACCTTATGGCACTTGTGCATATTTTTCTTCACGTTATGATTTAGCATGCGAGCCGCCAGCTTGCATGCGGGTGCAATAACGTATTTTTGTCTCTGCATGAAATTTCGAAATTAATATTTTTGAGAAAATATTTTTTTCTCAATACATTTGAAAATTTCATTTTACAACAAAAACAAAATATATCGCAATAGTGTCAATGCTATAGATTTACGCGATTCGACGTCCAGTCGTAGTGAGCTAAATAAGATTGAGTGAGACCTATCGCATATTTTGCTTTTCTCACATGAAATGGTGAAAAGTATCAAAAAAAATTGAATGCGCTCTATATCATGGGGTCTACGGTGTAGAGCTTATTATTTAGAGTAAATTTAATTTTTGATAGAAAAAAAATTCCCACACAAGGAGCCAGCTCGGCGTATTTAGCGCTCGTGGATACATCCAGGACTGGATCCCTTAGAACTCGTTCAGATCGTAGAGCCTCACTCGGGATTTTTTCACCGTTTGTATTTCGCAGCACTTAAAATTGATTTTTTTTGACGTCAGTAAAAAAAACTAAATTTTATGCTTTAAAAGAAATAAAACTCAAAAATCGAGAAAAAAGTTGTATCAGAGTTCGAGCACTGTCTAACACTGAATTACAAGAACTTTTTTAAACGGAGATCAGAACACCGGAGGTTGGTCGGGCGGGCGTGTGCCTGCACACTGTGCCAGGGGGGGGCATCTTAAATACTATATAAATTGGCGGGAAAAGTGTCTGATTAGCGGTGAAAGCCACATTCGCGACATTTTTCGGCGCGAAAATGCACCTTTTT
>DATJYK010000153.1:0-1680 GCA_035578005.1 Terriglobia bacterium
TCAGAGTTTCTGCAAGAGCCTCGCCAGATAGAAGGTCTCCCGGGCGCCCGGCTGCCGACGACGTTGACCTATTTCGCGCGTGTGATCCCGCGCGGCGAACTGCCCTTGAATATCGATTTCGGCGTGGCTCAAGTGGCCAACGAAATAGCTCCTGGTGTGAAGCTGCACGCGCGATCGCAGTTTGCGTTGGGAGTTTCATACCGCTTTTAGTTGATCGCCAAACAAAGAGCGGACACTTTTCCAATACACAAACTTAAGGGTTCGGGGCACGCCCAAGCAGCAGACAAGGAGATAACGAATGTCTTACCAAACAATCAATCCATATACCGAAGAACTGGTCAAATCATACAGTGAGCACACGGATGCACAACTAGAGGCAATCATTGCGCGAAGCGAAAAAACCTATGAAAACGATTGGAGTCTAAGATCCCTTGCAGAACGCAAGAAGATCGTCAAGAAGGCCGCCACGATTCTCCGTGAAAAACTCGACGAGTTTGCCAGGCCCATCACGGTGGAGATGGGAAAGTTGTTCCCGGAGGCACAGGGCGAGGTCAAGCTGAGCGCCGACATCCTGGACTACTATGCTGACAACGCGGAAAACTTTCTCGCGCCCAAGAAACTGAAAGTGCAGGAAGGCGAAGCGTTTATCGAGAACGCTCCGCTCGGCGTTCTATTCTGCGTTGAGCCTTGGAATTTTCCTTACTACCAACTGGCGCGGGTAGCCGGTCCCAATCTGATGGCGGGCAATGTTTTGATCGTAAAGCATGCCCCCAATGTGCCGCAGTGCGCGCTGGCGTTCGAAAAGTTGTTTCTTGATGCCGGCGCTCCCGAAGGCGTGTACTCCAACGTCTTCCTTTCGAACGAGCAAGCCGCGAAGACGGTTGCCGATCCGCGGATCAAAGGCGTCGCGCTGACGGGCAGCGAGCGGGCCGGAGCGGCGGTTGCTTCCGAGGCCGGGCAAGCTCTCAAAAAGAGCACGATGGAACTGGGTGGTAGCGATGCCTTCATCGTTCTGGACGATGCGGACCTGGGCACAGCCGTGAAATGGGGAGTATGGGGGCGTATGAACAATACTGGACAGTGTTGTGTCGCAGCCAAGCGATTTGTGCTTCACGAGGCCATCGCCGATGTATTCCTCGATCGATTCAAGAAGGAACTGGAACAACTGGTTCCCGGGGATCCGATGGATCCGCAGACGACGCTTGGCCCTCTTTGCACCGAGGGTGCGCTCGACCTTGTACTGAAACAGATCAAGGCTGCGGTGGAAGGCGGCGCGAAGGTGTTGCTGGGTGGAAAGCGGGCTGACCGGCCTGGGTATTTCCTCGAACCGACAATCCTGACAAACATAACGCCGGAGAACCCGGCCTTCCATCAGGAATTCTTCGCTCCGGTGGCGCTTGTTTTCCGCGTGAAGAACGAAAAAGAGGCGATCAACCTGGCGAATGATTCTCCCTATGGACTTGGCGGATCGGTCATCACTAAGGATGTGGAGCGGGGAAAGCGAGTCGCCCGCCAGATCGAAACGGGAATGGTCTTTATCAACCAATCGACCTGGACTGCGCCTGATCTGCCGTTCGGCGGGGTGAAAAACTCCGGCTATGGCCGCGAACTTTCTGATCTCGGCATCGGTGAGTTTGTAAACAAGAAACTGATCCGGGTTGCGTGAGCCGATCCCTCGCA
>DATJYK010000154.1:0-10107 GCA_035578005.1 Terriglobia bacterium
TTCAATGACCGGGACTCAATGTTTGTTCGTTACAATCTCGTGTTTGCCCGCGAATTCCTGCCGACCGGCACGGTTCCGGAAAGCACCACCACGCTTCCGGGCTTCGGAACCTCCGCGCGCAATTCCTACCAGATGGCGGGACTGGACTGGACGCACATCTTCACGCCACGGTACGTGAACGAGTTCAAGCTGGGTTACAACCGCTGGCAGCTTCGAGAATATAACGAAGACCTGGGAAGCTCGCTGGCGACCGACCTGGGCATTATGGGGGTGAAGAACATCGGGTCTAACCCTGCCGGAGTGCCCAACCTCAACTTCGCGCAGTATGCCAGCTTGGGCGCCGATGAAAGCGTGCCGCAAAGTGGCGCGGTGAACACCTTTCAGCTTGCGGACACATTGACCCAGGTGCGCGGCACCCACACGCTGAGTTACGGGGCTGACATTCGCCTGGTGCGGCGCGGCAACTTTTCGGTGAACAACATCATTCGAGGAGAGTTCGACTTTACGGGGTTGGTGACCGGCGGTTTGGGGCAAGTGAGCCCTCCCCTTGAGCAGTTGATTGGCTGCGCGCCTCCGGCCTGCACTGTCGGCAACAGCGTCGCGGACGCGCTGCTGGGCCTGCCGGAGTACTGGATCAACGGCTTCCAGGAGTATATCTCGGGCAGTTTTGGCGAGAATGACTTTTTCGTTTCGGACGATTGGCGCGTGCGCCCCAATTTGACGCTGAATCTCGGGCTGCGTTACGAATACAAGTCCCTGGTGAGCGACAAAAACAACCATTTTGCAAACTTCGACTTCAGCGGCGGCAACATCATGGTGGCAGGCACCAGCGCCGCTTCGCTCCTGAGCCCCACTCCCAATCCGGAGACGGGCGCCATCGATCTCATCCCGGCAGGAACACTGAACCTGGGCAGCACGGCGCGGAACCGGTCACTCCAGTATCCCGATCGCGACAACTTCGCGCCGCGCATCGGTTTTGCGTGGCAGCCCTTCAAAGATGCGCGCACGGTGGTCCGGGGCGGTTACGGCATTTTCTATGACCAGACGTTCGGCGACGTCTACTTTCAAAAAGCTAACAATCCGCCCTTTGTCGCCATCGATGCCGGCAATCTGGGATCGGCTCTGCCCTTGATCCAGTCCGGCACTTTCCTGCCGGGCTCCGGCGAAATCATCCAAAACGCTCTGACAGGCATTGTGGGCACGGCTTATCCCACCTTGAGTCCTTTCCAGCTCAACTTCCAGAACGCATTCATCCAGGAATGGACCCTGGATTTTCAGCGGCAGGTCAAGCGCTCGTGGCTCTTTGACCTCGGTTACGTGGGCACGCGCGGTCTGCACCTGGTGCAGGAAACAGATCCAAACCAGCCCATGAACCTCAGCGTGAGCAATGCGCCCGCGACGCTCGCGGCCTGCCAGAGTACGGGATGCCCCCGAACCTATCCCTACCTTTCCGGCTTTTCCTACACGCAGTCATCGGGGAGCTCGATCTACCACGCCCTGCAGTTCAAGGTCGAGCGCCGGTTTTCGCGTGGGCTTTCAGTGCTCGGATCCTACGACTACTCGAAGTCGATCGACACTGCCTCCGGACCGTTCAGTGACTCTCGCAACGCCAACTTCCCGCAGAACTCTTACAATGTGGCGGCGGAAAAGGCGGTATCAGACTTCAATTTCCCGCAGCGGCTTTCGGTGGCCTATGTTTGGGCGATGCCTTTTGGCGCCACCGTGGCGAAACTCGATAATCCTCACACGAACTACCTGATTGAAGGCTGGCAGGTGTCGAGCGTCTTTACCGTCCAGTCGGGGCCGCCCTTCACGCCTTTCGTTAGCGGCGGCGTGAGCGGCGCCGACGAGTCTCAGATCACCGGTACAAACAACGGTACGGACCGTCCCAACCTTACCGGTGCGTCCTTCTATCCCACGCATCAGACGCCGACAAGTTGGGTGAACACTTCGGCATTCAGCACTCCATCGCCTTTCACCTTCGGCAACGCCGGACGCAACATCCTTCGGGGACCTGGCCTTGGAACCTGCGACTTCGCCGTGATGCGCAATTTCCGTCTGGCTGAATCCAAGAGTCTCGAGTTTCGCGCCGAGATGTTCAACATCTTCAATCGCGCGAATTTCGATATTCCGCAGCGCGACGTGGCTTCACCCAGTTTCGGCCAGATCTTCAACACCATCCAGCCGTACGCAGGCCTGGCTTCCGGCGGCCCCGGCGAGCCGCGCGAGCTTCAATTGGCATTGAGACTACGTTGGTAAACTGCCTCACCGTTGCGAGAGGCCGAGTGGAAGTTTGTCGCTTGCTTTACTCGCCGCTCAACGCCGTTCGCACAGGCGCAAGGCGAGGGATCAAGTCATGGCCCGGTCTGGTCTCGTAAGTGTCAAGATACTGTTGCATCGCCGAACCGCTCGGGTGCCGGTCAGTGGGTGCGTAAGGGTAGTTCAACATCCCGTAGAAGGGAAGCGGCTCACTGGTGCGGAAGTCGGCGGTATTAGGCTCGCCATCCTTAGCATAACCGCGAGCGTAGAGGAAGTAGTCGCGCTGCCAGCCGCGCGGAAGCGCGCGCAGCCCGCTGGTATCGAAGCTCGCCGTCATTTCGTCGCCCGCGGCCATCACCACCAAGCGATCATCGGCGCCGGTCAGGAGATTTTCCACCGCACCGTAGCGCGTGTAGTGTCCCAGGAAGGGATTCCACGGGGCGTTCGCGAGGCGACGGGTGTAGTCGAAATCGTCGGGCTTCAGATGATGGGAGTCGGTTGCAGGAATCGAGAAGCCGCGGTAGTGAAGATCGGCCACGGCCAGCGGCAGCTCGGCAGCGCGCCACGAGAATTCGCCGTCAGCGTTGAGCGCAGCTACCTGGCTTCCGCCCCGTCTATCGCCGTTATCACTGAACATGCTCTCCAGACGGCGATCATTCAGGCTGAGCGCAATCCGATCCCAGTAGACGCACAAATTGGTGACGATGCGCACGTGATGGTCCGCGGAGAGAAACTTGCCTGCCAGGTCCACGCGAAATGTCCGGTTCGTTCCGCTGGGCAGGCCCATGTCGGGTATCGCCGTCACCCATCGCCCGCTCTTGTCAAGCACCTGCAGGTAGGGTGAAACCATCGTTAGACGCTTATTACTTAGCAGCGCGCGCGAGGCGTTTGAATCCGTCCAGAACACCCAGCCCGAAAGCCACAACGCTGGATCACTCGAGGCCGGAAAGTGGCCGAGATCGAGCGTGACCGCGTGCAGATCGGCTAAGCCCAGAATGCGATTGCGCCGGAAAGCGGTGGGGTAACGGCCATCGACAGTGCGGATCAATGGGAGTACGTCATCGCCGCGATCATCCACGGCTGAGACGGGCGGCCGTTCGCCGTGCACAGCGTAAATTTCGGCCGGCGCAGGCGTTGACGAGTAAATCTCGTTGGCGTAAATCGATTCGGAGGCCGGGTGGTCAACCGCTACCATCCGAAGCTGGTCAAAGTAGTCCGTCTCCCTCATCTCGCTCGTGATTTGGAAAGTGAGCCGGCCGTGCTCCGCGCGCGGCGCCTGTCCGAGCCGGACCACCTGATCCGGATCGGGCCGAACGCGGGTGCCGTCCGGCGCCAGTTCACCGAGCGGCGCCACGCCCATGATGTCACTGAGGAAGACGTACCGGCGCCCGTTCCAGACGTAAAGGAACGGGCAGGAGCTGGCGAGCCGCTCGGACTCGCGCACGTCAACCGTCTTATCGGTGGCGGTATCAATTTCGTTTTCGACGATGAGATTCGGCCAGGTGACGCGCACCACATCAAGCTTGTCGATCTTGCCCGTAAAGATGCGGACCGGGCCGCCCGTGGCCAGCACCTTTTTGTAAAAGTCACCAGACTTGAACTCCACCACGCTGCCTACACCCTGCTTGTTGCTTTTGTAGCCGTCGAGCATCACCGCAGACCAGCGGGCCGGCGGGCCTTCCAGTACCCGGAGTGAGTCGTCGTTGGCCGCCATCACGAGATCGAGCTTCGACAGGTCCGTGAGCGAGGCTACGGATACGGCGGCCGGAGCCGAAGCCGCCGGCGACGGTCCCCCGTACTTGACGTCGATAGCCTGCCGAAACTGGCCACCCTGGTTCAGAGCCGCGTGCAGATGGCCGGAATCATCAAACGCAATCAGATCATCGAAGCCGTTCCCATCGAGATCCGCCAAGGTTCCCAGCGTGCCGAACGGCTGTGTCCGGCCGAGCGGGAGCTCCGGAAGCGAGTCCGCCGCTTCGAAATGCCCGTCGCCGCGGCCCCAGAGCACGCTGTAGCCCTGCGGCGACCAGAAGACGAGATCGAAGATGCCGTCGTGATTCAGGTCCGCGACCTCGCCCTCCACAGCGGCAAGCTTGCCGAAGGCCGCGCCCGCCGCCGCCGTTGCATCTTCAAAGTGATCTTCACCCCGATTGATGTAGAGCAGTGGAGGCGCTCCCTCGCGCAGAAAGACCAAATCGGCGTACCCATCGTCATTGAGGTCGGCAAACAGCGCGTTTCTCATCTTGCCTCGGGCAGCGCCTAGGCCGGCAGAGGCGGTGACGTCCGAAAACGTGCCATCGCCGTTGTTGCGGTAGAGATGGCTGGCGGCTCCCTCAAAGTCCTGCGGGAAACTAAACACAGCTTTGTGCGGCGGTTCGCTCAGGTTCGCGTAAGCCGTAGTGACGACGTCGAGAAAACCGTCGTTGTCGGAGTCGAATGCCACCACGCGCGTGTCAAGCTCGCCGGGCTTTGCCTCGAGACCTGCCTTGGCGGTTTCGTTGGTAAAGGTGCCGTCGCCGCGATTGTGGTACACCGTGACTCCACCCAGACCGGCGACCAGCAGGCTGGGGTGGCCGCTATTGTCGTAGTCTGCGAACACGGCCGAGACGCCGCCTCCGTCACCGGCCACTCCGGCCTTTTCGGTGACGTCCGTGAACGTGCCTTTTCCGTTGTTGTGCAGCAACTGATTGCGGCCCCCGGGGTGCACAACGTAAATGTCGGCGTGGCCGTCGCCGTCATAGTCGCCAATCGTAATGAACTCTGGAAAGACTCGCAGAATGACCCGGCGGGCAAAATCCAGCGAATACTCGCCAGCCTTGATCCTGGAGGCGGTCGGAGAAATGGGCCGTCTGGAAGCGCGTATCCCCAGGCGTGCAGTGACGTCTGTCAGCGTTATGCTCCCGGCGTTCGATTCCAGTGCAGCAGATTCGGGCGCCGCCGGCGACACGATGATGGCGCCGTACCGGCCCGCCTCGAGCGCCGGATACTGGATGGAAATATTCGGTACTTTGTCACGAAGCGACTGGTTTATCTTGAGGTATTTTTGCGCCTCGTCGGGCCGCTTCAGGCGCGTGAGGATTGTGAAGACGTGAAAGGTTGCGGCCACGTAAAAGTTCTGCCCGCGGCCAAAGCCCATGTCGGTGACGCGCTTGAAGGCGTCCAGAGCTTCCGGTAGCTTCTTCTCCGCGAAGCAGACGGTGCCGAGGTTGAACCAGGCCGCCGGGTCAGTCGGGTCAGCTCCCGTCACATGCCGGAGCTCAGCTTCGGCGTCCGGATAGCGCAGCTCGCGCTTATAAAGAACGCCCAGGTTGTAATGGATGGCCAAGAGCTTCGGCTCCATCTGCAAGGCCGTGGTGAGCTCACCGAGAGCCTGATCGAGCTGGTTATCTTGCAGGAGGGCGAGGCCCAGATTGAAATGGTCAGTAGGAAAGGTTTTTCCTGATCCCACCACCTTCTCAAACTGTGCCACGGCATCGTCATACTTGCCCTGCTCGTAGTAGGCCTTGCCGAGGTTGCGCAGGCGTTGAACCTCGGCGCTTGTTATGTTGGCTTGCGCCGCCGCCATGCCGTTCGATGAGGTGTCTCCCGTGGCTGCGGCTTCGCCGGAGGAGTGCCGCCCCGAGAGCACCGTCAGTCCCGCCGCGATGAGCACAACCCGGATCGCAATAGGAACGTTCCTCGAAAAAGCTCGTGATGGCCAGTGACGCAAAAATTGATGACGATTCATAGCGCGATACGCATTATACATCGCTGGGCTGCGAGGTTGCGGAAGATCGGCTCACACGAACTGCCGGTTCCTCGCGTCTAGTATCCTGTCCCACGCAATTGTTGACAATACAACCCCTCACCCCCGGCCCCTCTCCCCCAAAAGGGGCGAGGGGAATTCGTTTGATGCCTTAATCTAAGTCCCCAAGCGTGCTCCCCTCGCCCCTTTTGGGGGAGAGGGGCCGGGGGTGAGGGGGTTGTCAAACATTAGACGGGGCACCACACTAGGTTCAATCCAAATCTCCGCTGCGCCCCTCTTTTTGTAGAGCATCGTCAGTTGTGACGGTCGTCACTGAGCCTTTCGACGTTGCGAGACAATCTAATTGAGGGGGCGGGACAAAGGGAACCGGGAAACTGTTCCGTCCGCGGAGGGAACTATGACGACTGATTCCTTCGTTCACGGCATCAGGCGGGTTGCCCGCATCTGGAGCGCGCTCAGCCTGATGGTTGTCGGCGTGTTCGCCGTCGGCGAAATCCTGGGCGGCGCCGGCCCTGGAGGACCGACGCCCAGCGAGTGGCTTGGTCTGGCGCTCTGGCCCATCGGGGTAGTTCTCGGGCTGATTGTGGCCTGGCATCACGAGGAGAGCGGCGGGGCTCTGGCATTGGCGTCTCTTGTCGCGTTTTACGCCTGGGACTCGGTCGGTGCCGGACGTTTGCCCCAAGGCCCCTTCGTCTTCCTGGTTGCCGCACCGGCGCTTCTGTTCTTCGTCGCGGGATTTCTGTCTCATCACCACCATCACGGACCTCGGATCACCCAACGGTTTCCTTAGCAACCGGCGCCACTCTATACTGTAACCTCCGATCGGTTCCGGCCGTACTGCTAACGGAGAAGTCCTGTGGCTGTTCTCACCCAAGCTCAAGCGGCCATTCCACAGTCCAAGGGAAAACGCCGGGAAGCGAGCTTTGGGTTCGCGGCCCGGGAGGCCTTCTGGATTGCCCTCGCGGAACTGCATAGCCACAAGCTGCGCTCGTTTCTCACGCTGCTCGGCGTCGTGATTGCCACCACAACATTGATCGTCGTCATGTCGGTCGTCAACGGCATGAATCTTTATATCGCCACCAAGATCGCCAACCTCGGCACCAACACCTTCGTGCTGCACCAGTTTCTTTGGGCTCAGCCGTACGATGACATGCTGAAGGCGTTGCGGCGCAACAAATCCATCCGTCTTGAGGAGTATGAATACCTTCGCGACGACCTGCCGGGATACGAGGCTATCAGCGCCCTTGCGCAACTTGACCCCGGTCCGGAAGCGCGCTACCAGGGCCACTACATCGAAGAGATCACCCTGATCGGCGTTACACCCAGCCACGCCGACATCGGGCGCGAGAAGGTACAAGATGGCCGTTACATCAGCGACCAGGATTACCAGCACAACGCCCATGTGTGCTTTATTGGCCAAGACATTGTGGATAAGCTCTTTCCGGTTGTGGACCCGCTCGGTCACGAACTGTTCGTGGGCGGGGAGGCTTTCCGCGTGATCGGCGTGGCCGAGAGAGTGGGCTCCGCTTTCGGCGTCAGTCGCGACAACTTTGTGTTTGTTCCCCTCAGTACCTTTCGCAATGCTTTCATGGTGCGGCCGGACTTGCTGGTATTCATCAAGGCGCCTGACTCGATGCACCTGATGGAGTTGGAGGACGAAACTCGCGTACTGATGCGCGCCCGCCGACACATTCCCTTTCACGAGGACGACACCTTCGGCATCAACGCTGCCGATACCCTGATGAGCGCCTGGCAAAACCTCACCGGCAGCGTCTTTGCCGTCACCATCGGCGTGGTAGCCGTCTTCATGGTGGTGGGCGGCATCGTCATTATGAATATCATGCTGGCCACCGTCACCGAGCGCACGCACGAAATCGGGTTGCGCAAGTCGGTGGGGGCGAGACGCAGCGACATCCTGTGGCAGTTTGTGATTGAGGCCGCCGTTCTGGCCTGCGCGGGCGGACTCATCGGCGTCATCATCGCGTATCTGATCGCGCAATTGGTGAACATCATTTTTACGGCCGCAGTGCCTGTGAGCGCCGTGATTGTAGGGCTTACGCTTTCTACACTCGTCGGGCTCTTCTTCGGGATTTACCCGGCCAGGCGCGCGGCAGCGCTCGACCCGATTGCGGCGCTGCGGACTGAGAAATGAAGATGGAAACTCGAAATCTGACATTCGAAACTCGAAACTGGAAACTCGAAAATCGGCGCTCGCTCGTCGAGCTCCAACCTTCGAGTTTCTAGTTTCGAATTTCGCATTTCGCGTTTCGAAAGTGCCATGGCGAAGACTTCCCACATCCGCGAGAGCTTGTTGCTGGCGCTGGATACGCTGCGCACGCACAAGTTCCGTTCGTTCCTCACCGTGCTGGGCGTGCTGATCGGCACCACGACGGTGATTGCCGTCGCCTCCATCATTGCCGGTCTCGATACTCAGTTGGTGGAGATGGCGGAGCAATACGGCACCAAGGTCCTCTGGGTTTACAAGCTGCAAATGGGCGCGCCACACCGGCTCTCGCGAGAGGAGCGCTTGCGCAAGCCCCTTACCCTTGAAGACGCCAAAGCGATCAAGGAGCAGTGCCCTGCCGTCGAGGACATCTCGGCGGCGATCTTTCGGACCATGGGCGATATGGGTCTGCCACCTTCCACCGCGCGCTACAAGGGCCGCGACATGTCGGCAGCGCAGTTTTTTGGCGCGGATGCCAGCACCTTCGCGCTTTCGAACTCAACCCTGGCGGATGGGCGCTTCTATACACAGACGGACGACCTCCACCGCCGCGATGTAACCGTTCTCGGCGCCAACGTCGTGGAACGGCTGTTTCAGCACGAGGACCCCGTCGGGAAGATCATTCAGGTTGACGGCCACAGCTTTGAAGTGATCGGCACCCTCAAGAAGTACAAGGGATTTCTGGGCGACAATCCCGACGATAGCGATATCTTGATTCCCTATTGGACTTACAAAAAGCTCTATCCTGACGCCAAGGACCACTTCATCACGGCCATGGCTTATCGCGGCCACATGGCCCAGGCCGAGGACGAGATTCGCGGAGTGCTGCGCCAACGCCGGCACGTGAAGCCCGCCGATCCCGACAACTTTGGCATCTCGTCGCCGGAGTCGATCATCAACGAATTCCGCCAGATCGTGGGCACCGTGTTCCTGGTGATGGTGGTGATCTCGTCCATCGGATTGCTCGTCGGGGGCATCGGCGTGATGAACATCATGCTGGTGTCCGTCACCGAGCGCACGCGCGAGATCGGCATCCGCAAGGCTATCGGGGCGCGCCGGGGTGACATCGTGTGGCAGTTCCTTCTCGAAGCCATCACGCTGACGGGTTCCGGGGGCGTGATCGGCATCGCCATCGGATGGATGCTCAGCCTGACGATCAGAATCCTGGTGCCCAGCTTGCCTTCCACAGTGCCGCTCTGGTCCGTGGTGGCAGGATTCGTGGTGGCCACCAGCGTTGGCCTGTTCTTCGGTCTCTGGCCGGCCCTCAAGGCAGCCCGCCTCGATCCCATCGTCGCGCTACGATACGAGTGACCGGTGAACCGGACCGGCCGTGAAGATTCCTCCTTGGTCCTCACCCTTGAGCCCGTCGAAGGGCAGCGAAAGACCGCACAAATTCGGTGACCTAACCTGCATTTCTGTTCCGAAAATAGGCGCTAAGTGACTTGTTTTCGAACGCGCGTCTCTTCGCCTCGATAGCGCCATTTTCATGCCTGGGGGGTGTCGCGAAGCGACATGACGACTCACCAGGATTCGAAAAGGGCGGGGCTTCAGCCGGCTTCAGCCCCGCCGTTACAACGTCGGTTTGATATTTGACGTGTTCCGCTCTCGGTGCAGCTTGCTAACGGCAAGCTGCACCGAGAGCAGAACACAAAGGCCACGATTTCGCAGGATTCGGCGGGGCTGAAGCCCGGCTGAAGCCCCGCCCTTTTCGAATCCCGGTGAGATATGCAGGTTAAGCACCAGTCGCTCCCCACTCCCCCAGAGGCTGCACGTGAGTGAGACGTTCCGTGTGGCTTCCGACAGTGCGGCGCAACCCGCACCGCCAAGGGGTAGTGATCATAAGCTACAGAAACAGCAGGCCTTATGAAGACACGTTTGA
>DATJYK010000155.1:0-58053 GCA_035578005.1 Terriglobia bacterium
CACCTAACACCTGCTTTTCAGGGTTGCGGCGAACCCTCAGATTTGGGCGGCTTTCCCTTCGCCATGCGGAATTTGAGATCATCCAGCTTCTTCTGAAGACTGGCGGCCTCATTCGCGTCGAAGTCGCTGCCTATCGCCTGCGGCCATTCCTTCAGCGCGCGCTCCCACTGCTGCTCAGCCACTTGCGGCTTGCCCAGCGCCAAGTCGAGGTCGCCGAGGTGCTCAAGGATAGTGGGATCGTTCGTGATAAGATGAGCTGCCCGCTCGAGCGGGCTCTCCGCGAGGTCGGGCCGGCGCATCTTCAAGTAGGCCCATCCGAGACTATCCAGGTACGCCCCATTATTAGGGTCGGACTGCAGGGCCTGTTGGATGTACTTCACGGACTCGTCGAGGCGCACACCGCGATCCGCCAGCATATAGCCCAGATAGTTGGCCGCATCGCCGCGAAGGGGATCCGAAGCCAAAACCTTTTTGAACTCTGACTCGGCCAGGTCATAGCGCTTCTCGCGCTCGTAGATCGAGCCCAAAATGAAGTGCGCATTCTCCTGGTCATCCGGCTTGATGCTGATGCTGAGCGCCTTCTGAGCGGCTGCCTCAGCGTCGGAGTAGCGCTTTGCCGTTGAGTACACCTGCGCGATGTTGAGTTGAACCTCGAAGTCTGAGGGGCTTCCGTTCAGCAGACTGTTCAAAGCCGCAATGGCCTCGTCGGCCTTTCCCTGCTCACCCAGCAGAGAGGCACGCAGCATCGCCAACTGGCGGTCCTTCGGATACTTGGCCACCGCCGCGTTGGCCTCGTCCATAGCCTGTGTCGGCCGCCGGGCCAGCCGCAGCGTGTCAATCATCAAAGCCTCGCCGTGTGGCGTCTGGCTGGGGCCAAGCTCAAGAATCTGGCGAAAAGCACTCAACGCTTCGTCGTATTTTTCCTGATTGCGGTAGATCATCCCCAGCCGCTCCAGGAAGGCGGCGCGATTGCCAGCCTCACCCAGCGTGTAATTGCCGTTCGGCTTCTCAGAATCCTTCAGCAGGCCTTGGATCAATGCCACGGCCTTATCATCGTTGCCCACCGTTTCCTCGAGCAGGACCTGCTCATAGGTAATCTCGGCGTTATCGGACTGCAAGTTCTTAGCCTTAGTCAGTTCCTCGCGCGCCTCATCGAACTTTCCCTCGACGCGGTCAAGATGTCCCAGCCGCAGCCAGGTTTGAGCGTCATTGGGATCGGTTCGCAGGATTTTCTGAAGCTCGGTGCGGGCGTCAGCGGTTTTGCCCGCGGCCATCAGCGCCTCAGCATGTCCGCGATGCAGCTCCTGGTTATCGGGGTCCTGTGAAAGCGCCTGGCTGTAGGCGGCCAAGGCTTTGTCATAGTCGCGATTCTGCATGTAGGCTTGGCCCAACATCACCAGCGCTGCGGGGTCCATCTCGCCGGCGGGAATCTTCTCGAGCGTCGCAATGGCATCGCTGAAGTTGCCTTGATCGAGATAAAGCTGCGCCAGGTACTGGAGCGCCGGCCTTGACCCGGGGTCTGTCCCGATGGCCTTGCGGAATGTGTCCTCGGCCTTGCTGTTCTGATTTGTCAGGCGGTAGAGCCGGCCGAGCGCGACCAGCGAATCCGTATCGCTGGGGTCGAGACGGGTCACAGCTTCGAACTGCGTGATCGCCTTGCGCAAGGTGGCCTCTGAGCTGGCGGCTGCTTCGCTCTCGCCAAGGCTATGCAGATAAATGCTGGCCAAAAGCCGGTGAGCGTCTACCTCGTCAGGGTTCGTCTGAAGCACGGCTTCAGCCTCGCGGATGGCATCGCCCACGCGGCTGAGACGATAATAGAGCTCCGCGAGCTGGGTTTTTACAAAGAGGGATCCCGGGTCAGCGGCAAGCGCAGCCTTGTACTCGGCAATCGCCCGATCCACCAGGTCACTGCGATTCTCGACGCCGGCCAGCTCCTCGTAACGGCGAGCCAGCACGAAGTGATAATAAGCCGCCGCATGGTCTGGAACCGCCCGAGGCGCAGAAGCAGAACCGGCGGCAGCGCTGGGCGCCTGGGCGTCCGCCGAGCCGGAGCCAGCGGGAGCCGCCTTCGCGGGAACCTGCGGCTGATCCTGGCTAGGCTGGCCCGCTTGACGGGCCGGCGTCGCACATATCGAACTCGCTGCCAGAAATATGAAGAGGCTGATGCCCGCCCCGGTCTGCCCACCGACTGTTTTCATGAGTTGTCCTTATACTCGTGCTAAGTTTTTGGCTAGCTTGAATTATTGCACGCCGTATTCCACGTGTCAAAAGCTCCCGGTACTGTCCTAATTTGACCCGTAACGCCGGCTTCCAGCCGGCAGATAGCCGCCAAGATGGCGGCGCTACGTTCAAATTAGGACAGCACCAAGCTCCCCGGCCAAGGGGTGCCGTCCACCAGCGTAAAAGATCGCTAGAAACCAAGCTTCAGAGCCAACTGACCCACCCTCGCATTCACTGCGATGCTGCTGATTACCCCGAAGGTTGGCGCCCCAAAGTTCGCATCGGGATTCGCGAATTGCGGATGGTTGAGCGCGTTGAACATCTCCGCCCGAAACTGAAGACTGCTTTTCTCGTGCGGCCAAGGGAATATCACCGTTTTAGAGAGTGCCAGATCCAGGTTCGCCTGCCCTGGGCCATCGGCAATGCCGGTTCCGCTGTTCCCGAACGCGGTTCCGATGCCGTCCGCTCCGATCACCAGCGGTGTGGTGAAGCACGATGCGTTGAAGTAGGCGTCGAGCTTTGATTCCACCGGCCCTCCCCTCACCAACTGGTCCTTCGCACACGTGCCGGTAAGCTGGGCGCGATCTCCACTAATTCCAAATGCGTTCGTGCCGTTTGTGTAGGCGATCGTTAGAGCGCTCCCCGATTGGATCGTTGCGACTCCCGCCAGGGTCCAACCTCCCAGAATCGCTCGCTGCACGCCACGGGATGGACTGGGCAGCATCCAGTTCGCGCTCAGGACAAACCTCTGGGTGCGGTCAAAACTCGCGCGTCCCCGGCGCGCGCGAGGCGAGTTCTGGTCTCCCAGTGTGAGCGCATTTCCTGCGGAGGTTGAATTAACGTCGGCGCCGTCTGTGTCCAACGTCTTGGAAAAGGTATAGGAAGCAAGAAACTGGAGACCGTGGCTTAAGCGCTTCGTCAAGCTAACCTCAAGCCCGTTATACCACGAGTTACCCTCCGACTCCATTTCCTGGAGTGAGTCCGGAGGCACACCGGGAACCGGAACTCGCAACGGGATGTTGGCGATGGTATTCGACACAACACCCCGGATGGGATTAGCCGGAGAGGCCGGTAGAGCCTGATTCAAAGACCGCTGGCGTACCAGGTGCGTGCCCCGGGTGCCAACGTACCCAAGTTCCAGCAGCCAGCCCGGACGCAGTTCGTTTTGGAGATTGAGGGAATACTGCTGCATCGACGCGGGACGAAAGCCGGGCTCCACTGTGTAGATGGTTGTTGAGGTCGTCGGCGAATAGGGCGGAAAGTACGGGAAGGACTGTGGCGTGGGAAAGGGCTGCGCAAAAGGCTCCTGAAATGTCGCGCCGGCGTTCGCTCCTCCGAAGTTGATTCGAAATTGAGAGAAAGGAGCCCCGTAGATACCCTGGAAAGCGGCCTGGCCGGTGGGCCGTGAATAATACAGGCCGTATCCTCCCCGGAGCACCAACCCGCTGCTGCGGGGCAGAGGCTGCCAGGCAAACCCGAATCGTGGGGCAAGCGTGTTTTGTCCCGCGCCGTCGTTCCCAAAAGTGTTATCCGTGCGCTGCACGCCCGGTGGCAGAGAACCCGGGAAATTGGAGGCCACCAGGTAGCCGTCCAAGCTTCCGCCCGGCGGAGGGTTCGGATTGGCGTTCGCGATTTCGAAGCTCGAATTCCTGCCCAGTTTGTCTCCGAATTGACCCAGTCGCTCGTATCGCACTCCGGCATTGAGTGTCAGAGACGGAGCAAGGTGATAATCGTCCTGCGCGAACGCCGAACCTTCCCATACCCTGTACTCCCGCTGCGTCAATCCGAACGCATCCGCGGACGCAAACACATTGCTAAACGCTCCGGTGCCGTTGCCTGCGGCGTTGAGCCCGAGAAGAAAATCGGGCCAGCTGAGGAAATCCAGCCACGATCCGAGCCCTATCGTGTCGACATGATCTTGCAATCTCGTGATGGATCCGCCCAATCGAATCGAATGGGCGCGGTGGATGAGGCTGACATCATCATCGAATGCGAAGGTGTTCTCGGTGAAGATTCGCGGAAACCCCGAGGCAATGCTGAGCGAGCCCAAGATACTCAGACTGGGCAGTTCGTTGTTGTCATTCATTTCTCCTTCGGCAACCCCGACATCGGACCATTCAAATGGAGTCTGGGCCTCCGTGCTGGCTCTTGTCCGGACATAGCCAATCTGCGCTTCGTTCAGCGTAGCGCTATTGGGCGTGTACGTGTCGGACAGGGAGAAAACTCGGAAATCAGAATCGAGCGGACTCGGGAAGCCGGGCGTATTGCCTGAGGGATTCAGGCCGTTGCCCGGGAACGTGACGGTCGCGTGGTCATCGGCAAGAAAGAACCGCCCCGCGATCTTATTCTTCGGCGAGGCAAGATAATCAAAATTGGTCAAGAACTGATCTTCGCCAAAGCTGCAAGGCTCCGTGAAGACCGAGAATCCCTGGCTGCCGAAGGGTCTCACTGTGTTTACGATCTGCGGGGTGGGAATAAGAAAAGAGCCGTCGGGGAGCTTGTAGTTCAGAAGCGAGAGCGCCACGGGGTTAATGTTTGAACCATCGGGCCTGACGGCCACGCCGCCGAGCGCGCCCGCCATGCCGCCAAACAGCGCTCCAAGCGCCGCGGGCGAACGGTCATCCGTGAAGGGTGGCGAGCTCAGGCTGGCTGTGCACGCCGTCCTCGACTGACCCGCCGCCACGCCGTTCACCTGCCGGGTACCCTGATAAGAGCCAAAGAAGAACGCCTTCTCCTTCTTGACCGGCCCCCCGATCGCAAAGCCAAACTGGTTTTGCTTAAGCGCCGGCCGCATCTGACCCGTTTGGTTCAAAAAGAAATCATTCGCGTTCAGAATATCGTTGCGTAAGAACTCGAACACAGTCCCATGGAGAGCATTGCCGCCGGTTTTTGTAATCACGCTCGCGTTGGCGCCGCCGTAGCGGCCGTAAGCGGCATCGTACAGGCCGGTCTGGACCTTGAACTCCCGAATGGCGTCCGGGTTAGGAATGGGGACTCCGCCGCTCGAAAATCCGCTGCTTTGTACGTCGTTCACGGAGAGCCCGTCCAGTTGCCAGTTGTTGTCATACGAGCGCGCTCCGTTTACGTAGATGCCGTCATTCGACTCGTTGATCTGCGATAGCGCGGTTCCCCCGATTCCGAGCTCTCCCGCGTTGAACACCCCAGCGATCACCCCTGGCGAAAGAGCAGCGATTTGGGCAAAGTTCCGCGTTACCAGGGGAAGACCGCTTACTGCCGTTTCGTTGACCACCCTCCCCAGAGCGGAATTGTCCGTTTGAACCATCAACGGCCTGGAAGAGACTTCCACGTGACTGACAGCAGTTGCAATTTGGAGGCGAAGGTCCAGCCGGCTGATTTCCGTGACCCGGACGTGAACGGCTTCAACGCGCAGAAGAGCAAAGCCGGCTTTGCTGGCCTCCAAGGTATAGGTTCCGGGCGGCAATAGAGGAATGTTGAACCTTCCTTCCTTGTCTGAAACAGCAGACCGGGTTCCGGCGGTGTCCTGGCCGACCACATGGAGGGCCACATCCGGTACCGCCGCTCCCGACGGGTCAAGCGTGACACCCATCAGAGCACCGGTGGAAGGCGTCTGCGGATAGGCTCGGCCGGCAAGGACAGCAGTTAGGGCCAGGATTGATGCCAGAGATTTCATGTTTTGATACGCCATGGTCTGGCTTGGCCTTGCCCTCCTCTCAGTCCCCGCCGCGGCGGGTGAAATCGAGTGGAGGAAATCTGTAAAGTTTGTTCTCAGCCGGTTGGCCCCAGGGCGCAGGTGCACTGCTTTGCACAACCTAACCCATTGAAAAAATGGGTGAAAATTAGCAGTCTCAAGTTTACCGCAATTGCCCATTTTCTCGGTCGCCCTTGCTATTATATGGGCTGCGGAAAAAACTGGGGGTCCTGTCATTTCGAGCATAGCGAGAAATCTCGCTCTGAAAAGAAAGACAATGCGAGATTCCTCGTCGCCTCCAGCTCCTCGGAATCACAGGTTGGACGGGTTTTTCCGCGGCCTGCTAAGATGTCAAGAGAACTACGTGGCAACATGGATCCTACAAAGCGGCCGGCCGGGGCGCAGGAGTGGGCGGGCTTGGATCGCGCTCGCGATCCTGACTGCCTGCCGCTTTCTGTACCCGTCGGCCGCCAGGGCCCAGCTTAAAGAACCCAAGCGCGTTCTTATTGTCAACCAACTGGAACCCCTGGCATCACCCGGCGTCGCCGCGATGGACCAGGCAATCGTTGCTGGTCTCGAGAGTTCGCCTTATCAGATTCAGTTCTTCACCGAAAACCTGGACGCAAACCTGCCCTTAAGTGAGGCGGACCAGCGCGAGTTGCGCGCATGGTACGTTCGCAAGTATCACGGCCGCGAGCCGGACGCGATTCTTGCCGTCGGAAGCTCGCCGCTGGAGTTGCTGGCGGAATCGCACCAGGGTTTCTTCGGCACGACCCCTATCATTTTCTGCGGCAGCACGGAGGAAATGCTGGGTCCCCGGCAACTCGGCCCTCGCTTTACAGGCGTGTGGGGAGTTGTGGAGCCGGCGAAAACTCTCGAGGCGGCACTGAAGTTGCAGCCGGGAACTCAGCACGTCGTGGTGGTGGGCGGCATTGGGGAATACGACCGCTATGTTGAAGCCATCGCCAGGCAGAGTCTGCGCAGCTATGAATCGAGGTTTGATTTTACGTATCTCACTGACCTGGATATGCCCAGTCTTCTCGAACGATTGCGCCACCTTCCACCCCACACGGTCATCTACTACACGTCAATTATGGAGGATGCTGCAGGAACTGAATTCACCGATGCCACTCAGTCCGTTCCCCTTGTCGTCGGGGCAGCCAATGCGCCGGTGTTTGAAGCGGACGATGTGGATATTGGCAGGGGAACGGTAGGCGGTGACGTGCTCAGTTTTGGCGCGCAGGGCCGGACGGCCGCGGAGATGGCAGTGAGGGTTCTCCAGGGCGAGAAGCCGCAGAACATTCCCATTGTAAAGAGCGCTGATGTCTACATGTTTGATTGGCGGGCGCTGCGGCGCTGGGGATTCAAAGAAAGCAATCTTCCGGCGGGCAGTATCGTGTTGAACCGGCAGCCGACCGCCTGGGAGGCCTACAAGAGTTACATCCTCGGCGGCCTTGCCCTATGTTTCGTCGAAATGGCGTTGATCATCGGACTGTTCTGGGAACGGAAGACGAGGATGAGGGCCCAACAGTCTCTGCGGGAGCGTTTGACCTTCGAAACCCTGCGTTCTGAGCTATCGACTGACTTCATCAATCTCCCCGAAACCCAAATCATGCCCGTGGTGCAGAATAGTCTCGCCCGAATTGCCAAGCTCTTCGGAGTTGATAGGGTCAGCCTCTACGAGTTCTTTGAGGAAGGCGCGTTGTTCAAGAGGGCTTTCTCTTGGCGCCGCGAGGGAATCCCTTTCGCTCCGGAAACCGTGAATTCAACCCAATTCCCCTGGCTTGCAGGCCGTCTGCTGCGCGGCGAGATACTCTTCATCCCGGACTCCGGCAGCCTGCCCGACGAAGCATCCGCCGAAAAGGGGCGTCTCCTCGAGGCCGGACTCATGTCAGCGGCGGCGGTGCCTTTGGCGGCGGGTGGTGAAATCGTCGGTTGCATGTCCTTTGCCAGCGCCCGTCGGCGGGCGGCGTGGAACGCGAATCAGGCGGAAGAGCTTCGGATATTGGCCGAAATCTTCTCGGATGCGCTGAGACGTATTCGCATACAAACCGCTCTGCAAGAAAGCGAAGAGCGCTTCCGCCGGATGGCTAACACCGCGCCCGTGCTGATTTGGATGTCCGGACCGGACAAGCTCTGTACCTACTTCAACCAACCCTGGCTCGACTTTACCGGTAAGACGCTCGAGGCGGAGATGGGAAACGGCTGGTGCGAAGGGATCTATCCCGAGGATCTTTCTCGCTGTCTTGAGATTTACACAGGGGCTTTTGACCGGCGCGAAGAATTCCGGATGGAATACCGGCTGCGACGCCACGACGGAGAATACCGGTGGATCGTCGACATTGGGGTGCCGAGGTTCAATTCCGACGGCGCCTTCGCCGGCTACATTGGTTCAGCCATCGACATTTCCGACCGCAAGAAAGCGGAAGAAACGCTCGCCGGTGTGAGCCGCCGTTTGATTGGAGCGCAAGAAGAGGAGCGCCGCCATATCGCCAGGGAACTCCACGACGATATTAGCCAGCATTTGGCCTTGCTTTCCGTTGACGTGCAGAAGCTCGAAGATGCCCTCCCTGAATTTTCCCCCCTGCGCCGCCAGACCGGCGAACTGACGAACCACATTCTGGAGATCTCCGGCGGCATTCAATCATTGTCCCACCGGTTGCACTCCTCAAAACTGGACCTTCTGGGTGTGGCTGCCGCCATGAAGGGTTTCTGCCGCGAGATGAGTGCGCAACAGAAAGTCGAGATCAACTTTAGCCAGGATGATGTACCCCGCTCGCTGCCCCAGGAGGTCTCACTTTGTTTGTTCCGGGTGTTGCAGGAGGCCTTGCGCAATGCGGTGAAGCACAGTGGCGTGCGACGCTTTGAGGTGAGCCTGCGGGGAGCGCCGGGTGCGGTTCTGCTCACGGTTCGCGACTCCGGGGCGGGCTTTGACGTCGGTCACGTAATGAACACGCAGTACGGCCTCGGCCTCATCAGCATGCGGGAGCGGGCGAGCCTGGTAAAGGGAACCGTCTTGATCGACTCGAAGCCCGGGGCCGGCACCCAGATCAACGTGCGCGTTCCCATAGCCGCTGGTGAAGCTACCGATGAGATGAGGGCGGTCATGGTCTCCGCACCCTAGACCGTCAGTCTGCGCTTCTCACCAGGATTCGAAAACGGCGGGGCTTTTCAGCCCCGCCGAATCCTGCGAAATCGCGGTGTTTGTGTTCAAATACCAAACCGACGCTGTAACGGCGGGGCTGAAGAGTGCGTGTGAAAACTCGTGTATGGCGCCTGTCCCGAGGTGGACCCCCGCCTCCGCGGGGGTGATTGGACTTACGGGTCCTGTTCGGACGCAGTCATTCCCGCGAAGGCGGGAATCCACGGGCTTTCACACAGGGTCGAAAATGCGGCCGTCGTCGCCTCGTAGGGCCCGGGCTTGCCCCGGCCCTACGCACCCGCCCGACAAGGACAGCGATTTTCATGACCTTTCGCGGGCCAAGGGCCCCAACGGACAGACTCTGGAAGCCCCGCCCTTTTCGAATCCTAGCGAGAAATGCAGGTTAGAACGATCGCACGGCAGTCGCGGTGAGCTTTCTTACCAATCACTCTTGAGCCGGGAACTTGCACAATGTTGGACACCTCGCCGCGCAAAGGGAGGTCAAATCGTAGGCTACATCCACACGCGACGACGGTCAGGAGCCGGTTGCTGGAAACGGCTTGACCCTTGGCCGCGATCGTGCGATTCGGAACCCCATGGTGCCCAGACTGGGAGGTTTTGTGGCCCGCGTACCAGCCGGGAATCAGCGTGCCTGCTCCACGCCATATGTTACAGCAATGTTACAACGGGCATGCGGCAGAGCACCGCGACGGCAAAGTTACGGTTACAGTTGGAAAAGTACCGGTTACAGCGGCTGTGAGGCGAAAAATCAGGTTGCACCCCGGAATGTGCAATGCAATCAGTAGTGTACGGAGTTATGTGGCGGTTACAGGTGAAAAACCCAGTCACCTGCCGGTGAGGCCTGAAGAGAAAGATGGGAAAAGTGAGAAACGCAAGTAGCAGCCCGGAATGTCTAAATCTATGAAGGATTTGGAGAGTTATGTGGCAAGTTTGGGGAGAGACAATTGGGATTTATGAGAAATTCTGCAGCGAACGGTATCGGAGGTATGGTATTACAGTTGCTTGAGAAAAAGCTCGTCCTCAGTTCTCGGTTCATTTCTGGTCTTACGGCCTACCCTTGTCTCCCCCCCCGAGCGTTACCAGCTCTTTCGGCCAATCGCGATTCTTGGTCCAGGGTTGGTCCAGGGGTGAGGAGGGGTGAGGCCTTGCCTGCATATTATTGGAAGAGTACAATGCAAAAGTGAACGGCTGGGCTTCGAATCCCGACCACCCGACTCTGCCCGTTGCGTGTCTACTCGAGGAGGCCCTGAGCCATGACGCGGATTCTTTTCGTGGATGACGAGCCGAAGGTCTTGGATGGTCTTCGGCGCCTTCTGCGACCCCAACGCATACAGTGGGACATGTCTTTCGTCCAGGGAGGCGAGGCCGCCCTGGCCCTACTCGAGCAAACCCCGTTTGATGTGATTGTCTGCGATTTGAAGATGCCGGGCATGGACGGCACGGCGCTTTTGGAGTGCGCGCGCGAACGTCATCCTCAGGTAGTGAGGATTGTGTTGAGCGAGTATGCTGACCTCGAAGCCGCCTTCCGGGCGGCGCAGGTGGCGCACCAGTTGTTGCTGAAGCCTTGCGATGCGGAGATGTTGCGCGTGGCCATCGACCGCGCTTGCAGCCTGCAGAGCATCCTGACGGGCGAGGCGTTGGCGGGCATGGTGGGCGCGCTGGGAGAGCTCCCTTCCGCGCCGCGGCTGTATATTGCTCTCACGCAGGCCCTGGCGGACCCCGACTCTTCGATGGAGGATATTGCCGCCGTGGTCGAGCAGGATGTAGCCATCTCGGCCAAGGTATTGCAACTGGTTAACTCTGCTTTCTTCGGCCTTTCGCGGAATGTTTCTTCCGTCAAGCATGCCGTGAGTTATCTCGGTGTAAATATTCTCCAAAGTCTGGTGATTTCGGTGGAGGCGTTTCGTATTTTCTCGGGCGCCGACGAGATTGAAGGATTCTCCATCGACGATTTCGAGGGGCATTCGCAGCTTACTGCCGGCATCGCGCGCAAGTTCGAGTTGCCCGAGCATCTGGCTGAGCCGGCGGTGGTGGCGAGCTTGCTGCATGACGTCGGCAAGCTGGTGCTGGCCGCGCGCTCTCCGGGGCGATTCCAGGAAGCTCTTCGGGCCGCCCGGAAAACACGGCAGCCGCTTTACCAGGTAGAGACCGCCTTGTATGACGTTACGCACGCCGAGATCGGTGCTTACTTGCTGGGTCTGTGGGGTCTTCCCACGGCCGTCACGGAGGCCGTGGCGCACCATCACGCGCCCGGTCGGGTGCCCCATCAAGGCTTTGACGCGGTGGTGGCCGTCTACGTGGCCAACACGCTTGCTCATCACGTGAGCGCACCTGCATTGCAGCCTGAGCCCCTGAACGTTGAGCTTCTGGGGAGCCTCGGCGTGGCCGATCGTTACCCGGCCTGGCAGGAAGCCGCTCAGCAGTTGGTTTCGCGAGCCGCCGAGGTGTCGCACGCTGGAGGATAGCGGCCTCTGGTAGTCTAGCCGTAATGGCGGAACGGTTTGCGGAACTGACGGGGTTTGTCTTGATGGGTGGCGCCAGCCGGCGCATGGGCCAGCCAAAGCACCAACTGATTTTCGAAGGCGAGACGTTACTCACTCGCGCGGCCCGCAAGCTCCGATCGGTGGCTGGCCGTGTATACCTCCTGGGTGCTCCCGACCGGGCCCGCGGACTCGATTTGTTGGCGCTGCCTGACGACCTTCCCGGAAGCGGGCCTCTGGGCGCCATTTACACAGGCCTCCTTCACACGCGCACCGAGTTCAACCTCTTTCTCAGTTGTGATGTGCCGTTCATGCAGGCGCGGTTCTTGCGCCACCTCGCGCGACGCGCGCTCGATTCCCTGGCTGATGTGACGCTCGCCGCGACGCCGCGCCACGGTTATCAGCCGCTATGCGCCGTCTATCGCCGCCGCGCGCTGCCTGCTGTGCGGCGCAGTCTCGCGGCCGGCCGGAGGAAGGTTGCGAGTTTTTTCCCAACGGTTCAGGTGCGTGTCTTGTTGTGGCCGGAGCTGGATCGCGCCGGGTTCCGGCGAATCATTTTTGATAATCTGAATACGCCCGCAGATTATGTGGGCGCGCTCAAAAGGGTGCATTATCAAGTTTACCGTGAGAGGTAATCGGGTCATCGGGTGATCAGGCCATCGCGTCATTGATGATCGGGAGGTTGCACCTTGTGACGCGGCTTCAAACGGCGGTTCCAAGCAGGTCATGTGATGGACTTTCGGCAATCACTCAATCACCCGATCACTCAATCACCCGATGGCCTGAATCACCCGATGACCCGATTCCTATGACCGACGATCAGCCTTACATCAGGTTCGTTCACGTCTCGAAGGCGTTTGGCAGCCAGCCTGTGCTTGACGACGTTAGCTTTGAAGTGCGCCGCGGCGAGATGGCAGTGGTGCTGGGCCGGAGCGGCGTAGGTAAGAGCGTTACCTTGAAGCACCTGATGGGATTTCTCCGGCCGGACTCCGGCGAAGTCTGGGTGGCAGGACGTGAGGTGTCATGTTTGCCCGAATTAGAGTTGCTCGACCTGCGGCGGCACCTCACGATGGTGTTTCAATCCGGTGCGCTGTTCGATTCACTGACCCTCGCTGAAAATGTCGCCTATCCCATTCGTGAGCGCGCCGTCCATGACGAAGTGACCCTCGACGAGGACCAAGTTCAGGCTCGCGTGGACGAGTTGCTGGGCCTGGTTGACCTGCCCCTCGATGCTCGCGACCTGGCGCCGTCGGACCTGAGTACTGGCATGAAGCGCGCCGTCGCGATAGCGCGCGCTCTCGCCGCCAAGCCCGAGTGCCTGCTCTACGACGAACCCACAACCATGGTTGATCCGTTGATGGCCGCGACCATCGGCGACCTGATCCTGAAACTCAAGAGGCGCACCGGCCTCACCTCGGTGGTGGTGACGCATGACATGAAGCTGGCACGCAAGCTGGCTGATCGCGTTGTGTTTCTGGTGGACGGCAAGGTCGCGTTCTTCGGGCCTATCGGGGAGCTGAGTGCGTGCGAGGTACCCATGGTGCAGGCCTTCATCTACCTCGACGAAATGCCCACGCTCGCTTAGGAGTCAGAAGCCAGAAGCCAAGCGTGGGAGTCAGAAGGATGAAGGATGAAGGATGAAGGGTGAAGGGTGAAAGATTACCGATCAACGGTCGATGGGTTGTGAGTTTCATCTTGATACCTCAACCCTCTGCTTCCTGGTGACGGGCTTCTGGCTCCTGATTTCTGACTCCTGGCTTCTGGCTCCTTGCTTCTGGGCTGATGACCACCAAGCAACAAATGACGCTTGACCGTGCGCTCTCGCGATACGGCGTGGCTTCGCGGACAACTGCGCGAGAGATGATTCGGGCGGGCCGCGTGCGAGTGAACGGCCGCGTACTGCGTGACCCTGAATCCTGGGTGACGGCCGGCAATAGTCATCAAGGCAAGGGCCACGGCAAGGACGTCATTCAGTTGGACGGTCAGCGGCTGAAACCGGAGCGCAAGGTCTATCTGCTGTTTTACAAGCCAAAGGGCGTGATTGTGACTCACGGCGACCCTTCAGGACGAAAGACGATCTATGACTATCTTCAGCGGTCACCGGGCAGGAACGGCCGTGAGCTTGGTGTCGGTGATAAGATGGCGTGGCTCGCACCCGCAGGCCGGCTCGATAAAGACACCTCCGGATTGCTGATCCTCACCAATGACACCGAGTTTGCACACTTCGTCACCAGCCCCGAGTCTGGCGTGCGCAAAACATATCTTGTGAAGGTCAGTGGCTTGATGAGCGATGAGGTCGTTGGGCAGCTCGCCAGCGGAGTGCGGATGAAACGCGGTGACGAAGCGAAGCCTCTCTTCGTGCGGCGGACAGAGGACCGCGGAAAGTACACGTGGCTCGAAGTCATTCTCACCGAAGGCAAGAACCGTGAGGTGCGCCGCATGGTGGAAGCCGTGGGATTCAAGGTGTTGAAGCTCGTGCGCCTCGCCATCGGTCCATTGACGCTCGCGGGTCTCGAGGTGGGCGCGTCTCGGTCGCTCACGCCAGCCGAAATTGCGGCACTTCGAAAGCGCCAGTGACAAGTAGGTGACAAGTGACGAGACAGAAGCCAGAAGTAAGAAGTCAGAAGCAAGAGGCCAGAGGTCGGAAGACAGGAGCCGCCCTTCTTCTTACTTCTGACTTCTGGCTTCTGACTACTGCCTCTGTCCGTCAGTTGCCACCCGTGACCGCTTTTAGGAATTCTCGAGCCACGTTGCCAATATCCTCATGTTCGCCGTCCACCGCGTAGTTCATCCGCCGCATGTCTTCATCCGAAATCTTACCGGCGAGTTCTTGGAGCGCGCGCAGTGCTTCCGGATGCCGCCGCGCCGTTTCTTGGCGCACCACCGGAACGGCCTCGTAAGGCGGGAAATAGTGTCGGTCATCGTCCAGGATGGTCAAGTGGAGAGCCGCAATCAGCCCATCGGTGGAGTTGCCGGCGACCAGATCAACCTCATGGCTGGTGAGCGCCCGGTAAAGCAGCCCGAGATCCATCACCCGAGGCCCGGCGCCGAAATTGAGGCCGTAGGCTTTCACCAAACCGTGATAGCCGTCAGGACGTTCCATGAATTCGTAACCGAAACCAGGACGCCACTGCGAAGCGACGCGCGCCGCATCGGAAATCGTCTTCAAGCCATAACGCTGCGCATCGTCAGTCCGAATCACGAGAGCGAAGGTATTGTTGAAGCCGAACGGAGACGCCGCGATGAGTCCGAAGCGTTGTTGATACGCTTCCTTGACGCGCGTGTATACGGCGGCAGCGTCCCCAGTGGCCGGCTGACGGAGAATGGCGGTGAGCGCGGTTCCCGTGTACTCCGGATAAATGTCGATGCGACCGGCGAGAATCGCTTGCTGACAAATATAAGTTCCGGCGAGATAAAACCGGCGCTCCACGTAGAGTCCCGTGCGTCTTTCGAGTTGCTGCGCGATGATCTCCCCGAGAATCGCTTGCTCGGTGAAATTTTTCGAGCCGACAACGATGATGTCCTTCCGCGGCGGACCGCAGGACGTAACGGTGAGCAGCGCGCACAGGAGACCCGTGACAGACGTGCCCGTCCGCAAGACGGGAATCCATCGCATTCTCGGACGTGCGTGCAAAAGACCTTTCACGCAAAAGCGCGAAGACGCAAAGAATCGATGCGTCCGTGCTTCATCTAGTCAGCGCTCATTCGCGGTCGCAACCGGTGCTCGGCGAGACCCAAAACGAGGTCGGCGGCCAGCGCCAGGAGCGCGGCGGGAATGGCTCCAGCCAGAATCAGGTCATTGTTCACCATCGCCAAGCCGCGGAAGATATATTCCCCAAGACCGCCGGCGCCGATGGCCGCGGCGATGGTGGCAACTCCCACCGTCACCACAGTCGCCACCCTCACGCCGGCCAGAATCACGCTGAGCGCCAGCGGCAACTGCACCTGAAAAAGAAGCTGGCGATCGGTCAATCCCATGCCGCGCGCCGCCTCCACCACCGCGCGATCAACTCCAGTGATGCCCGCGTATGTGTTGCGGATGATCGGAAGCAGGGCGTACAGAGCCAGCGCAAGAATCGCCAGGCGATCGGCCCGCGAGCCCAGCCACGGGACCGGCAGCAGCAGACCGAACAAGGCGAGGCTAGGGATGGTTTCCACGATGTTGGCCCCAGCCAGCACTGGCTTTTCGAGGCGAGGCCGGCGAGCCAGCAGGATTCCGGTGGGAATGCCGGCGGCCACCGCCAGCGCCATCGAGACGCCAACCAACCACAAGTGTTCGAGGGTTAGTTGGGCCACCTCGACGTGGTTGGTCATCAAAAAGTGGATAAGACTCACAGCGGCCTCGTGGCAGCGAAGGGCTCCGCCCCCTCTTTCGCGAGAAAAGAGGCAGCGCCCGTTTAGCCGTCAGCAAAAATCATCATGACATCCAGGCCCACGTCCCGCTCATCCAACTTTACTGATGGAGCGCTTGGGGGATAGGAGGTTGTCGTGAACCCCATAGAACAGCATGACACGAGCGAACAAGGGAAGATGGCGCCACGGCACCCGGTCCCATCGTTCGTGTTCATCGACCTGCGCGATAATCCCACGGCGTGGGCAGAGATTGAAAACGAACTGCCCGACGAGAAGCGTCTTCCCGTGCACTGATTGTGCGGCCGCGGGACGGGCCCCTGCCAGCCGCATGCAAGAGTCCTAACCCGCACTCATCGCGCTTACACAGCCGGCGCCGGCTTCACGGCCACGCGCCCTCCGGCAAAGAGCGTGGGTGCGCCTACGGCAAACGCGGCCTTGTTGTAGGCGGCCACGTCTCCTTGCAGAAGCTGATTAAACTCCGCCAGATGGTCGCCAAGCTGCTTCGAAAGCTCCGCCATCAAATCTTTCTGTAAAGTTGTAGGCGGCTCGCCATAAGCAAAGCCCAATTCGCGGGCCAACCCTGAGAGTTGCGAATCAAAGTCGGCCAGTTCATGAATCGAGTCTTCCCCGGCCGTGCGCTGCAAGGTGGGACTATAGACCTTCGCCTTCACGGCCTTTAGCTTCTCATCCAGTTGATGGCCTTGCTTTAGGAGTGAGGCGTACTTCTCGCGCAGGTCCTTGTCATTTTGCACCGTGTTCTGAAACGCCGTGAGCCCGTGCTCCATGCCGTCGATGCGGTTCAGCATTTCGTGGAGAGCATCCACCTGGCTTCGCATTTCGAGCGCCGCCTCAGTTTGGGCCCGAAACACCGCCGGATCAATGTGGAGGTTCGGGTCCGGCTGAACGGTGATATCAGCCTGCTGAGTCTGGCCTTTTACCGTGACGGCTACTTTATAGTTGCCGGCCAGCACCCAAGGTCCTACGCCGCGGCCGAAAAAGCCTCCGCCGCCTGGCTCTTCCTCCTCCGCTCCGGGACGCGTTTCCAACTCCACCCTTTTGGCGGGCTCGTAGTGCATGTTCCAAACGTAACGGTTCACTCCGGCTTCCGACGGGCCGTAGACCGTATTCACCGTTTCTCCGTGACTGTCGGTGATGACGATTTTCACCGGCGTTTCACGCGCCCGTCTCTGCTCCGGTGTAGGCTCGAGCTTTGATTTCAGGAAATAGTCAATCACCACGCCTTCGGGCGCATTGGGCGCGCTGAAAGCCCCGGGTTGCGACTCGCCCGTCTGCCAGTGATGGAAAAGAGTACCCGGCGCCGGTGTGAACAGGTGAAAGTCAGCAGCTTGCTTCGTCGCGGTGAGTTCCTCGAGCGGCCGGATATCATCGAACACGAACAGTCCGCGGCCGTGGGTGGCCGCCACCAGGTCATCACTGTTCTTCACGAAGAGGATGTCGAACACCGGCGTGGTGGGAAAGTTCGCCTTAAGAGGCTGCCAATGCTCGCCGGCATCGGCGGAGTAAAAAAGACCGGCCTCATTGCCGAGCACGAGGAATCCACGCTGGTTGGGATCTTCGCGCACCACGGTGACGGGCGAATCGGGAAGCCCGTTGGTGATCTTCTGCCAGGTGCGGCCGTAGTCCGCGGTTTTGTAAACGTAAGCTCGGCGGTCATCGAGTTCATGCGCGTCAAAGCCGACGTACGCCGTGCCGGCGTCGAACGGTGAGACGCCGATCTGGTAAACGCGCGCCCACTCCGGTGCGCCGGGGATGTTGGGAGTGGCATTCGTCCAGGTCTTGCCGCCGTCACGCGTCACGTGAACCAGGCCGTCATCGGAGCCCGTCCAAATCACCTTTCCATCCGTGGGGGCGATGCTGATGCACAGCAGTGTGGCATAGCTCTCAGCGCCGCTGATATCGTGCTGCACGGGGCCGCCCGCTACATCCTGCTTGCTCTTGTCGTTGCGTGTGAGGTCGTCGCTGATCGCCGTCCAGTGCTGCCCGCCGTCAGTCGACTTGAAGAGCACATTCCCGCCAAGATAAACCTCGTTCGCGTCCGTTCGGGACACCGCGATGGGCGCGGTCCAGTTGAAGCGGTACTTAAGGTCTGCCGGCTTCATTTCTTCAACGCCAATCAGGTACGGGCGCACATAATGACCCATGTGGTCAGTCAAATCGAGACGCCGGATGTCGCCGTCCTGCGAGTCCGCATAGATGATCTTCGGGTCGCTCGGCGCCGGCACGGCGTACTCACCGTCTCCGCCGGCCACGGTGTACCAGTCGGCGTTCACCACACTGCGCCCGCCCAGATTGCTTGAAGGCCCGCACCAGGCGTTGTTGTCTTGCAATCCGCCGCACAGGTCGTACGGCACCTTGGAATCCGCCGCCACCATGTAAAACTGCTCGATAGGCAGGCCATCGAGAAAGCGCCAGGTCTTGGCGCCATCGAGCGAGACGTATGCGCCGCCATCAGTGCCCTGAATGATGCGGTTCGGGTTCTTGGGATCGATCCAGATGGCGTGATGGTCTGAGTGCACGCCTCGATCGGCATCGTGCGCAGTCTTTCCGCCGTCGTCGGATTCCATGAGGTTGAGCGAAAGAGAGTAGATCTTGTTTTCGTCCACCGGCGAGACTTCCAGCCTCGAGAAATAAAAGGGGCGAATGTCGAGGGAGCGGTTGTCACTCACTTGAGTCCAATGGTCGCCGCGATCGAGCGACTGCCACAGCATGCCGTGCTTCGAGCCGATCAGAGCGTAGACGTGGGTGGGATTGCTGGGTGCGATGGCCACCGCGATGCGTCCCAGCGGCGGCTGCGGTAATCCTTCACTCAGTTTCTTCCAGGTCTCGCCGCCGTCCGTGGAGCGGTAGATGCCGCTGGAATCGCCGCCATCCACCAGCGTCCAGGGATAGCGGCGGAAATGCCACATCCCGGCGTAAAGCACCTTCGGGTTGCCGGGTTCCATGGCCAGACTGGCTACTCCGGTGGTGTCATCCACAAACAGTACCTTCTTCCAAGTTTTGCCGCCGTCGGTGGTGCGATAAACGCCGCGGTCAGCGTTGGGCGCCCAGACATGCCCCAGCGCGCCGACAAACACCACATTCGAGTTCGAGGGATCGACGATCACGCGCGAGATCTGGCCGGCCTCGCGAAGCCCTATGAACTTCCAGGACTGTCCCGCGTCGGGCGAGAAGTACACGCCGGCGCCGTCGATAACATCGTTGCGCGGATTGGCTTCGCCCGTGCCCACCCAGACGGAGTTGGGATTTGCAGGATCCAGAGCCACGTCCCCGATAGAGCCCGTGGCCTCGTGCTCGAAAATAGCCTTCCAAGTCAGACCACCGTCGGTGGTCTTGAACACTCCGCCTGCAGCCGCGCCCACATAATAGGTGGTTGGGTCGCCGGGAATGCCGACGACCGACGTCAACCTGCCGCCGGCCGCCGCCGGACCGAGATTGCGAAACTTGAGGTTCTTTAGGACGTCGGTATTCTGTTGGTCCGCCGCAGCCTGCTGGGCCCTGGCGGAAGGAAATGAAGCTAAGAAGAGGGCAAGTGTCAATACAGCCATGACCGCGTGAAGCGCACGCGCGTTTTTCATTGTTAGCCTCCGGTCGGGATAAATTGGGGACCAGCCCCTGTTTTGGTGGGGATTGCCTGGCCCGGAATTAAGCAGACAGGTTTATCACTAATCGACCGAAGATGGAAAAGGAAATTTCCCGGATCGGGTGATCCAGCCATCGGATCATTGGGAGATGGATTCACGGAATGGAATCTCCCAACCCTAGCGTTTAGCACTATACTTCTAGGCTATCACATATTAGGGGATGAACCTGAAGATGGAGCCTTCATCGTCGACTCCACCGTGCACAGTTGTGCCATAAAGGCTCCCTGTAGGACCGGCTATCATTCCGTTGTAAACAAAGCCGCCGTCGGGAGCTCCTTTGAAGTTGTAGAGCACGGACTCTGACCACCCGCCGCCGCCGGGCGCGAGGCTGAAAATAGCGCCGCACCCGCAAGCTGACGCTCCGCCTTCACTCGTGGTGCCGAAAAGGCTGCCGCCTCGGTAGACCAGATTGCTGATGGGGCCGCTCCCGTCGGGGGCTCCCTTGAAGCTGTAGAGCACGGCTTCGCTCCAGGCGCCGCCGCTGCGAGTGAGCTCGTAGACGGCGCCGAGATCATTCGCGCCGTCATAATAGCTCGTGCCGTAAAGATTCCCCGCCGGGTCCGCGGCAAGCGCGCCGTAAGGAAATCCCGCGTCCGGCTGGCCTTTGAAAGCATAAAGTGTGCTGAACTTCCAGGCGCCGTTATGAGGCGGCGTAAGCTCGAAGGCGGTGCCGCTTCCGTACGCGCCACCCACCGTAGCCACACCGTAAAGATTGCCGGCGGCATCCAGCAGCCGGCCGGCCGAGCCCGCTCCGCCGTCGTCGCCGCCCGTGAAAGTATGGACAATCTTTTCGGTCCAGCCACCGGCTGTGGGCGTGAGTTCATATATCACCCCGAGCCCGTAGGTTCCTCCCGTTGGAGTCATTCCGTAAAGGTTACCTTGCTTGTCGAAGGTTAGCCCGGCGCCGGGACCGTATCCGTCACGTCCACCCGTGAAGGTGTGAATCACGCTTTGGCTCCAGACTCCGCCCGTGTTGGTCAGTTTGAAAACCACTCCGCAACCATTCTCCACGCAAACCCCGCTTGTGCTGCCACCCACCACCGCCGTGCCATAGAGATTGCCTGCGGCATCGAGCGTGACCCCGCCGTAAGGCTGCCCTCCATCTTTGCCGCTCGTGAAACTGTAAAGAGTCGTCTCAATCCATCCACTACCGGAAGGCGTCAGCTCGAAGACGGCGCCGCTGTCGAAGTCGCCGCCCTGTACGGTGGTGCCGTAAAGGTTACCCGCGCTATCGATCACCAAATCGGAGTCGGGATAATCGCCGTCCCTGCCGCCGGTAAAGCTGTAGAGCACGCGCTCGGCGGGACCCGACGCCGCGCCCGCGAGCGCAGCCACGGCCGCCAGAATACACAGCAGCCTCGATGCGGAATGCAACACTTGCCTGATTTCCATATCCCCTCCGTCTCGCACCCCACGGGATTCTAGCAGTGAGGTCACCGATGGTTGTCACGGCCTAAACTATAGCATCAAGGCGTCCAGAGACCGAAGTGTCGGATGCGAGCGGAATCCTTGTTAGCGGCCGGAGGCACGACTCACATGCTCTGACCCATCAAAGCACTGCAACCTCCTCCCTTTGGTGGCTGGTCGGGGCTGGGTTTCGATTCAGTGATGGCCTGCCGCCAGTTGCTCCACTGCAGCTCGATGAGAGCCCGAGAGGCCTTGAGGACCTCCGAATCGTCATCGTCGGACTCATCGATCTCCAATTCAGCGATGTCATCCCCGCGTAGGCGATCCACATACAAGTCCGCCCACGCGCTCCGAAGACCGTCAGCCCACGGCGCGATTACCGCCTCAGGTGAACGCCGGCCCCAAGGATTACCGGAATCCTGGCAAGTCATTGCTTCTGCGGCACATTCCAGCTTCGTTTGCACCAAGTTTTTGATTCCACCCTCGATCGGCGGCGGGAGTTTGTATGAAGATTCATGGATTGCCGCCTCCGCGGGAATGACGGCATGGAAGGGAGTCTCGACTCCGGCGAGGTCATTTCCGGGAATCGTCTGCCCCCGCCAAAGCGAGGAGCGGGAATCCACGGTTCGAGTGGCCGGGTACGAGTCTCCACGTTCCGGCCCCACACGCCGAACGCGCTTCGCCTTACGCGGTGGACCGGGCACATGCTGAAATTCCGGCAGCCAGCCCAGCAAAAGGTGTTTGCGCCGGGTGGGCGTGGGGTTCAGAAATTTTATCGCCGGACCGCGCCTGTAGCCGATCCTAAGCCCCTCAGGCCGCTCCGGCCGGCCCTGCGCATCACCGTACCGATAGGTGGGGCAGGCGCGCTTTCGGTCTGCCTCTTCCTGGGTTTCTCCGGCCCTGGGTCGCAGGCCGAGACCGGTCATGAAGCACCACGCCCGGGCTGCCAGCCGAACCGTATAGCGCCAGGTGCGCTCTTTTCGCGGCCGCCAGAACCACAGCATGTGATGGTGGAACCAGTCGAGCAGAAAGACAGCTTCGGAATCGCCCGTACGGGCAAGCTTGGCCCGCAGGTCGCGAGCCCGCCGGCCGTGACGCAAAGCATTCAGGCACGAGCGGGCCTTGCCGGCGGCGGTGCGCGGTCCGGTGGAGCGGAGAGCGTTAGCGCGCCGGGCAGCCAGCGAAGCCGGTGTGAGTTGGGGCGAGCGGCGTAAACACACGAGATCCCCCACGCTTCAATCGATGTAGTCTATTATTGTTAACGTCGCTATAAACTGTCAATAAATATTTAGCTTGGATTTATTCGATGTCCAATGATATGTAGGCTAGTTTAAGGACGTTTTGTACGGAGCGTTCACCACTCAATACGTCTGCCGGTCCGCCCGGCTCGCTACTGAAGAGAAGCCGCAGACCGCAAGGCGCGGTCTGCGTTCCTTGGCTTTGGGTGCGTTCCAGCCCGCATTGAGAGTACGAAATGCGAGAATGATTGGTCATACTCGCGGAAGGACTGGCGAATGAGAGTCAAGGTATTGCTGTACCCATCTGACGAGGGTTACGCCGTTTCGGCTCCGAGTTTACCAGGCTGCTGGTCACAAGGGGCCACGCGAGAAGAAGCGCTCGAGAACATCGCCGATGCCATTCGAGAGTACTTGGAAGCTGATGCCGGGGAAACGGAGGGCGCTGAGGTTCGGGAAATTGAGGTGCCGGTTTAACTGTACCGACGCCGCCCGGCATCAATCACCTCGTGGCCGTTCGGACTCTGGAGAAAGCCGGTTTCCGGATTTTGCGGCAAGGCAAGCATATCGTCATGACCGATGGCGCGCGCAGAGTCACAATCCCGCGACATAATCCCGTCAACGCAATCGCATTGAGATTCCCACCGAGCCCGCGTCCTGTCCGCTTTCGGGACGCATTCTCCCGCAAATGGACACGCGCGCTTCCGCCCCGCCGTTTGCGCCGGCCTAAGACTCTAGAAGTCAAAAGCTTACGTTCTGGCCTTTTGGAACGGAATCTGCTCACCCCTCCTTACTCACAGGGGGTACCAAGCCCATGTTCCTTCGCGATCTGAAGTATGCGGCCCGCACACTCGGAGCGTCACCTGGATTCACCGCAATCGCCATTCTCACGCTCGCGCTGGGCATTGGCGCGAACACGGCGATTTTCTCGGTCGTGAACACGCTCTTTTTGCATCCGCCGGGCGTCGCGCAGCCGGATCGCGTCGTCGCGCAACGCGCTTACTATAAGAAGCTCGGCCTGAAAAACATCGTGGTCTCCATCCCCGACTACGCCCAGGTGCGCGACAGCAAAAACATCTTTGCTACCGCTGCGGCGTGCATCGGGGGCACGTTCAACTACACGGCCGGCGATTTTCCCGAGCGGCTTCAGGGTGCACTGGTCACCTGGCAATGGTTCGACGTTTTCGGGGAGAAACCTATCGTCGGTCGCGTGTTTACCCCGGCGGAAGATCAGCCCAACGCCAACCGCGAAGTGGTGCTCTCGTACGGCGCGTGGCAGCGATGGTTCGGCGGCGATCCCAATGCCGTTGGCCGCACGATTCCGCTCGATCAGCAGCTCTATCGCATTGTCGGCGTCATGCCCGCCAATTTCCACTGGCCCAGCCCGCAAACTGACCTCTGGGCGCCTCTCGGCCTCGATCCCAAAGCCTTTTCCGTCGACAACACTTTCAACGAGAGCTATCTCTCTGTCGCGCGTTTGCAGCCCGGCGTTTCATTCTCGCAAGCCAACGCCTATGTGCATGTCCTGACGCAGCGCGTCCTCGATAATCCCGCCACCAAATTCGCAAAAGATGCGCAATGGGGCATGTTCCTCATGCCGCTCACCAGTTACGTCTTTGGCGACTTGACGACGCCCATCGTGATTCTTACCGGTGCGGTCGCCTTCGTTCTGCTCATCGCCTGCGCGAATATCGCCGGACTTCTGCTCGCCAAGGCCGCAGGCCGCTCGAGAGAACTCGCTGTGCGCGCCGCCCTCGGCGCCTCGCGCGCGCGCCTGATGACGCTGGCCCTGTGCGAAAATCTCGGCCTCGGCATCCTGGGAATCCTGGCGGGACTGGTCGTCGCCCAATTCGGGCTCAAAGCGCTGCTATTCGCCGCACCCAAGGAAATGGCCAACGGCCTCACGTTTTCGCTCGATGGTTACGTGCTCGCCTTCACCGTGATTGCCGGCCTCGTCGCCGTGCTGATTTTCGGCTCGGTTCCAGCCTGGCAGATGTCGCACGCCGATCCTTACAACGCCCTGCGCGAATCCGGCCGCTCCTCGACCGCCAGCCGGGGCCGCCAGCGTTTGCGCGCCCTGCTCGTCGCCGGAGAACTGGCGCTCGGCCTCGTGCTCCTCGCCGGGACCGCGCTCCTTCTAAAAAGTCTGTCGCGCATCAGCGATGTGGATCCCGGATTCAGTCCGCATAACGTCACCGCCGCGGCCATTTCTCTTCCCCAGGCGCAATACGACAATCAGGAGAAACAAGAGGCATTTTTCCAGGCCGTTCTCGACCGTCTCTCGCAGTCTCCCGGAGTGGTCGCCGCGGGCGGAGGTTTCCCTCTTCCTTTTACGGGAAACGATCCCACGGCCTCTTTCGATATTCAGGGACGCCCGACGGCCCCCGGCGACCCCGGTCCGCATGGCGCGATTCGCGTCGTGACTCCGGGCTACTTCAAGGCGCTGGGCATCCCGCTGGTCAAAGGCCGTTTTTTCACCGACGATGACCGCAAAGGCTCGCAAGCCGTCGCCATCATCGACGAAAATCTCGCCAAAGCCTACTGGCCCAACGAAGATCCCATCGGCAAGCAATTGAGGAATGGCAACAACTCCCCGTGGGCCACGATTGTGGGCGTTGTCGGCGACATTCGCTTCACCACTCTTGCCGGCGAAGAGCAATCTGCGGGAATCTCCATGTCTTCCGGCAAAGGCTCGTATTATTTTCCGGCCTATCAAAGCGCCGCGCCTTTCGGGTATCTCATTGCCAAGACCAACGGCAGCTCGACTGCCGGAGACACCGCAATCCGCGAGGCCGTGCACGGCCTCGACGCCAATCTCCCGGTTTCCAACATGGAGACCATGGACGCGCGCATCGCCGAGTCGCTCGGCCCGCAGCGCTTCGCCACCAATTTACTCGCGGTCTTCGCGGCGCTTGCGATCGGCCTCGCGGCCGTCGGCCTTTATGGATTGATCAGTTACAGCGTCACGGAGCGCACCAACGAATTCGGTATTCGCATGGCGCTCGGCGCGCAGCCGAAGGACGTCTTGCGCCTGGTTCTCGCCCAGGGCTCGAAGCTCGCTCTTGTCGGAGCCACGGTCGGCATCGTCGCGGGGCTCGTTTTGACGCGGCTGATGTCTTCGCTGCTCTATGGCGTCAGCGCCGCGGATCCGATCACGTTCATCGGCGTGACGATTCTCTTGATCGCCGTCGCGCTCGCAGCCTGTTACGTTCCCGCGCGCCGGGCCATGCGCGTGGACCCGATGGTCGCGCTGCGATATGAGTAGAGCAGCGCGGAACGAGTAAGGCGAAGAATTAGCGAGGGGGAATCAATTTTCGAGGCAAAGACTTCCAAGGGAAGGACGCTGATTTTCGGGTGTCGGTGACGCGGAAGACGAACAACCACTATGCCTGGTTACTGGAAGAAAGCCAGGCGGAAGTCTGGAAACAACTGTTGCAGCTCGACTATCTGAGAACCGCAGGTTCCTGAAAAGCAAGTGTCTCATTCGACGCGGTCACATTGATGCCGCAGCCAGTTTGATGCGCTGGCCCTGTCGTCGCTAGCGGCTCAGTGGCTCACCATCATGGACCCTAAACAAAGTCGCGGCCAATCAGGCGTTCGATGCGCTTCGGGATGGGCGGATGCGTCGAAAAGAGGCTGGAGAAAACCTGGGTGGTGGTAAGCGGCTGGGCGCAGTAAAGGTGCGCCATCGAAGGTGACACCCGCATGGGAATTTGTTTGGACCACTTGTCAATCTTGTCCAATGCGCGCGCCAGGCCCATGGGGTTGCCGGTAATCTCGGCGCCGGTGTGGTCCGCCTCATATTCGCGAGAGCGCGAGATGGCGAGCTGGATTAAGGTGGCGGCGAGCGGCGCCAGGATCATCATGGCGAGGGCCGAAAAAATGCCTCCACGCCGGTCATCACCGCCCTCGCCGCCGAAGCCCCCAAAGAGCTCGGCGTAATACGCAAAGTGAGCCAGCATGGTGATGGCGCCCGCCACCGTGGCCACGATGGCGCTGATCAGAATGTCGCGGTTCCGCACGTGCCCCAACTCATGAGCCAGCACGCCTTCGATTTCTTCATCGTCGCAAATTTCGAGAATTCCACGTGTGACCGCCACGGAAGCGTGATTCGGGTTACGACCGGTGGCGAAGGCGTTCGGCGAGTCGGTCGGAATGAAATAGATCTTGGGCACCGGAGTATTGGCCTTGGCTGCCAGGCGCTCCACGATCTGGTAGATGCGCGGGTTATCCTCACGCGCAATCGGTTGAGCGCCACTGGTGGCGAGAGCGATCTTGTCTGAGAAGAAGTAGCTGCCGAGATTCATTACGGCCGCGAAAATCAGCGCCATCTCCATGCCGCGCTGCCCGCCCAGAGCCTGGCCAATCACCAGCAGCAGGCCGGTGAGGGCGGCGAGAAGAACTGTCGTTTTGAGATTGTTCAGCATATTGTGCTTCCCTAAATTAGACCTCCTGAGCGTCCTGCCGTTTTGCTGTTACGTGAAATCGCGAAGAAGCCGGACGCTTGGAAGTTGGGTTCCAACGGCGTTGTAGAGTTTCTGGTCGGCAGTGACGAATTCGCAAGGCGTCTCTTCTGCGAGGGCAACGTACAGGCAATCGTATACCGAGCGGTGCAACCGCAGCGCCAGTTTCAGAGCTTTCGCCGCCAATTTGGAATCCCTAACGAGTGGTGGACAGACCTCGACAAATTCCAAGTACCGCTCCTCCGCATCTTCAGTGCTCATCCCATCGCGCCACACGGCCTTCCAAAGAACGTTCGCGATTTCCGCCGCCAGGATCTCAGGCGCCAACATCGCCAGCCGCTTCTCTTTCACCGAGGAGAGGATCGACTCTGCCCGGTCGCTGTCGGCTTCTTCCAGAATCCATTTGGCGGCGACACTGGCATCTACCACGATCGTCATCGGCTATCCCGGTCTTCGCGGATTGAAGCAGTGCTGTCGCGCAGTTTCGGGTATTTCTCGGCCAATTCCTTTCGCGAAATAGCCAGCCGTGGAATCGCTTCTGCCAGTTGCCAACGCCGCCGGTTCCACGCGTCCTCGTCCGCCAGAAGAGCCAGAATTTCGGCGTTCAAGCTGCGCCCGCTCCGCTTGGCGTTCAGCTGCAACGACCGGTATAGCTTTGGCGGAATGTTGCGAACAGTGAGGTTAGGCATACGAGCCTCTGTTGACATCACAATGATATCACTTTGTCGCACAAGCGTCTAAGCACGTAACGAGCGGGGGGAATCACCGTTCGGTGTTTGCCGCTTCACTTCCTTACCCCGCCGCCTTCACCGCCTCCCGTTCGAACTTCATTTCGCTCCTGCGTAGATCGGCGTCGACCACGACGTGATCGCCCGGCATTACGTCTCCATCCAGTAGCTTCATGGCCAGCGGGTCCTGGATGAGCCGTTGAATGGCGCGCTTCAGCGGCCGCGCACCGAATTGCGGATCGTAACCTTCGCGGAACAGCAATTCGCGAGCTTTGTCCGTGAGGGTGATTTCCACCTTGCGCTCGGCCAGCAAGCGCCGCAGGTTACCAAGCTGCAAGTCCACGATCTTCTCGATCTCACTCTTACCGAGCGGATTAAAGATCACGATGTCATCGATGCGGTTGATGAACTCGGGCCGGAAGTGCTCCAGCAGCGTCGCTTGAATGCGGCGGCGCAGGTCTTCGGAAATCGTGCGGTGGCCGTCACTGCTTTTGCGCTCGTCGCGGCGGTCGTCCAAGCCCAGAGCGGAGTGAATCTCCGCGCTGGCGATGTTCGAGGTCATGATGATGACCGTGTTCTTAAAGTCCACGGTGCGACCTTGACCGTCGGTAAGGCGGCCCTCATCCAGAATCTGCAGAAAGATGTTAAAGACGTCCGGGTGCGCCTTCTCGATTTCATCGAAGAGGAGAACCGAGTAGGGGCGCCGGCGCACGGGCTCGGTGAGTTGCCCACCCTCCTCGTAGCCCACATAGCCGGGCGGCGCGCCAATCAACCGCGCCACGGCGTGCTTCTCCATGTACTCGGACATGTCGATGCGCTGCATGGCGCGCTCGTCGTCGAAGAGAAACTCGGCGAGGGCGCGAGCAAGTTCCGTCTTACCCACTCCAGTGGGCCCGAGGAACAAAAACGACCCGATGGGCCGGTTCGGATCTGATAGACCGGCGCGGTTGCGCCGCACGGCGTTGGCCACGTGCTTGAGCGCATCGTCCTGACCGATGACGCGCAGGCGAAGACGCTCCTCCATCGTCACCAGCTTGGTGACCTCGCCTTCGAGCATCTTCGAGACCGGAATCCCCGTCCACTTCGAGACCACGCGCGCCACATCCTCTTCATCTACTTCTTCTTTTAGCATTCGGCCGGCCTCTTGCTTCTTTTCAAGCTCGGCGTTGGCAGCGGCGAGCTGCTTTTCCAGCGCCACCAGAGTGCCGTAACGGATTTCCGCCGCCTTGTTCAAGTCGCCGTCGCGCGTGGCGAGCTGCTCATCGGTCTTGGCCTGCTCGATCTGGCTCTTGAGCTCGCGGATGCGGCTGATCGTTTCCTTTTCGGACTTCCAGCGCAGCTTGAGCGCGTCTGACTTCTCCCGCAGCTCACTCAACTCCTGCTCGATCACCTTCAGCCGTTCCACAGATGCTGTGTCATCTTCCTTGCGCAGCGCCTGCCGTTCGATCTCGAGTTGCGTTACCCGCCGCTCAATGTGGTCGATCTCCGAAGGCATGGAATCGATCTCGATCCGTAGGCTTGAAGCCGCCTCGTCGATCAAATCGATGGCCTTATCCGGCAAAAACCGATCGGCAATATAACGGTGCGAAAGTACGGCCGCGGCGACGATGGCTGAATCCTTCACGCGCACCCCGTGGTGAACCTCGTAGCGTTCCTTCAGGCCCCGCAGGATGGCGATGGTGTCCTCCACCGTCGGCTCGCCCACGTAAACCGGCTGAAAGCGCCGCTCCAACGCCGCATCTTTCTCAATGTGCTTCTTGTACTCGTTCAGCGTGGTGGCGCCGATACAACGCAGTTCGCCGCGCGCGAGGGCGGGTTTGAGCATGTTCGAAGCATCCATGGCCCCTTCAGCCGCTCCTGCGCCCACCAGCGTGTGCAACTCGTCGATAAAAAGGATGATCTGGCCGTGCGATTCCTCAATCTCCTTCAGCACGGCCTTCAGACGATCTTCAAACTCGCCGCGGTACTTCGAACCTGCAACCATGGACCCCAGATCGAGCGCCACCAGACGCTTCGACCGTAACGATTCCGGGACGTCGCCCGACACGATGCGCTGGGCGATGCCCTCGACGATAGCGGTCTTGCCGACGCCGGGCTCGCCAATCAAAACGGGGTTGTTCTTGGTGCGGCGAGAGAGCACCTGGATGACGCGTCGCACTTCCTCATCGCGGCCGATCACCGGGTCAAGCTTGCCTCGCCGGGCAAGCTCGGTGAGGTCGCGGGCGTAGCGCTCGAGCGCCTGGTATTTGGCCTCGGGATTCTGGTCTGTCACTCGCTGGGTTCCCCGAACTGCCACCAGCGCTTTGAGGATGGAGTCGTGGGTGATACCCAGGCGGGAAAGGATACGCCCCGCCGGATCGCCCTTCTTGCTGGCAAGAGCCAGCAGAAGGTGTTCCGTGGAAACAAACTCATCGTGAAAGGGCTCCGCCTCACGGAAAGACTGGTCAAACAGATCTTTGAGCGCGGAGGAAAGATGATGGTCCGCGCTGCCGCCCACCTTGGGCAGTTTCTCGATTTCCTTTTCGGTCTCCGCTGCCAGGGTGGCGGCGGCCACGCCCAGACGGCTGAGAATCGCCGGCACAATGCCGTCCGCCTGCTCGGTCAGAGCGAGCAGCAGATGCACCGGCTCGAGCTGCTGATTGCCAAAACGGCCAGCAACGTCTTGCGTGGCCTGCAAGGCCTCCTGAGCCTTTACCGTGAACTTGTCAAAACGAGTCGCCATATTTGTTTACCTATCCTTGAAGTCTAAACCCTGCCGGGTTCAGAGACAAAAAAAGCCGCGCCCGAGCTTGTCGCTACAGGCGCGGCCTCTTCTCATGAGAAAGCGGCAATCCCTGTTCGGATGCCGTACCACTCTCGGTACTAACGTGCTTACTTGCCTTACTTGGCTGATGCAGCCTGCGCCTTGCCCTCAGACCCTGAAACTTGAATCTTGATGGTCTTGGGCTTCGCTTCCTCGCGCTTCGCGAGGTTCAGGGTGAGGATGCCGTCCTTGTAGTCCGCCGTCACGTTGTCGCTGCTGACCGTGGGCGGGAGGTTGAAGGACCGCTGGAACGAGCCGTAGCTGCGCTCGACGCGATGATAATTGCCCTCCTTAACCTCCTTCTCGGACTTGCGCTCCCCGCTGATGGTGAGGGTGCCGTTCTCCACCCGAACGTCAACGTCCTTCGGATCGATGCCAGGGAGCTCGGCTTTAATCACCAGATTGTTGCCGGTCTCGTAAATGTCGACCGGGGGAGCCCACGCTCCTCTGCTCAACTCCTGGCCCTCTTGGCCAAACAAGTTGCTGAAGGTTTGGTTGAAGAGCTGGTTGAGACGGTCCTGCGTGCTCACCAACTCACGAAATGGTTCCCAACGAACAATCGCCATATTTCTGTTCCTCCTTGCTTTGACTTATCAGGTGTGTCCTTCGAACTCGGACAACCTAATAGATGCACAGTCTAGTACATTAGTTTCATAGTGTCAAGATATTTTAGTGTATCTCAATCAACTATTTTGAAGTTAAGCTAAATCAATTGCTTATGGTTATGCATGCTTCTACGTATTTTTGTGTCAGATTTATATCAGAATTGCGCCTCTGCCTACTCCTGCAGGGCCCAATATCCGGGTTTGGCCCGAACGCGCACGTCATTTCGGAGCGCCTCAACCCGAATCACGCGATAGGTACCGTCGAGGGTCTGGTTAGCCGGCGTATACCCGATGAAGTATTGATCGTTGAGTTCCTGTCCGATCGCCTCGACGGAGTCCGCCAGGTGCTCCAGCCGCTCGGCGGTATAGATGCCCGTCTTGGCGCCCAGGCCCTCGTTCTGCGAGGTGCACCCGATCTGGCCGTGTGCCAGGTACCCGCTGCCCAGGTCGGTGCCGGCCGGGGACTGCTGGGGAAAGAAGTAGGCGCCGCCGGTCTGCGCCGCCAGATCCTTCAGCACGCGGTTTGCGTCGGCGGTGAAGCCATAAGGCGAGTTATGAATGGTGTAGATGGAGGTCTCCGCGAGGTGGGCCATGGAGACGACTTCTTCGAACGTGTGGGTGCTCTGCACATCCAATCCGTCGCTCATCACCACCAGAACGCGGCGCATCTGCTCAGGCAGCCCGGCGTGCATCATTTTGTCGTGGCAGGCCGTAAAGATGGCGTCGTAGAGGGCCTTCCCGCCGCCCGCTTTGAGGTCGCGGATGGTGTCATTCAGTTCGTCAGGATCGCTCGAAAAATCATGGATGACAGAGCTTGTGGAGTCAAAGGTCTCAAGAAACACTTGGTTTTTCGTGGTACGTCCCTGAAGCATGTCGAATACAAACTCGCTGGCAGCATCCTTCTCATACGAGAGCAACGGCCGCGCGCTGTTGCTGGTATCAAGAATCAGGCCTATGCGTAGGGGTGGCGCCGGCTGCTGCACGAAATACTTGATGGTCTGCAATTGGCCGTTTTCGTAAATGCGGAAGTCCTTCTTGGTTAAGTCGATCACCGGGACTCCGCGCTTATCCAGCACTGTCACCGGCACGTTAACCACTTGCACGTTCACGCGGATGTTATTCTTGTTCGAGGACGAATCCGCCGCGCCCGAAGGCGAGGCCGATGCGGGAGCTGCGTTGTTTGGTTGGGACGAAGCGGTTTCGTCTTCCGCCGGGTTCGCTGCCGGGGCTTGAGCCTGTGCCGCGGCCCCAAGTACTGCGAGGCCAGCCAGGCACACTGCCATCACCAGCACGGTGATCCCCCGCAGTCGCCGGCCGCGGCCCGAATCAGAGCGACTATGAAGTTCCCCGGATTCCATTTCAAGTTCACCTCATCCCTAATGTTAGCGCAAATGCGCAGCAAGGGGATAATCGGGCCGCCTTGAGTTGTACCCCTTTAAGTTTCGATGCACCTGTCGCGTTGGAGTTGGACAAGGATCGGGTGATTTGTGATGAAGAGGCATCCTCTCGGTTTCGAGACTGTGATTGCCTAGTTTTCGGGCCTGCAGCTAACTCAACCTTTCAATCACTAATTCGCTCAATGACCCGATCACCCGATCACTCAATCGCCCGATGACACCTGCACTTGCGATACTATAGACTCCCGTTCTGAGACGCGCATGCATGTTCACTCACCTTCGCACCAGCACTCACACTCCCACCAGGCAAGCTGGGCCATCAAACTTTCGCTGGGTGTCACGTTCATCCTGGTCGCGGTAGAGTTCGTGGCCGGGCACACGGGCCACAGCCTGGCTTTGGTGAGCGACGGCTGGCACAATCTGACGGACGTCCCGTCCCTCGGCCTGGCCTGGCTGGCGCTCTATTTCGAGCGCAAAAGCCCTGACCCGCAAAGGACGTACGGTTACCAGCGGGCCGGCGTGCTGGCCGCCTTTGTGAACGCAATGATTCTCGTGGCTGTGGCTCTTTACATTTGTTATGAGGGCTACCAGCGCATCCTGCAGCCTGAGGCTATCTCCACCCGCCTGATGCTCGGCGTGGGCCTGGTGGCGCTGGTGATCAACAGCACGGTGTCGTTCGTCCTAAGCCGCGGGCGCAGCGATTTGAACCTTCGTGCCGTTTTCATCCACAACCTCGGCGACGCGCTCTCCAACCTCGGCATCATCGCCGGCGCCTGGCTCATTGCTCGCACCGGGGAGCATCTCATCGATCCCCTGCTGGCGTTCCTCATCGCCGGCATGATCCTCTGGGGCACCATCGGCATCATCGCGGACTCCGTCAACATCCTCCTGGAGAGCGCTCCTAAGGGGATCACCCCGCAAGAATTGGCGAAGGTCATACTGGGCGTGCAAGGCGTACGCGAAGTGCACGATATTCACGTCTGGAGCCTGGGATCGCACTCGCACGCCCTCTCCTGCCACGTGCGAATCCTCGATATGCCCACTTCGGAAACTGAGCAGATCGGCCAGTGCATTTGCAACGCGCTGGCCTTGGAATTCGGTATCCATCACACCACCATTCAATTCGAGCACACCCACGAACCCGGCGACTTCCACAAGTACATGCCCATGCGCGGACGCGCCGACCCGGCCGGCCTGAAAGACGCTCAGCATTCGTGAAACACCCATGGCCTGCTCGCAAGCTTGCTGCTGCGGCGCTCGATGAGCGCCGAATAGCGCTGAATTCGGCGCTAATAAAAAGGTGCCAGAGCAACTGTCTTGGGGGGCCTCAGTTTTTTGTAGCTGACGAGACGGCCAGGGCCGCTGCGCGCCACGGGCCTGTAGAGGAGGGCTGTCAAGCTCGCGGAGGTGCGCACGGCGCCCGCAACTCCCGCCTGCCTCGCTGCCTAGCCTAGTCTATGTTTGGGGTCTGGACAAGTTGCACCCAGGGTGGTAACATTGATGGGTTAAAGGTGAGCGATTCGTTCTCCCGACACGGCGATTTGGCCCTAAAGCGACATACTGCTGGCGTATTCCGGTGCGCGGTGGGGCGGAGTACGGAACTGGTTCACCAAAAAGCACTTAGGTTAAACACAGCGTTGTGACGTGAGGGGATGAGCAGACTGGGATTTCCGGCCTCACCCAAGGCGGAGTCTCAGGCTGCCATGCCGGTAACTTACCTGCAAATCTCGGGCCGGTTTCAGGCGGAGCTGAAGTTCCACGATTCCGAAACCACCATGGCTGGAAGGGAAAATTTCGAGTGAGCGAAGCAAGTGAAGTGAGAGCAAAGGCTGCCGTTCCGGCGGAGAGCTATGACGCCGCCAGCATCAAGGTGTTGGGTGGGATCGAGGCGGTGCGCAAGCGGCCCGCCATGTACATCGGCTCGACGGGTGCGATGGGGCTGCATCACCTGGTCTGGGAGGTGGTCGACAACTCCGTCGATGAGGCGCTGGCCGGCTATTGCGACAAGATTAAGGTCACCGTTCATACGGATAACTCGGTCACCGTCATCGACAACGGTCGCGGTATTCCCGTGGACATGCATAAGGAAGAGGGCCGGTCCGCGGCCGAAGTTGTGATGACCGTGCTCCATGCCGGCGGTAAGTTTGATACCAACAGCTACAAGGTATCCGGTGGACTGCATGGCGTGGGTGTGTCCGTGGTGAATGCGCTTTCCGAATGGCTCGACCTCGAGATTTGGCGCGAGAGTGGCAAGGACTCCACACGCTATACCTGGGAGCAGGAATATGAGCGTGGTGAACCCAAGGGTCCGCTGAAGCGGGCCGGCAAGACGGAGAAGCGTGGGACCAAGATCACGTTTTTGCCCGACGCGCAGATTTTTGACTCCATCGAATTCCATTACGACACGCTGGCGCAGCGGTTGCGCGAGATCGCGTTCCTCAACAAAGGTCTCACGATCACGCTCAAGGACGAGCGCAGTAACAAAGAGGCTGAATTCCATTACACGGGCGGCATCTCCGAGTTCATCAAGCACCTCAACAAGAATAAAGAAGTGCTGCACACGCAGCCGATCTATGGCGAGGCCGAGCGCGAGGGCACGGTGATGGAGTTCGCTCTCCAGTACAACGACGCTTACGCCGAGACTGTCTTCAGTTTTGCCAACAACATCAACACCGTGGATGGCGGCACCCACCTTTCCGGCTTCCGCTCCGCCTTGACGCGCGCCATCAACCAGTTCGGGCAGAACCAGAACCTTTTCAAAGACGTGAAGGAAAACCTTCAGGGCGAAGACGTGCGCGAGGGCCTGGTGGCGGTGATCAGCGTCAAGCTGCCTCAGCCTCAGTTCGAAGGCCAGACCAAGGGAAAGCTCAACAGTGATATTCAGTCGACGGTGGCCAGCTTCGTTTACGAGAAGCTGATGGAGCATTTTGAGAAGAATCCCACGGTGGGCCGGAAGATTTGCGCCAAGTCCATCGATGCGGCCCGCGCTCGCGAGGCCGCGCGCAAGGCGAGGGAGCTGACCCGCCGCAAGGGTGCGCTGGATTCGGGCGGCCTGCCCGGCAAGCTGGCAGATTGTCAGGAGCGCGATCCGGAACGCTGCGAGCTGTTTCTGGTGGAGGGCGATTCGGCCGGCGGTTCGGCGAAGCAGGGGCGCGACCGCCGCTATCAGGCCATACTGCCGCTGCGGGGCAAGATTCTAAACGTGGAGAAGGCGCGCTTTGACAAGATGCTTGGCCACGAGGAAATCCGCGCCCTCATCACGGCCATCGGAGCCGGCATTGGCAAAGATGACTTCGACATCGCCAAGCTGCGCTACGGCAAAATCATTATCATGACCGACGCCGACGTGGACGGGTCGCACATCCGCACCCTGCTGCTGACGTTCTTCTACCGCCAGATGCCGGAGCTCGTCGAGCGGGGCCACGTCTTCATCGCCCAGCCGCCGCTCTACCTCATCAAGAAGGGAAAGAGCTCGCGCTACATCACCGACGAAAAAGACTTTCGCCGTGAGATCATGCGCCGCGCCACCGAGGACCACGCGGTGGAGGCGGGCGGTGGCGAAAAGAAGGCGCGATTGGAAGGCGGCGAGCTTACGAACTTTCTCATGTTTCTGGGTGAATACAACGATTTGTTTGACAAGCTTGAGAAGCGCTTGGGCGACGGACGCGTGGTGGAAGCTCTGTTGGCCGCGGAAGTGGTCAAGAAAGTGGAATTCGAAAGCGAGGCCAAGCTGCAAGACGTCGCCAAGGATTTGAAGACCCGTGGCTTCAAGGCTGAGCTCGTCCGCGATGAGGAACACGACCGCTACACCCTGAGTGTCTCGAGCGCCACGCAGCCCGAGCGCGTGGTGGATTGGGACCTGATCTCGAGCGCGGATTATAAGCGGCTGCTCGACCTGCACAAACGTGTCCGGGAGTTTAACAAGCCGCCGTTCGCGCTCTCCACCAACGGGACTCAGCTTCAAATCGCCGACCGCAAAGACCTGCTTGAGCACGTTATGAACATGGGCAAGAAGCTCCTCACCGTGCAGCGGTTCAAGGGGCTCGGCGAAATGAATCCCACGCAACTCTGGCAGACCACCATGGACGCCGAGCAGCGCACGCTCTTACAAGTGCGCATCGAAGACCAGGTGGAAGCTGACTCCATCTTTACGGTTCTGATGGGCGACGTTGTGGAACCTCGCCGCCAGTTCATTGAAGACAACGCGCTGGACGTAAAGAACCTGGACATCTAACCGGATCATCGATCCCGCCATTTCCCAGGCTGGTCAGCCCACAGCTCGCAGGGGTTTCATGGGCGTGCCGCGCGAAATCAAGACCGCTCGCCTTCTGCTTCGCCGCTGGCGGCCCGAGGATCGTGAGCCCTTCGCGGCCCTCAACGCCGATCCCGTGGTGATGGAGCATTTCCCCTCTACGCTCAGCCGCCAGGAGAGCGAGGCCCTTACCGATCGCATCGAAGCCCACTTTATGCGTCATGGCTTCGGACTCTGGGCCGTCGAGATCCCTTCGGTCACGCCGTTTGCCGGCTATGTCGGCCTCTCCGTTCCTACCTTCCAGGCACATTTCACTCCCTGTGTGGAGATTGGCTGGCGATTGGCGAAGCTCTATTGGCGCATGGGCTACGCCACCGAGGGAGCACGAGCCGTTCTTAACTTTGGATTCGAACAGCTCGGCCTGAACGAGATTGTCTCTTTCACAGTACCCGCCAACGCTCGCTCACGAAGGGTTATGGAGAAAATTGGGATGAGTTACTCCCGGGAAGACGATTTCGATCACCCTACGGCTGTCGAAGGACACCCGCTCCGGCACGTGCTCTATCGAATCCCTCGGCGCAATGAGCGGGGTTAGGGTGAGAGTACCCGCACACGCGATTCGCCACCCGGCGCGCCCGCTGACCCTGACACCCACAAATTTCTCAAGAATCGCAATTGGATCAGGCGTGCGGAGCGGCAGAAGGACAGGGGGCCCGGCGCCGCGTAGAGCCTGGGCAGGGCCCGATGGCTTCTCGAAAGCGGCGCCCCCCTAAGCCGGGAACCTGCACAATGTTGGATCCGCGTGCCCGGCAGAGGGAGATCAAATTGTAGGCTACATTTACACGCTACAATGGTCAGAAGACCGTTGCTGGAAATGGATTGACGATTCGCCGCGATTGTGGTACACAGGACCCCCAGGGTGCCCAGGCTAAGAGGTTTTCTGGCTCGGTGGCCAGCCGGGAATCAGCGAGCCCGCTCCCGCCCCGATGTTACAGCAATGTTACAACGGGCATGCGGCAGAGCACGCGACCGCAAAGTAACGGTTACAGTTTGAAAAGTACTGGTTACACCGGCTGTGAGGCGAAAAATCAGGTTGCAGCCCGGAATGTGCAATGCAATCAGTAGTGTACGGAGTTATGTGGCGGTTACAGATGAGAAAGCCAGTCGTTTGCCGGTGAGGCCTGAAGAGAAAGATGGGAAAAGTGAGAAACGCAAGTAGCAGCCCGGAATGTCCAAATCTATGAAGGGTTTGGAGAGTTATGTGGGGGGGCGGAGGGAGAGACAATTGGGATTTCTGAGAAATTCCGCAGCGAATGGCGTCGGAGGTATGGTGTTACACTTGCTGGGGAAAAGGTCATCCTCGGTTCCCGGTTCACTTCTGATTTTACGGCGCCCTTTGTCTCGCCCTCCAGCGCTTACCAGCCTCTTTCGGCCAACCGCGATTCTTGGGAATTTCAGAGCGGGTTTAGCATCCAACGAGATAAAATGAGCTGGCACGGCGTCTACCGGCTTGGTAATGTGAGCATTTGTCAGATTGAAGGAAACTTGGCCAAGGCGCCTGCAGGTGATGGCGGTGAGGGGAAGAATTCGCTCACCTTGGGCGCGTGCTCCGAGGGGCAGGTAGAGGGTGGGCGGAACGGGCATTTTAAGAGGTCAGAAGGGCGGCGGGCCATTCGAGCAGAGCTGGAATGTCATGTAGAATCAGTAGGTTGGACAGTGAGACTCTTTCAGCTCACGAGGATTGTGACAAAAGCTTACGCTCTCGATGACAGTCTGTGGTCGATGCCGATGCCTGAGCGGGACTCCATGCTGGCAGCCCGAGCATACTAATAGTTGAAAAGGGAGACAGAGCCTTATGAAAAGCGCGGTGTTGAGCCGCCCGGATCCGGAAGCGCTGTTGCGCAAGGTCCAGGCGGAGGAAGAGCAAGCGCGGCGTGGCAAACTCAAAGTATTTCTGGGTTACGCAGCCGGAGTTGGGAAGTCTTGCCGCATGTTGGACGAGGGGCGGCGCCGGCGGGAGCGAGGCCAAGACGTGGTGGTAGGCGCCACTCAAACCAATCCTTCGCCGGAAGCAAAGGCGCTGCTCGATAAACTCGAGGTCATCCCCTTGCGGGTGGTCGATGGCGTCCCGGTGATGGACGTAGACGCGATCCTGGAGCGAAGACCCGCAGTGTGCCTGGTGGACGGTCTCGCGCATGACAACCCTCCAGGGAACCCGAATCCTCACCGCTGGCAGGATGTGGAGCAACTACTGGCGGCTGGCATCTCGGTGATCACCAGCGTGAACCTGCAATACATTGACGAGGAGAAGGAGCGCGTGGCCGGGATTCGAGGCCGCTCGGTCGACGAAAGCGTTCCGCGGGCCTTCCTCACCCGGGCGGATGAGATCGAAGTGGTGGACGCGTCGCCCGAGAGCTGTCTCGCAAGCGACGACGAAGAGGAGGCTGGAGCGGGCGAGGAGGCTCGTCCGCGCCGAGAGCAACAGCTTGCCCAGCTTCGAGAGCTGGCCTTGCTCTTGGCGGCAGACGTCGTGGACCACCAGCTCGAGCGCTATTTGCAGGGACACGGGATCGACCAGATCTGGAGCGCGCAGGAACGATTCCTGGTTTGGCTGACGCCTTACGCCGACGCCGGTCCCATGCTGCAAAGTGGCCTGCGCAACGCTCATCGCTTTCACGGTGAACTGATTGCGGCTTACCACGCGCGGCCCGACTTCACTCCCGCGGAGCGGACCGCACTGGAGCGCAACCTGGCGATGGCGCGCGAGGCCGGCGCCAGTCTGGAGCCCTTGGACGGCGAGGACGCCGTGGACGTGATTATGCGCTTTGCGCGCGCCCGGGCCGTAACCCAGATCTTCGTGGCCCGCGGCGCAGGGCACAACTGGTGGGACCGGATATTCGGAGGTCCGGTGGACCGGCTCATTCGGGAGGCGGACCACATGGATGTGCGCGTGTTTCCTCAGTAGGGTGATGGATGTGAGTGTGAGCGATGGCAGAGACCGTTCACCGTGGCCGGCTCAAGATCCTGCTGGGCTATGCGGCTGGCGTAGGCAAAACCTACAAGATGCTGGAAGAGGCGCACGAGCTGAAGCAGCAAGGCGTCGATGTGGTGGTGGGCTACTTTGAGCCCCACGGTCGCAAGGACACCATCGCCAGGGCGGAAGGCCTGGAGATTGTGCCGCGGCGCCGAATCGAATATCGGGGCGTCCAGTTCGAAGACATGGACACTGACGCCGTTCTGCGGCGGCACCCTCAATGTTGCGCCGTCGATGAATTCGCCCACACCAACGTTCCCGGCTCAGACCGCGCCAAGAGGTGGGAAGACGTCCATGTGATCCTCGAGGCGGGCATTGACGTTCTCACCACACTGAACGTGCAGCACCTCGAAAGCCTGAATGACCAAGTGTGGCAGTTTAGCGGCATTCGGGTAAGGGAAACCATCCCGGACTGGGTGGTGCAGCAGGCTGACGAAGTGGTGGTGGTTGACCTGCCGCCTGCTGCACTACTGAATCGCCTCAAGCGCGGCGTCGTTTACTCAACCGAAAAGGCGAAGCTCGCCACTGAGAACTTCTTCAAAGAATCCACGCTGGTAGCGCTCCGTGAGTTGGCGCTGCGCCAGACAGCGCACGAGGTCGACGTACGCTACGCGGCGCAGGAGACTCAAATGCCGCCGGTGGCGCCATGGAGCGGCAGTCAGGATCCCGCGGCGCGGGCCGCCGACACGGAGGACAAGATCCTGATCTGTGTCACCGCTGACCCAGCCAGCGCGGCTCTGATCCGCCGCGGCAAGCGCGTGGCCGATTATCTGCAGGCGGAATGTTTCGTGGCCTTCGTCCACCCCCACGCCGATCTGTCTGACTTGCCGCCCGAACAGCGCCAGGCCGTCGAGAAGCACTTGAACTTCGCCCGCAACTTGCACATTGAAGCACGCATTCTCGAAGGGGAGAACGTGGCCCAGACCCTGGTTGACTTCGCGCGGCTGAACCGAGTCACCCAGATCTTTTTGGCGCGGCCGCGGAAGCAGGCGCCGCTGCCGATATTGCGGCCAGGCCTAGTCCAGCAGATCGTCCGGCTGGCGCGTGATATGCAGGTGACCGTAGTGGCAGAACGCCAGCGATCAGGCGCTGCGGCGAGCGCCTAAGATCGAGGCCTAGGTGCTCACCGGGGCCAAAGCTCGAGCCGGTCAGATCTGCGAGTAGCTCGTCGGACTGAGGATGACGTTGGTGATGTTGCTCACGATCTCTTCGAAGGCGTAGCGTGGTGAGCTCGAGAGCTTCTTCCACTCCGGCGACGAGCCGAAAGTCGCCCACAGCTTGTTGCGGCTTGCGAGGTCGTCGAAGCTGAGCATGTAGGTGAGGTTGGGCAGTCGCGAGCCGACAAGGGTATCGCCATAAAAAACCGAGTGGAATCCCGCATGACCGAAGACGTCGAACTCGCCGCTGTTGAACATCTCGACTTTTCTCACGTGGTCAGCGTCGCTAGGACTTTCATAAGTGCGAAGTTCAAAAGCGCGCGGGCCATTCTGAGCTGTCGCGGAGGGCACCTGCAGTTTGGGCCAACCGTCGAACGCAACCATGAGTTTGCTTTCCATCCGGGTGTAAGCGGGGTTGGTGGCGGGAGCCTGAAGGAAAGCTGCGCCGGCCTTCGCGTAATCGGCGTCCGAGGCGAGACGCGCGTCAATCTGAACCAGGGTCTCAAGGGAAGTGCTCGGAACGAGAACGTAAAGGGACGGGCTTTGGGCGCCGACCGCGACGGTGAAAACTCCCACTGGCTTCAGGCCAAGCCGGTTGGCGGCCGGGATGAATGCATCTTGAAAGAAGCTGTTCGCTAGCTTCACTTGCGGCCCGTTGCGCAGTTCGTACCGGCGTAGTTGGTAGTATTCGCGGCCCATTCCGCCGCTCGTGTTTTGGGACTCCGTTTCACTTGGCATCCCTGCGCGCAACGGAGCGGACTTGCCCACGGCTAAGGCCGAAGCTGCCAGTGAAGTTGCTATGAATTTTCGTCTGCGCATCATGTTTCTCCCATGAGTTCGAGGTAACAACGAAGCAGCCGCGCGAACCTCGCGGTTCAAACCGCGGAGCGCCTGCCGCGCGTAATTATATCAAGATCCGGCGCAGGCATTGCGAGTGGATGCGCCAGCGGAACGGGTAGCAGCGCCTCCGCATCGTCTGACAGCTTCAGGCGTCTACTGAGATGGAGCCTGCTTGGCGGACGGAGCTTCTCTCGGCAATTATGCCACCCATCATTGAAGTACGCGACCTCACCAAGGAATTTCGCACCTTTCGCCGTCGCGAGGGCGTGGTAGGCGCTTTCCAAAACCTGTTCGTGCGCGAATACATCACGGTGCATGCGGTCGATCACGTGACTTTCAGCATCGAACCGGGCGAGATGGTAGGTTACATTGGCGCCAACGGCGCGGGCAAGTCCACCACCATCAAGATGCTCACCGGAATCCTGGTACCCACCAGCGGCCTTTTGCTCGCCAGCGGTTTCGTGCCCTACCGCGAGCGCCGCCGCTACACTCGCCATCTTGGCGCGGTGTTCGGCCAGCGTACGCAGCTTTGGTGGGATATCGCGGTGGTCGAGTCGTTTCGGCTGCTCAAAGAGATCTACGAAGTTTCGGACGAGGATTATCGCAGGCGCCTCGGCGTGTTCTCTGAGATTCTCAACGTCAAAGAGTACCTGCACACTCCCGTTCGCAAGCTGAGCCTGGGCGAGCGCATGCGCTGTGACCTGGCCGCCTCGCTGCTGCACAACCCGCCGCTGCTGTTTCTCGATGAGCCCACCATCGGACTCGATGTTGTGGCCAAGGACCGCATCCGCGAGTTCCTGAAGGAAATCAACCGCACTGAGCGCACCACCGTGTTGCTCACTACCCATGACCTGGCAGACATTGAAGAGCTGTGCCGGCGGATCATCGTCATCGACAAAGGAAAGGTCCTCTTTGACGGGTCGCTCGCCACCATGAAAGATCGCCTGGCCGAATACAACCAAGTGAAATTCCTGCTGAAAGACCGCGGGCAACTGGCTCGGCTCGACCTCGTGAGCAGCAATGGACACACCCTCGAACGGGTGGACGAACTCACCTACGTGATGCGCTTCGATCGCCGGCGCCACTCGACCGCAGAAGTCATCCGAAACCTGGTGAACACGCTTGAAGTTCAGGATATTTTCGTGGAAGAGGAACCCATCGAGAATATCGTGAAGAGGATCTACCTCAGGGGCGAAGTGGGCTTGGGAACAGCGCCGGCGAACGGCGCTGAGGTCGATGAGAATGGACCATCTCGGCTGTGAATCCAGAACTGCTGGGTACACGTGATTCTCACTGACGCTGCGGTTACGCGAGATTTGTTGAGACGGCAAATAAACTCGTTGGTTCGTTTGGGCCGTGTTTACGGCCAGTTCATGCGCGTCGGGTTTCTGGACACGCTCGCCTATCGCCTTCGCTACTACACGGGAATCGTCACCTACTTCATTTACGTGTCCGTGTACTACTTCATTTGGAAGGCTATTTTCGAGCACAGCGACCGCATCGCAGGCTTTGATTTCCCGCAGATTCTCACTTACATCGCCGTGGGTTGGATCATCCGTTCGTTCTACTTCAACAACATTGATCAGGATCTCGCCAACCAGGTTACCGAAGGAGCCTTGGTGATGAATCTGATCAAGCCCGTCAACCTGCAGATGATGCTAACCGCGCAGGCGCTAGGCCAATCCGTATTCCGGCTGGCTCTGCTGACAGTGCCAACGGCCGTCGTGCTGGTGATGGTGTATCCTTTGCGGCGGCCGGCCGGCGGGTTGCAGTTCCTTGCATTCTTTCTAAGTGTGATCTTCAGCTTCTTCATCGTCGCGGGAATCAACTTCGCGGCCGGGACACTGGCGATTCGCTTGAAATCCATCTTGGGCCTGTTGCGAGCCAAGTTTTTCGTGCTCGACCTTTTCTCCGGCTTGTTGATTCCCATCTCCTTCTTTCCTCATTATTGCCAAGTGGCCTTGGCCGCCATGCCGTTTCAATACATCAGCTATGTGCCTGTGCTGCTCTACCTGGGTAAGATCAACGGCGTCGCCATTTTCAGGGCGCTGGGCCTGCAGCTCTTTTGGGTTGCGGCCATGCTCGGGCTGGGCAGCGCAATGTGGAACTGGTCGAGCCGGAAAATCGCCATTCAAGGCGGATGAGTCTGATCCGGGCATTCAGAGTCATCTGCACGTCAATTGCGCATGAAGCGCCACCTCAAGCTTTTCGCATTGTACTTCGCGCAGTATTCCAAGGTGCGCCTCGCCTACAAGGGCGATTTCTTTATTGCCTTTTTCTCGTCAATGGCGGCAACCGTGATCGGCTTTGGATTCGTCCTGGTGCTGTTCACCAAGATACCGCGTCTTCAAGGCTGGTCATTCGATGAGATCCTTTTTCTGTACGCCTTTTCCTTGATCCCTTTGGGATTTTTCAACGTGGTCAGTTGGAACCTGTACGAATTCGGCGACATTTACATCATCCAAGGCAAGTTTGACCGCATCCTCCTGCGTCCCATCAATACTCTGTTTCAGGTGCTCAGCGAAAAGTTCCGGATTGAGTCCTTGCAGGAAGTGGTTACAGGCGTTTGGGTGCTCGCCGTGGCGAGCAAACATCTAGGCTATCACTGGGGGCCTACCGACTACCTGTGGTTTCCGCTGATGGTGTTGTCGGGGGCGATGATCTATCTTGCCGTGTTCCTCATTCTGACGGCCGTTTCATTCTGGTTTGAAGACCGCGTGGGAATTGTGCCTCCGGTGTTCAACATGCTGACCTTCGGCCGGTACCCGCTCACCATCTACAGCGTCTTCATCCAGTTCCTTCTGAGCTGGATTATTCCTTTCGGGTTTGCGTCATTTTACCCCAGCACCCATTTCCTGCGCCGGCCTCAGTTCGATCCCTACTTTCATCTGGTACCCGTGGTGGCCCTCAGTTTTTTCGCCCTGGCATGGGTAGTTTGGAACCGCGGCGTTCAGAACTACAGCAGTACGGGATCCTGAGAGGCCGTCAAGCCTTCAAGCTTGCGAAAATCGACGTGACCCTACCGCGCCAACAGGGCGCCGCAAACCACGGGTGCCAGAATCGCCGCGAACAGGAAGAACTCGATTCCCACTACCTTGTACCAGGCTAGGGAGCCGTCGGAGCCCATTCGTGCCGAGTGAATTCCATCACACCTCATGGTCGAGCTTTCAAACCCAACGTCCATACTGCACCTGCCGTCTGAGAGGCGCTAGGGTTTAGGCAAGCGCGATGCCAAATCGACGTGACGAGTTCCGGCCCGCTCTCGCATGGCGAGGCCTGCGCTGAAGACTCAAGAGCCACGCGAAATAACTGATCCCTTGGCACACTCCGGCGACGGTCAAGGATGCATTCATAAGTTGTTATTGAGACAGGGGTTGTAGCGCATGTTCTACACGGTCAGCGAAAAAAGCACGCTCAGGAATACCATGACAGCGTACGGCTGGTCAAAGCCAAGGATCAGACAGCGAGTCCGCTGTTTCAGGGTACGTTCGAGAGTATTCCAAGGATGGGATTCCAAAAGTAGTAGAGACGGAGCAGGCTAGCCGAGCCATGGCTGACTTGCCCGACCGGAATGGTGGACGCGAAGGGATTCGAACCCTCGACCTCAGCGTTGCGAACGCCGCGCTCTCCCAACTGAGCTACGCGCCCATTTACCTGATTGCAGGTCACCCTCTGGCGCTAAAGGATGTTCCAAGTATAGCACGAGGAGCGGGCCAACCGGAGCGGGTGGATTGCCGTCTCCCCAAGTCTAAGTCAGTGCAATCTCCAGCTTGGTCACAGAGGCCGGCTTGAAGGCCCACGTGAAACTTGACCCGCTTACATTGGCCGGCTCTTCGTGAGGCTCAAGCGTGTTCGGGTGGTCGAAATCGTTGTGGGCGTGAATGTCGCTTGAGGTCAGCACCGTGGCCCGGCAGGACTGGGCGGCAGCGCCGCGAAGGGCGACCTCTACGGTGCGCTCTTCGGTGACATGCGGGTTCACCACCGTGATCACCAGCGTCTTTCCGTGTAATGAAGCCGAGCCCGCCAGCCCCCAAAGCGACTTATTCGCACCATAGCCAATCGAAGGGGCGTCGGCCACGAAACGCAGCGACTGACCGCCTTGGTGCGCTTTGTACATGTCAAAGACGTGGAAGACAGGCGTGGCCGCGAACCGGTCCTCTCGCGCCAGAAACAGGGTATGGATGTTGTTCACAAGCTGGGCCACGTTGGCCATCGCCAGCTTTTCAGCATGGCGGTTGAAGGCATCAAGAGTGATACCTGTAACAAGCCCGTCGCGCAGGCTGGGTGGATAGCTGAAGAGATAGCGCGGATCGATCGCCGGGCCGCGGTGCCAGGCGCCCCACTCGTCCACCACCAGCTTCACTTTGTGTTCCTTGTCGAATTCTCCCATGGCCAGCCACTGTTTCTCGATGATGGAGTCCATCACGTCGGCTTGCCACAGGAGCTGATACCAGTCGTCCACCGTGAAATCGATCGAGCTCCCCTTGCCGGCCGTCCAGCAGTAATAGTGCACGGAGAGACCGTAAAGACGGTCCAGCATTGACCTGCCCTTGGCAAGCAAGCCTTCGAAAAGTCCTCGTGTCCATTCCACCTTGGGATCGTTTATTTCGGCGCCAGGGCCTGACGCAATGAAGCGCAGCTTTGCGCCGTAGTCGGGAACCCAAGCCGTAAAGCGGCGAAACTCGACGGCGTACTCCTGAGGCTGGAAGTCGCCGCCGCAGCCCCAGGATTCATTGCCGATGCCCCAGTACAGGACGCCATAAGGTTCCGAACTGCCATCGGCAGCACGAGTCTTTGCGAGGGTCGTCATCCCGCTGGGCGAGTTGCAGTACTCCACCCACTGGTCGAAATCAGTAGGCGTCAGGCTTCGGACGTTGCCTGCCAGATAGGGTTTGGATCCGCACAGTTGGCAGAAGCGCATGAATTCCGCGGTCCCGTACGTATTGGGCTCGTACTTTTGAGGACCATCAGGCGCCTTCCAGAGGGAGGGAACGTTGGCCCAGAAGTTGGTGCGCACCGGACGCTGGGCGCGCGGGCCGATTCCGTCCCGCCAGTTGTAGCTATCCGCAAAGCAGCCTCCCGGCCAGCGCACCACGGGAGCCTTCAACTGCTGCATGTGGTCCACTATGGCCTTGCGAATGCCACCCACGTTCGGAATTTTCGAGTCTTCACCCACCCAGATGCCGTCATAGATCACGCCGCCGATGTGCTCAGTGAAGTGACCATGGAACTCCGGTGCGATCTCGCCGATGGGCTCGTCGATCAGCACTTCCACCAGGCCGTCGGCGGCGCGCGCCGGACGCGGAGCCAAACTCGAGGCTGCAAGAGCCAACGTGGACGAAAGAAAGTCGCGTCTTTGCATTCTTCACCGCACCTCCGTAAGAGAGCACAACGCAAAAGGCCCTGCCGAAGCAGGGCCTTGCAAATGTCGAACGACTGTGACTTGCTTGCCTAAGCTCCGATATTCCGACTACTGGCCCAGCAGCTCAAAGAAACGCCCCACCGCTTCGATGCCGCGATAGAAGTTCGGCAGGTGGAACTTCTCGTTCGGCGCGTGCAGGTTGTCATCCGGCAGGCCAAAACCCATCATCACCACCGGAAGTCCGAGTTCCTCGTGGAGTAATCCGGCGATGGGGATGGAGCCACCGGAGCGCATGTAGACAGTCTTCTTTTTGAACACCTGCTCCATCGCCTCAGCGGCCGCCTCAATGAACCGATTCTCAGTCGACACCACCGAAGCGGGAGCACTACTAATTACTCGCACTTTCGTGTGAATACCGGGCGGCGTCAGCTTCCTGACGTAGGCAGTGTACTGGCGCACCACCTCTTTGGGATCCATCTCCGGCACCAGGCGCATGCTGATCTTGGCCGTGACTGCGGCCGGAATCACCGTCTTGGCGCCTTCGCCCGTGAAGCCGCCGCGGATGCCGTGCACCTCCAGCGTGGGACGCGCCCACAGGCGCTCGAGCACCGAAGGTCCCTTCTCGCCCACCAGAGCCGTAGCGCCCATCTCCGATTTCATAAACTTCTTCTCGTTGAAGGGCAGGCGCTTCCAGGCGGCCAGCTCTGCCTTGCTGGGTTTCTGAACTCGCTTGTAGAAGCCAGGGATACGTATTTTCTGGTCAGGCCCCTTCAATCCCATGATGATCTGCGCCAGCGCGTGGACCGGATTGGGCGCCGCTCCGCCGTACACGCCGGAGTGCAAATCGTGCGCCGCGCCGCGTGCCTCAAGCTCGGTGTAAACAAGTCCGCGCAGGCCGGTGGTGAGCGTGGGGAGATTAGGCGCGAACATTTCCGTATCGCAGATCACCGCCGCATCCGCCTTCAGGCGCGCCGGACGTCCCTTCACGTAAGCCTCGAGGTGTTCCCCGCCCACTTCCTCTTCGCCTTCAATCAGAAACTTGACGTTGACGGGCAGTTTGCCTTCGCCCTTCAGGAACCCCTCGACGGCCTTCACCAGCAGGTAGGTCTGTCCCTTATCGTCCACCGCGCCTCGCGCGTAGATGTTCTGATCGCGCACCTCGGGCTCAAACGGGGGCGACTTCCACTCGTCGAGAGGGTCGGGCGGCTGAACGTCGTAATGGCCGTAAAGAATCACCGTGGGTTTCCCCGGCGCGCCCAGCCACTCCGCGTAGACCAGTGGATTCTGCCCATTCTTACCCTCAATGAGTTCGACATTCTGCATGCCCATGGAGCGCAATTCGCCGGCGAGCGAGTCCGCTGCGCGCTGAATGTCCGGTTTGTGCTCCGGCAGGGTGCTGATGCTGGGGATTCGAAGCAGGTCTTTCAAGCCGCCGAGAAAGGCGTCCTGGTTGGTGCGGTAGTAGTCAAACGCGGCTATTCCCATCGCGCCTCCTCAAACAAGGCACACGTCAAGAACGTGACGAACGTCTTGTAAGACGATCTTCGCATTCCAGCCTCCTTTTGCGGTGGAAGATTATTGCGTAGCCGGCAAGGCGCCCGGTAGTAAAAGAAACGTGCTGGAGTTGGCTCGTTAACTTGGCCGAAAGCACGCAGTTTCGGCCATCCCAGCAGCTACGGTGTTTGCCCCTGGCCCTGACCCGGATTAGCGTGGGCGCCTTTGGCTTCCTGGCCCTGGCTGCCCTGCTTCTGCGCCGCCAGACCACGAGCGTTCTTGCCCTGTTGTTTGCCGTTGACACCGGTACCTTTCGCCGGGACGGATGAGCCATTACCGGTCTGGCTTGAACCGGGAGGCCCGTTTCCACCCGCCATATTCTGCTGCATGTTGATGTACTGGTTGGCGAGCGGAATAATTTGCTGGTTGATCTGAGTGTTCATGTAGGCCGTGTCGGAAGTAAACTGTGGGGAACCGTTATTTCGCGGAAGCGGCCCCAAGGATAGAACCGGAGTGAGACCCTCGGGATTTCGCAGCAGCGGGCTTGACATGGGATTGGGCTGAACGCTCAAGTTCGTGCTGATACCGTTCTGCTGGTTCTGCGAGTTCCTTTTCTGCTTGACCGGCGTCTGCTGCGCCCAAACCACCGCAGGCGTCAAGATCAAAACGGCCAGCGTCACCCGCATCAGGATAGTACCAAAAGCCTTACTCATGTGAACCCCGATAGCCCTCATTACTGCCCTTGGCCTTACACGTACTCCCATCAAATATACGCAACTGAATTCAAGCGCGCAAGCCTATTTTGCCATGTTGCCCTATTTTGCAAGTTTGGCTCACGCCAACCACGTACGGGCGCGTTCAACCTGGTTTGAATCCGTTGACCAACGCCGGTGATTGCTGTCTCGAAAGCATCAACTCGCGTGGGTTCGCTCGTTTTAGCTCTCCAAAGCGTTTATTGATTCTACAAGACTTAGTCTGAAGGCCGCTGGCAGAGCTTGGGTTCGTTTTAGGTTCGTTTAGGTTCGTTTTTTGGCACTTTTGTTGATTCTAAAACACTTATCGGGTTCGTTTTTGCATTTGAGGCATACCCCCTGGGGGGGTGCCGGTTTGGAGGTCTTCAAAGGCGAGCTCGCGGTCAGGTGCCACGCATGTCCATGCACGGTCAGGCGAGGCTGTCATCTCCAAATTGTCGGGCGGCGAGTTTGTCGGCACCAGCCCATGCAGAATAAGCGCGAAGTTAACTTGCGTTTATCGTGAGTACGTTCATGGATTGCCGTGGCAAGCGATTATAGGTGGGCCCCGTCCGTTGCACCTGGATGAGAGGGGGATCTCATCCGTTACGAATCGGGCGGGGCCGAACCTCTTTATATGGCCTTGAGGTTAATACATCCGATGTGCCAAAGCAAGCGAAATTTGGTACTGATTTGCCGGGCGGAATTCTCCGAGGCGCAGTCATTCCCGCGAAGGCGGGAATCCACTTCGTTGATACCTTCCTTTTCCAGGACTTCTGCAATGGATTTCCGCCTACGCGGGAATGACTGCGTCACGGATGGTCCCGCCCGGCAAATGACACCAGTACCCGAAATTTGGTGCTCTTGGCCTGACCCGCATTTTCACCAGTTTCGAGCTGGGAAGGAAGGACGGGTTACCCCAAACACAAGCCCGGTCAAAAATGCGATCCGCACACCGCCCGGTCTAATAATAAGCTTGAGTGTTGCGGATTCGTTTCAATTAGAATGTTGCCATCAACGTAGAACTTTCGCGAGGAGGCTCATGTGGCCCTGCAATCCTGCTTAACCGAACACGAGCTTGATGCTCTCCGGCGTCTCGACGCATGCGCCGTGGAGGACGCCATCGAGACGTTCGACCTGAGGGCGCGCAACACAGGTTTTGCGAACTCGAGCGTCCGTTGCGTTTTTGAGGACTTGCCTCCTATTGTGGGCTATGCGGCCACGGCGCGCCTTCGCACCGGCGACCGGCCCATGTCCGGTCACAGTTATCACGACCGCACGGAATGGTGGAACAGTATTCTCGAAGTGCCGGAGCCGCGCATCGTGGTGCTGCAGGATATTGACAACCCGCCCGGCGTCGGGGCCTTCGTGGGAGACACGCACGCCGCTATGCTTCAGGCTCTCGGCTGCATCGGATACGTCACCAACGGCGGTGTTCGAGAGGTCACGGCCATTCAACCGATGCGCTTTCAGATGTTCGCCGGCAATGTCGCCGTTTCTCACGCCTATGCCAGAATCATTGATTTTGGCTGCCCGGTCGAGGTGGGCGGCATGCAAGTGGTTCCGGGCGACCTCTTGCATGGCGACCGGCACGGGTTGGTGAACATTCCAAAGAAAGTAGCTCCTGAGATTCCGCGCGTGGTGGCACAATTGACAGAAAGGGACCGCCGGCTGATGACGGTATGCCGGTCGCCGGGGTTTTCTGTTGAGAAGCTGCGCAACGCAATCAGAGACCTGGGCTAGCGGGCTGCGCGGCGCCTCAGAAAGTCTTTCCGCGCTGGCGGGGGTTGTGGTCATACGTTCCGCTCGCGATGCGCCTCACCGGACCGGTGAGGAAGACCATGCGCGACGCACCCCAGCGCACCTTAAGCTCACCGCCCGCAGTTTTCACGCGCACGGCATTAACGGTGAGGTCGTTGAGCCTTGAGGCCACCACTGTGGCCGAGCTTCCCGTACCCGAGGATGCCGTTTCTCCCACACCGCGCTCCCAGAAGCGAACTTCAATCTCCGTGGGCCTCACCACCCGGACGAACTCCACGTTGGTCCGATTCGGGAAGAGGGGATGGTTCTCAATTTCCCGCCCCAAAGCCCGCCAGTCGAACTCGTCGAAACTTTTCACGAACAGGGTGCAATGGGGATTCCCCATGGAGGTCACCGTGACCTCCCGCGCGCCCAGCGAAGTGGGCAACGGGTAACGGACGATGGGCGCCTGGACATTCCCGGCGCGGAAAGGAATCTTCGCCGCCTCGAAGACCGGCTCGCCCATCTTCACCTGGAACAGCCTCTCGCTGTAGTGATCGCCGGTATGTTCCACGGTTACTAAACCGGCCGCCGTCTCAATCGCCACGCGCGCCAGGCCCACGCCGATATCCAGCAGCCACGCCGCCAGGCAACGGACGCCGTTGCCCGAGGTCTCGGCTTCGCTGCCGTCCGCGTTGAACACCTGCATGGCGGCGTGATTCCTCTCGCCGAGGGGAGGCCAGGAGACGAGCAAGCCATCGGCGCCCACGCCGGTATGGCGGGATAGTATCGCCCGCGCCAAGGCGGCGAACAGCCGGGCACTGGCTTTCCGCGCTTTCGGGCCAAATCCGGAGGGCGGCGGCATATCGTTGGCCGAGACCACGATGAAGTCGTTACCTGTGGCGTGATATTTGACGAACGGAACGTCCTTCATAAATAAACTTCCCCACCGTCAAAGATAAACTAACAGATATGCCAGTGTCGTGGCTACGATGCGCTACGATGCAAACCGATCGACAAGTTGCTTACGACCGCGACGGCACTAAAACGCGGCGTCAAAAATCGGCACGTGCCCTGGGAGCGCGGGCGTCCCGCCCGCTCTCCCAGAGTGCTAACTTATGACGCTAAGTAACAGACGCACCCTCGCTCTCTGTCAACAAGCTACGCATGTGCAGGTGCGGACAACAGAATGGTTCGAAGGCGGCGAACGGCGGCAGGAATTCGCTGCGCCGTCGCACTGCCGAAGCCCAGGATGAAGCCTTGCCGCAAAGGCTCCCCGACGTAAGTTGGGGAGAGAGGCCACAGCCAAAGGCCCTGGCGCGCAGCGATCGCTGCAATCTCCTGATCTTTGAAGCCCTCAGGCAGTGCCACCGCCACGTGCATGCCGGCCTCGGCGCCTTGCACCTCCACCATCGATCCCAATTCCCGCTGAATGCTCTCCACCAGGGTGGTTCGCCGCTCGCCATAGAGACAACGCATTCTCCGGATGTGACGGGCAAAATGACCCTCGCACATGAAGTCGGCGACCACTTCCTGGGTCAAATGCGGCGGACAAATGTCCATGGTGTAGCGCACTGCGATGAAGCGCCCTACGAGGTCCGGAGGAATCACGATGAACCCGAGCCGCAAGGAAGGAAACAAGACCTTGCTGAAGGTCCCGATGTAGATCACGCGCCGGCTGTGGTCGAGGCCTTGTAAAGACGCGACGGGCATGCTCTCATACCGGTACTCGCTGTCGTAGTCGTCTTCGATGATCCACGCGCCTGAGGTCTGCGCCCAGTTGAGCAATTGCAGGCGGCGCGAAGCGGTCATGGTGGACCCCAGCGGATATTGGTGCGACGGCGTCACGTAGGCGGCGCGCGCTTTGCGGCATTTCCTGATGCCGGCGGCCACGTCAAGGCCCTCAGAATCAACCGGGACACCCATCAGGCGGCAGCCCGCGCCGAAAAAGACGGTTCTACCCAGCCGATAGCCCGGCTCCTCCACCCAAATCGCGTCACCCGGATCAAAGAGGACTCGGGCCGAGATATCGAGCGCCTGCTGCGAGCCCGCCACGATCATCACCTGGTCCGGCTCGCAACGGAGCGCCCGCGCGGTGCGCAGGTAGTCGCACACAGCTCTGCGGAATCGTTCGCTGCCGAGCGGGCCCATGGGACGCAGCGCGTTGATTCGCGGGCTTCGTGAGTGGCGTGCCACCAGGTTGGACCAGACCCGGAAAGGAAAGTGTTCAAAGTCGGGCTGGTGCACTCCGAACGCTCCCCAACCGTCGAACCACGGAGCGCGATCCTGCGGCGGAAGCAGCGCGCAGCGCCGCGACACCGGGCGTGGTCCTGCATCGATACGCGCCGGCCGGGTTTGGGGCGGCTGGCAACGGCCCCATTGGTCTGGAAGAGAGCGCGAGACGAAGGTGCCCGACCCCGAGCGGCTCTCAAAATAACCCTCGGCCAGAAGCTGGGCGTAGCCGTCGAGCACGGGAATACGGGAAATACCCAGTTCGGAAGCCAGGTTGCGGCTGGACGGGACGCGCTGGCCCGGCCGCAGATCGCCGCGCAGAATGGCGGCTCGAAAGCCGTCGTAGACTTGCCGGTGCAAAGGGCCCGCCGCCTTGCGGCGGATGGCAATCACCGGCGAAATTCCTTCGGAAACCTCGTTCATGAAGTCAAGAATAGTGGCTATATAGAAATCGCAGCAAGTGGATATTGCACCGACCACTTCGCACGGGGAATAGTTAGCATGCAGGCAGCTTTTACCGCCTGGGGCTCTTCTCCGCGCCGGTCCGCCCACAGCGTTTGGCCGCCGGACGCCGGCTGGGCTCGACCTTCCGGATCTGCGATTGGAAAATACGCCACACTCCGGCGCGCAGACCTGAGGAGGTTTGGGCCGGCCGGCGCCCAGCGGCCAAAGCGTCATGGCCGGTGAAGCTCTCACCCAACTTCGCGCGGCAATCCGCGCCGCTAATCGGGCGTCCGCGTGTAGGCGCCGACGAACGGCGGACTCATCATGATTCCGCCTCCGGCACGAAAGGCATCGGCCAACCGCCCGGCATAAGTGTCAAGATCCAACTCCTGCTGGGTCGCGAGGCCGTGCTTGACGATGACGGGCGTCATGCTGCGAAGGCCCTGCACCAGAAAGTTCGCCAGCGGCTCCACGAACGGGTCCTGGGAACCCAGGGCAGCGACTTCAGTCTGCAGCGAAGGGGCGCGCAATCCGGCGCTGATGAAGGTGGGGTATAGCTTCAGAGCCATGCGCGGTTCGGCGCCCGAGATCTCGATGGCTTTTTGCATCAATTCGAAGAGGCGGTTGAACAAGGGTTGCGGCGGGTAGGTCCGCGCGCCGCTGTTATCCGATTCCTGGAAGGCAACGATGCCCCCGGGCCTGACGTGGCGCGCCAACTGGCGCAGGGCGTCGGCAGGATTCGGATAATACATGAGCACGAAGCGGCCCGCGAGAGCGTCGAACGGCTGATCAAAAGTCATCTCAACCGGGTCACCCTGGACGAATTCGACGTTGGAATAGCCGAGCGCCACGGACCGCTCACGGGCTCTTTGGAGAGCTGCCGGTGCGCGGTCCGTACCCACCACCTTGCCCTCGGGCCCGACGATCTCCCGCAACAGAAACGCCACGTCACCCGCGCCGCTGCCGACGTCAAGCACCGTCATGCCGGGCCCGATCCCGGCTTGCTCAAACAACCGGCGGGTGAAGGGCTCCATCAACTTCGCCTGGGTGCTCAGGCGATCAAGCTCCTGGGATGAATGTCCAAGGGCGTATTCGCGCGTTTGACGCGCCGCTTCAGGCATAAGCTACCTCCTCATCCCCATCCGCGAGGCCAAGGCTCGCGCCTCGATCACAGTATATTCGGTTGCAGCCCATCACGGGGGCGAGGACAGCGGCTCGGTTGACGCATCGCGGAAGAGCCGGTCGACGTTGAGGCAGAGTTCCTCAATAGTATCGGGCTTGGCTGTGAGACCGCGCACACCGATTCGCTTCGCTTCCTGCTGATCCTCGGGCCGCAGATAGCCGGAGGTGACCAAAATCGGAACATCGGGCCGCGTCGCCAGCAACTCCTGGGCCAGGTGGAATCCTGACATGCCCGGCATGGAAAGATCGGTGACCACGGCGTCAAAGTCCCGCGGACGGGCTCGAAACTCACGCAGAGCCTGGGCTGCATCAGTCAGAGCGGTAACCTGGTAGCCTAGCCGCTGCAATCCCAACTGAACCAGGAAAACAAGCGCCTCTTCGTCATCCACATAGAGCAGGTGGCCGACGCGTTTCCCCTCTAGCCGGGCCGCTTCGAACGGTGCGACGGGAACGGGTTCTGCGGCGGCGGGGAAGTACAGGTGGAAGACGCTGCCCTTGCCCTTGTCACTGTAAAGGCTGATGCCGCCTCCGTGGCTTTTCATGATGCCGTGCACCACCGAGAGGCCAAGGCCCGTGCCCTTGCCCACAGGCTTAGTTGTGAAGAAAGGGTCGAAGATGCGTTTCTGAGTGGACTCGTCCATGCCACAGCCATCGTCGCTGACCGACAGTCGCAGGTAGCGGCCCGGCGTGAGATTGGGAACGAGGCTGGGGCCCGCCCCGTCGACCGTTACGGCGTCCAAATCGACCTGGATCAGCCCGCTTCGGTCACCGATGGCGTGCGCCGCGTTGGTGGCGAGATTTACGATGACCTGGTGGATCTGAGTAGAATCGGCCATCGCGGGCGGTAACTGGGGTTGGAAGCGCGTGCGGATCTCAATGGCAGTGGGCACAGCGACCCGGGCCAGCCTAAGGGCCTCTTCGATGGCAGGCTGCAGTTGAATCACGGAGCGGTGCTGTTCGTGGGGCCGGCTGAACGCGAGAATCCGCCGAACCAAGTCGGCTGCCCTGCCGCTGGCTTTGGAAATCTCCCCGAGGTACTGCTGAGCGGAATGGTCCGGCGGCATCGTCATCGCGATGAGTTGAGCGTTGCCACGAATGGCGAGCAGAATGTTGTTGAAATCGTGGGCAATGCCGCCCGCCAGCGTGCCGAGAGCTTCCAGCTTCTGGCTTCGAAGCTGCACGGCTTCAGCCTGCTTCCTGCCGGTGATGTCTTGCAGAGTGCTCAAGATACATGTCCTGCCGTGGAACATGACCTTGCGCGCCGAGAGCAGAAACACACGGTCGCCCGTCACTGACGGAATCTCCAGGCCTTCCACTCTTCCTTCGCGTAGCACCCGTTCGTGGATGACGCCGTAATCGAACGTTGGGTTGATATCGGCAGGCCGAAGACCGAGGCGCGATTCTTTGCGAATGCCGTAAAACTCACAATACGCGAGGTTAACGTCGAAATAGCGCTGGCTCTCGGCATCGTTGAGAGCCGCCATAACGGGAGATTCCTCAAAGAGCGTGTGGAACGCCTCTTCGCTCTGCCGCAGCGCTTCCTCGGCCTGCTTCAGCGCGGTGACCGAAGTGCACGTCACGATCACCTGGCGCACCGAGCCGTCGGTGGCCAAAACGGGGTGAGCGCTTTCCAGCAGCCAGATCATCCCCCGTACCGGGTGCTTCACTCCTACGGTTTCAGCGCTCACGGGCTTGCGGGTGGCTAAGGCCCGCTGGATCGTGGTTTCCTCCGGGGCGCGTGTCGAACCGTTTTCACCAACCGTTTCAAAGAGCTCATAGCAGGTCCTGCCGCGGGCGGCTTCAACCGGCAAATCAAACATCTGCTCAGCCGTCCGATTTGCCGTCAAGATGATGCCCTTGGAATCTGTGACGAAAACGCCGGAGTCCACGGTCTCAAACAAAAGCCGTAATTGCTCCTCGCTCTCGCGGAGGGCCTCTTCGGCAGCCTGACGCTCCGCCTCAGCCTGCTCCACCAGAGAGCAGTCCCGGAAGACGAGGACCATGCCTAAAATTGAGCCCGTTGAGCTTCGGATGGGCGCGCGCGTATTTTCAATGGGAATCCTCTTGCCAAATCGATCCAGCAAGACCGCGCGAGTGACTGAGCCCACCACCGTTCCAGACCACGAAATGCGGCTCCCACTTCCGTCCGAACCCCTATCCTTTTCCCGGTCGGCAATGTGGAACACCTTGTTCAAAGCCTGACCCTTAGCCACCTCATTCTGCCAGCCGGTCAGACTCTCGGCCTCGGCATTGAGAAACGTTACGCGGCCGTCCGCGTCGGTGGTGATCACGCCATCGCTGATGCTCGCGAGCGTCACGGTCCTCAGAAGGTTGTCAGCCTCTGCTCGCCGCTGGGACCGACGCAGCGCCTCACTAAGCGCGGTTACCAGAACGCCGCTCAGGGTCACGGCGATATAGCGGATGTGGTCAGCCGGATTCTGTACGATGAAAGTGAACGACGGAGGTATGAGGACGTAAAAGACTGCGAATCCGGCCACGGCTGTGGCCAGTAACCCGGGACCGAGCCCACCCAGGTACGCGCTGACGACGACCGGGATGATGAGAAGGGAAGCCGGCGGCTGACCCCTCATCCACCCCCCAAGCGTGACTTCGACGCCAACCGTTGCGACGGTCACGCAAAGTGCCAGCAGATATAGCCAGCCGCTTCTTAGTAACTGGCGATGGTTAGCGGCGCTCACCGTCGGCGAGCTCCGTGCCGACAAAGACGTCTTGTCGCTCACGTCTTTTGTCCCCCAACTCGACAGCGCGAGTCTCACTGGATGTCATCTGCGCCAACTCCTCTGATCGGCCGGCGCGATTGTCAGGCTGACTCAACATGGAGCAATCATATAGCACTAGGCATTAACAGTCAAAACATTAAACTTACCAAATAGATAAGCCTCCATTTCGCCCAGATCGCCTCGTTGCCCGCATGATCAATCGCGATTCTTGGGCACCGAGGCTTTACTCATTCTAAACGACCCGCAAAGTGGAACCCTAACCCACCTTATCGCATCTTGTGTGGGCCTTGTCACCTATCTTCACTGATGTAGGCTAGCACATCGGTGTCATTTGCGAGTGGAACCCGAATACCCAGGACTGCTATACTGAAGCCCAGCCTGGGAGTGTGCTTCCCGGAGAGGTGGCCGAGTGGCTGAAGGCGCACGCTTGGAAAGCGTGTTTGGGGGAAACTCCAACGTGGGTTCGAATCCCACCCTCTCCGCCACTTCGCCGCAGGCCGAAGTCTGGAGTTTGTAAATTTTGAGGCCCGAAGGGCCGTACTAACAAAGCCCTGGGCAACGCCCAGGGAAATCAGATGCCGCGCCAAACGCTGAGCCCTGAAAGGGCGACCCCAGCGCAGTGTTCAGTCCCACACGTAGCACTCGTCATACTCGACTT